>JANRIZ010000136.1:0-52089 GCA_033764445.1 Verrucomicrobiia bacterium | reverse complement strand
ATGGAACATGGTGTATGCGAGGGTGCAATCGTGGTTTGCGGGGACGCGGTTCGGGGCGGAGCTGCATGTGCCCTTGGACCTCTCGAAGAGGCTGGTCTTTAAGAACGACCCGCCGATGCCCCTGGCCGTGCCGATGGTGCTGAACAATGAAGTGGTGGCGACGATGGCCGGTGCCCCCACGCAGGGGGAACTCAACGCGCAGAAATTGCAGGCGATGGAATCGCCGGGCGGAACCAACTGCCAGTCGGCAGCGGTGCAAGGAGAGCCGGGTGTGGATGTGCCCTTGGATGAGGTGGAACCAACCCCGGTGGCTGCCAATACCGTGACCCCGGTCGCCGAGGGGAAGAAGAATTTTTAAGCAATGCCATGCAAAACACATCGCACAGCCAGCAAACACCGTCCGGGGGACCAATCGTTTCCCGCTGGACTCTCCTGCGTCGTGAATTGGAGGCGGATGTCATGACTCAAGCCGTCGTATTTGTCTCCCTTGCCTTGTTTTTTATCCCTCCGGCATTTGGAGAGCAAACAAAGGCCAGTATCATTTTTCATCCTCAATGGGAAGACACCTATTCGGGTGAGAAAAACCTGTTGTTTGAAATATATGTTGAGAATAAGGGAAAAGAAGCCCAGGAAATTGAATCTATTGAGTATAGAGGCGACAAAAAATATGTTGTCTGGAGTCAAGTATATCCCAAAAAACAAATCGCCTCAATGGGATTTGCCTGTATTCAATTTTGTCTTGAAAATTCCTGGATGGATGCCGAGGGGAAACTGATCAAATTAAGAGTTTCAGGAAAAGATTATGAAATTCAAATTCCCCCATATCAGCCGCAATGGCTGAAAATCAGGTCAGTGGCACCGACCTTGGATCAAAAAAAGATTTTGATGGCCGTTGAGGACAGGGAAGGCAAAGGCATTAAAAAAATCAGTTTCAATGGAAAAGAAACCGGAGGGTTTTCGAGTTTCAAGGTGGCCGATAAAACCCTTGTGGAAGTTGATGCGGGCTCAAGCCTGAGGGAAACGTATCTTTTGATTCAGATTGATACTGCCAGCCAGAAAAGATTTGCAGCACTCAAACCCCTGAAGGCTTTCAGCATAGACGCCTTTGGATTGAAGGATGAGGATATCAAAACCCGTATCAGGTTTCAATTGGACATGAAGAGGCTGATCAGACAAAATGAAATCGATGTCACCTGCATTGATGCAGATCAAAAAAAACCGGGTTTTTGCGCTGAAAAAGTCCTGAACGAATACGCGTTGAGTGCGGCAGACAGGGAGGAGCTTGTGGCCACTTATGCCTGCACTTCCGCAACAGTTCTTGATGGCTACAACATCTATTGTAGAATTACAGACGCTTTTCAAATTGCGCCCTATTCACGTCAGTTTTCCTTTACTGACAATTTCATCAAACGTGAGGATTGGTCGTTGAACAACGCGAAACAAGCCGTTGCTTACAGGCCATTCGGATTGATTGTGGAAACATTCATTCACAAGGGGAATGGAAGACCCATCGTTCCTGATGAAATTGAACAGGTCATTTATTCGGCGATTGGACGAGGAGCGAAGTCGATCAAGTATTTCAGCTATGCCAGTGATCCGCAGGGACTTTACAGAGGGCTTGACATGATGCCAGAGCTGGAAAAAAAGATATTGGAAATCAATGCCTTCATCCGGAAAAATGAGGCAATTTTTTTCAGGGCCGTGCCGGTGACGGGGCCTCCGTACAAAGAAGGGGGATTTGCGAGTTTTGATGGAGAACCGGATTTGTATCTGATGTGGATTGGCGGAAAGGATTTTTTGTTGATTGTCAAAAACACATTGTATGAAAAACGGGGAGAGGAACATCGCCGAAAACTGCTTTATTGCGTACCGAAACAGGACGTTAAAATTGAAGTCAAAGCATTGAAAGGAAAAATCCAATCGGCCATTGATCTGGAAACTTATAAGAAGTTGAAAATAGATGGGGATCAGTCCGTCAAGATTGACGAGTTGAAATGTGTCCGGTTTATCATTCTCAAAACAAAAGATATATGAAAAATAAAAAAATGACAATTGTGTTGCTTGTGGTAGCCTTTACAGGCATTAAAGCATTTTCATCCATACCCCAGCTTTCGGTCAGTATTGAAACGAGTAGCGGAGGAGTCACTTCCAATATGCATGCGGCCGGGGATACGGTCTATTTCACAGCTAAGATTAATTGTGCTCAACCGGAACCTGGCTTTCAAAACTCTACCGGGGGCATAAATATGGGCCTTTTAACATTTCAATGGAGCGGGACTGTCAGCGGATCGTCAAGTTCAACAACACACGCTTACACATCCGATTCCAGCACCATAGGAGACAAGGAAGTCACGGTTACGGTGGGAGGGTACGGACAGGGAACCGCAACAATTTATTTGACAATTTTTAAAATTAACCTTTCCCCAAATAGTTTCAGTTTATTTCGATCCAATCTCACGCCCGGTGCCAATACCTCCATCGCAATAACTGCGTCTGTCAAACCAGCTCTGATATATAATCAACCTACATTTGCCTGGAGTACTAGCTCCCAAATCCAACTGGATACAGCAACAGGTGCAACTTCTGTTTTTTTAGGTGAAATATCTTCAGTTGTTAATGTTTCTCCAACGGCAACAGGGACAAGTGGTGCAACGGGTGATCAGGAGGTTGAGGTTGTCATTTCAATTCTGAACAGAACCTTTACAAGACGTGCAACTGGCGATGTCAGGATCCCTGCATATATTTTGATGCCAACAGGCACAGCAGGCTCGAATCCGCATTCAGGAAATTTAATAACATATTCTTTTTTTGGCTTTGTTTATGATCAATTAGGAAGTCCAATTTATCTTCCAGGAGGACTACAAACAGATGGAGGATGCACTGGAGATCCTACAAATCCTGCATTTCATACTTTATATAACGGTAGCGTTATTACTGTGGAATTAACTGGTAATAATTCAGGTAATGGTGTATTCTCCCCAGCGAAACCTGGTACCGCAGGTACTTGGTGGGCAGGTGTTGACGGTGTATATTTTAGTGGTACATGGAGATATACTGGTAGTGCTGATCCAAATCATTTTTATGCAACTGATGGGGGAAATACACAACATCCCCAAAATTAAATTTTTTTATACTATATTACCAAAACTTATAATTTAACTATATGAAAAATTATTTATGTTTGATTATGTGCTATTGTATTTCTTGTATAATTTCAAATGCTGAAGTTAGAGATTATTATCTTTCTGAAATTACTGGAATTTTATCTGTTAAATTTCAAACCCCCGTAAACTGTATAATTAATTCAAAAGAACAGAAAATTAAATTAGATATTGAAAAGTTTAACTCATTAAGTGAAGCGATTAATTACTTAAAAGAAAACTGTCCAGAAATTTATATTGAAAACAAGGACGATGTCATCATTCTTAATACGTCTAGAAAAAAAATTTCAGTTAAACAAAAAGATTTTACTGTATTTATTGATGAAATCAAGAGTCCTTTAAAAAATGAAAAAGTTCCGCAGTATTTTAGAATAATGGATAATCAAAATAATATTATAGCAATAACTACATCATTAAATTCTGATTTAATTAAAAATTATTCTGTTTTAAATAATAAATCAAGAGATTTGTTAGGATTGCTAATTGATATATCAAAAATTTCTGGTTTTAATTGGACTCTAATTGATACTGATAACTATTTAGATTTAAATAACTATGGTAGTTATGTCCTAGAAAAAATGATTATGCCTCGGTCAGTGCCTGAATTAGTGCCTGGTAGACCGCGTGTCCTCTTTAAGCAAAAAAGTGAATATCAAAGATATTTTGACGGTTTTTTGCGTGAAAAAAGAAGAGTTTTAATGAGCAAAATTGACAGATTTTACATGAACAAAGACAGTATGTTAAGACCGATTAAAATTTCATATTCAAAAACAGATGATCAAATTAGTATTAAATATAATTTTGCATTACCAAAAAATTCACATGAGTTGCTTTTTAAAAAGCTGAATGAGATTAAAATTGATTCGTGTATTCCATATTTAGTGCTGAATTTTTGGAGCCAACCAGACAACAAATATGGTGAAGAATATGTTTTTTATGGAAAAATTGATAAAAGCCAACTTTTGAAGGATATTTCTGAAAGCAAAATTGATTCAAAAAATTTATTTTATATTTTCGATGCAAATTTTTCTCTAAAAGATTTTATTTGCATTACTGAGTTTGAAAAAACAAGCGCCTCCAAGGTGCTTGATGAAAAAATTAAGTCTGGGAAATGGGATTGTCGTGTGAGTACCGGCATTCTTATCGATGGTGACGAGGGACCAAAAGTATTAATCGGTTCTGTTCCTGATTTAATCGAAATTCCATAAGTTATTTTGTGCATGTTAAAATATTACCTATTTTTACTTTTTTTTCATTTTTCAATTATTGTTTTCTTTGCCCAACCTCCCGATGCAAAAGCCCAGGTTAAGCCCGAGGAAAAGCTCAACTTCATCAACCTTTATCCGGCCGTGGAGGCGCTCACCGGGCAGGACATTACGAAGGAACCGAATCTGGATGATTGGAAGCCGGAACTCTTTATGGACCTCTATGAAGATGTGACCCTCAAGGACCGGTTCACGGTGCGGATGGCTTTTGCGTATGATTCGGATCACCTCTACATCGCGGCCCAGTACCGGGATGACTCGCCGATGGTTAATAAGATCAATCCCAAGTTGGAAGCTTTCAGCGGATGGAATGGGGACGCCTTTCAAATCCGTTTTGTTGCGGACTCCTCCGTGACCCAGCCGGTGGATGGTCACATCAAAAACACGAAGAAGGTCGTGCATCTGACCATGTGGTATTTCGCCCAGTGGAAGATGTCCGCAGTGGATGTGCGGTATGGGATGGACTACAAGGAGAACAAGTTACTGACCTTGGAAGAGAGCGGACTGTATTTTGCGACGGTGGAGGGCGGCTACATCATGAAGGCCAAAATTCCCTGGAAATCCATGGGGGTTGAAAAGCCACCCAATCCCGGGGACAAATGGGTGATGACCCTTCAGCCCCTCTGGGGCAATGAGCGGGGTGTCCTCGTGCATCATTTTTACGAGTGCATTACACGCGGTGCCTTTCAATTTGAAGGGACAGAAGGCTGGGGTGAAGGCCGGTTTTTGACATTGGGTGAGGTGGAACCTGCGATTGCAGAACAAAAGATGTGGGCGCAGAAGAGGGCCGACCGCGAGAAAAGGCAGGTAGTTGCAAAGTCTGCGACCGGAAAGGGAAACACCCAGACCCTTTCGCAGTTGATGACCACCACGGAAGAGGGAAAGGTCAGTTTCCAGTACACCCTGCCTGAGAACGGATTTATCAGCATGGGCATTTACAATGAAGAAGGTAAAATGGTGAAACTGCTTTTAACCCGTGAGGAGCGTGAAGCCGGGGAACATACCGAAACTTGGGACTATCTGGATGCCAAGGGACAGAAGGTCGCCCCTGGCAAGTATCAGGCCCGCCTGCTGACCCATCCCGGGATCAAACCCCGGTATGTGACCAGTGTGATGAATAGCGGAACCCCCTCCTGGCGGACCGCCGATGGTAAGGGCGGCTGGGGTGGGGACCATGGAAATCCGATCAGCATTGCCGTGGATGGCAAGGGCCACAAATTTCTTCTCTGGAATGGAAATGAAGCAGGGGATGCCCTGATTTGTCTGAATGAAAAAGATCAAAAGCAGTGGGGGGTGGGCGGTATGATGGGCGGGTATGCAGTTTGCACCGATGGGAAACTCGTGTACCTAGCCACGCGGGAGGGCAACAAAAAGGACGTCCTGTATTGTTACAACATTGAGAATGGCGAACGGGCTGAATTTGAGAATAAAAAATCGAGCTGGATGGTCTCCCTGCTCAAGGATGAAAAGAATACAGAAAACATCACCGGCATCGCCTGTGACGAGACCGCCCTCTATCTGGCGGTATTCACCAAGGACAAGATACTGGCCATTGAAAAAAAGACAGGGAAACCATTTGGTTCCTTCAATGTCAAAGCCCCACGGGGATTGGGGATTGATTCCAAGAGCCAGACCCTCTACACCACCAGCGGGGAAAAGCTGATGGCCATTGACCTTGGGAAAAGTCAGACCCCCCGAACCCTGGCCACTGCGTTGATCAAGCCCTCAGGGGTCTGTGTGGATGCCGAGGGAACCGTGTATGTGAGCCAGCGGGGGACAAGCATGACCGTTGCAAAATTCAATGCGTCAGGGGCCCCCTTGGGCAAGATAGGTTTTGCGGGAGGACGGAAATTAGTGGGCAAATACGATCCCCGGGCCATGAGCAACCCCGTCGGCATGGCCGTCGATGAAAAAGGTCGGCTGTGGGTGGCAGAAGAGGAATATTGTCCCAAACGCTTCAGCCTCTGGGAGGCCCGAACCGGAGGGTATCTGAAGGAGTTCATGGGAGGGACCGCCTATTCCGCCCGCATGACCGCCGATCCGAACAATCCCGAAAATGTGTATCTGCATTATACGCGGTTCATCGTCAATTATGAGACCGGGGAGGTGCGACCCGATGCCGTGGTCTTCCGGCCCGGATCCCGGGAGCGGAGTCTGTCGGGGCTGCAGGGATACGGGTTTATGGGGCAGAATTTTGAATTTGCCAGTATGGGCGGAAAGTCCTACGCCCATGATGGATTTGGCGGCATTTACAGGGTCGAGGCCGGGGAACTCAAACCCGTGGCGTATTTTGGATTTTCCCTGCCGGGGTGGGGCGTGCCTGTCAAAATGCCCGTTTCGTGGACGGATAAAAACGGGGATGGAATGGTCAATTCCAAGGAATTGAGAGTGCTCGACCGGGGTTATCATCCCCAGCCCATGAATGCGTTTGGGAGCGGTTTTTTTAACGGGGGCGTTTTTCTGATGGGGCGCAAACTATTCAGACCCACGAAGGTTGAGGGGACCGGGGTACCGGTTTATCCCGAGCCGGACGTGGCCCCGGACTTCACCCTGTTTGGGAATGCCGGTGAAATGGCGAAGTATTCCAACCGGGTGGACACCTGTCCTTCCGAAAAGGCGAATTTTGAGGAGTTTTACACACTTGCCAGTCTGCCCTCCCCCGATGGAGCACGGGTCGGCGGGGGGGAGGAAGGCCTCTACAAGTTCCGCAAGGACGGGAAAGTCATCTGGCGGTACCCGCGGATCGCCCTGGAATTCGGTTTGAGCAAGGGGCTCTCCAAACCCGGCGACCTGTTTGGCGTTCAACGATTTATCGGCCAGGTGCAGATGCCAGACGAGTCGGGAGGGGAAATCATCGGGGTGGGGTGTTCACGCGGATATTTCGGATTTGTCAATGAGGACGGGTTGTTTGTTGATCAGGTATGCCGTGATCTCGGGAGTGCCCCCACGCCCAATTTTGACGTTATTCAGGCCACGAACTTCGGGGGATATTTTTTCCGGCATCCCAAAACTGGGAAAGTGTATCTCTTTTGCGGGGATACCGACGGACGCATTTTGGAACTGGAGAATTGGGATAAAATCCGGCGCTTGAAGGTGGATTTTGTCCTTGAGGAACCGTCCAAACCCCCTGGGAAAGAACCCGAAAAAACCGATAACAAAGGGTTGAGCCAAGACCGGAACTGGGGCAGTATGCGCCGTCCGTGGAAAACCAGTTGAAACACTCATTTTATGACCCAGGAAAACAATAAACCAGAACCGGAAGTGACCCGAAAAAAAGTCACACTGGAGGATATCAAGGCCGGCCGCAACCGTGGCAATCAGGTGGCCTTTGGAATCCTTGGGGTGGTGATTCTGATCCTGGTGGCCGGGATCATATTTCTGATCATGCGCAAGGGTGGGGATACCGGCCCGACATCTGCGGCCCGCGCCGCCGCCAGTCAGTTGTTCCCGGCGGTTGATTTTCAGGCCAACCCCAATGCCCATGTCGGGAACCGGTACAACGGAGTGTGGATGGTGAATGCACAGTTGGGTTACAATCCCACCACCGGGAGGCTGATGGTTTTCAAGGACAAAAGCAGCGGCAAACTCCTGCCGGTCCTCTTTCCACCCGCCGTGGATACGACCTTTTACAAGGGTCAGGAATTCAGGGTGACCGTCAAAGTCGCCGCCGACGGTCTGATCGTTGCCGAATCTCTCACCAAGGATTAAGCCCATGAATTTACGCCTTCAATTTCAACGGCAGCTTTTTTGCACCTCTGCATTATTGACGCAAAGGACTGACGAGGGCGCCCGCGCTCCCCAGCAGGAGAAATTTGGAAATGGCAGAATGCGGAACATGCTTTTGGTTCTGATACTTTTTGGGTTCTGTTTCCCGGGACTGTTTGCACAGGTGCATCCGCCCATGTCCGGCAGTGGAGCGGATTCCTCCGCATCCAAACCGACTCCGGCCTCTGCCCCGGAAGCGACCCCGGCGCCCCGTTCGTCCGATGCATCGGGTCAGACCAATGTCACCATGGCCGTGGAGGATATCCGCACGGCGCTGATGCCGACGCTGGCCACCACCTCCAGCCTCAAGAGCCTGCCCCTGGCCCTTTTTGAGGCCTATGCCAACAGCAAGGAGATGGGGACGCTGCCCGTGGAAAAGTATGTGGGGACCATTGAGCGCATCCGGACCGAACTTCCGAAGGCGCGGAATCTGGGCGGGTATTATGATCAGCTTTTGGAGCTTTCCAAAAATGAAATCGATGACGGGGTCAGCCGGAACATTGCCAACCGTCTGAGGGCCGCACTGGATATGAATGCGGAACTGGCCCGGATAGACCGGACCATCGAGCAGCTCAAACGCGATCAGGGGTCCAGTGAGACCATGGCCTCCATCGAGGCACGGACGGTGGCGGCGAACCGGGCCACCACGCCCAAAGCCAACACCCCTCCGCCTTCCGCGAATCCCGGCGCGGGAGGGGCGACGGTGGTCAACAATCCACCCTCCACGCAGGGTGAAAGCGGGGGGTCCGCCCTTGAACCATCCCGGATTACCGCTGCCGTGGCGGCGGCCTATATGGTGACCCGTTACGAGGAAAGGCGGCTGGGATCGGCCGCCAAAATGGGAATCAATGAAGCGAAAAAAATCCAGAAGGACATCCAGATACGGCAGGATTTCCGCCAGTTCATCGCCAACCTTTTTCAAAACCAGCAATTTTACCAGGCCATTCTGGCCGCCGACCTGTATCAGGCCGTCTATCCCGACGGGGATTATCCTGCGGAGATGGCGGCCCTGTACAATGCCGCCCTCAAAGCCATGAAACAATCGAAGGTCGAACTGGATGCCTTCCGCTTCAAATATGCCTCCAACGAACACGCCGGGGCCTCCGAGCGGTTGTTGGCGGCCTTTATGCTCAGCCAGTCTTTGCCCGAACTCCAGACGATCCCGCGCGAGCAAAAACGCAAGGTTTCCGAGTATCTCCGCAAAATGGGGGAACTGGAAAGCATGCTCATGGTCCGGGACTACGATGCCTCCGAAAAAATGATCACGGAACTCAAAAAAACCGCCAGTGATTTTGATTTCAACAAGGCCATGGCCATGGTCAATGCCGGGAGGCAGAAAAGCAATTTTACCCTGGGCCTGGCCCGGATGATGGTCCAGCAGGGAAAAATCGAGGAGGCCCAGAAGTATTTTTATGCGGCAGCCGACATCTGGCCCAACAACCCGGAACTGACCAGGGCCAGCGAGCAATTTTTCAACAAGACCGATCAGAAGGAACAGGCCACCGAGGAGTTTGACAAACTGTACATGGAGGAAAACTGGCGGGCGATTTTTGAGAACAAGCTCAAGTTCGGCCTGGCCCTGGCCCAGGACAAAACCCGTGTGGGCAAGCTGGAGGAGGCGCTCAAAAAGATCGAGGGAGTCGAGATGGCCGGTGTGAAATCCGAGGAATTCCGCAAACGCGGGGACAAATACGGGGCCTGGGAAACCTTGGAAATCGCCTCCAAAAACTGGCCCAATGACCTCAAGCTCAATCGTTCACTTGCCGAATCCGTCACCGAGGCGGCGGACCTGGCCAAGGCCCTGAAGACAGCCCGGGAATACGAGCAGAAGGCGCAATGGGGTTCGGCCCTGGTCTGGTATTTGGAGGCACGACAGATTTATCCCCTCAGCGAATATGCCTCCAAGGGGATAGACACGCTCACTGCCCGGATCCTTGCTTCCACACCGGTTTCCTCCGCCGATTCAAGCGAGGGGAGAGGGATGAAGTGAAAAAGTCTCCTCCACGCCCAGGATCAAGCCTGTCGGACCCCATCGCCCCCGCCGCTGGTCATGTCAGGGAATGTCCCGTTTCATATCCCGGTTCATCAGCGTGTCGTAGAGGGGGGGGACGCGGAGCCATTCGGTGACGCCGTAGGCGAAGAGACAGGCCGTCAGCAGGGGGAGGATCAGCGCGTAGTCGGCGGTCATTTCAACAAGGAGGATCATGCCCGTGAGCGGGGCGCGGACGGACCCGCAGAAAAGGGCGCCCATGCCCACGAGGGCACAAAGACCGGGTTCGGAAAAACCGACCGTTCCGGTGGCGTCGGCCAGATGCGAGAAGAGCAGCCCCGTCAGCCCGCCCAAAATCAGCAGCGGGGTGAAAATCCCCCCGGCGGCTCCCGTGCTGTAGCAGAGCAGGGTCAGTGTAAAACGGACCGCGATCAGGACCAAAATCAGCCGTGTGGCCAGGGCGTTCTGGAGAATCTGGTTCATGAGGGTTTCCCCTCCGCCGGGGACCACGGGGTTCCACCAGAGGGTCAGTCCAATCACCACCCCGATCAGGGCCGTGATCCCGTAAACGGGAAACCGTTTTGCGGCGGCCTGAAACAGGTCCAGACCCCAGACCAGACACCGGTTGAACAAGGCCCCGAACAATCCGCCCGCCAGTCCGATGAGCGCAAAAAGCGGAAGCCACTCCATCCGTGGGGCGCCGTAGGCGGGCAAAATGAAGTAGGCGGATTGGCCCAGACAGAGGCGGGTGACCGAGTCCGCCAGCACACAGGCGAGAAAGGTCGCAAAAAAGGTGGTGCGGTCCAGTTTCCCCCGGAGTTCCTCGATGACAAAAATGATGCCCGCCAGCGGGGCGTTAAAGGCCGTGGTCAGTCCCGCCCCGGCCCCGGCGCAGATGAGGGTCAGCCGGTCGGCGGACCCCTGTTTGAGGGATTTTCCCGTCGCATCGCCGAGGACTGCGCCCATTTGCACCGTCGGCCCCTCGCGTCCGAGGGTCATGCCCCCGCCGATGGCGACCAGGCCGCCGACAAATTTCACCCAAAGCACATTGGCCGTGGCGAGTGCGGACCCGGTTTCGACCGCTTGTTTCACCTGGGGAATGCCGCTGCCCCTGGCCTCCGGCGCAAAATGCCGGACCAGCCACACGCCCAGGACGACGGACCCGGTGCAGAGAACCATCAGGATCGGCAGGCCCGCCAGTCCCCATGGCTGGAGAGTGTGGGCCAGTTGCGTGCGGCAGGATTCGATCCAGGTGAAGCCCAGACGGAAAGCCACGCCGACAAGGCCGGTGAGAAGTCCGGTCAGAACGATGCGCCAAAAGAAAAAAGGGGGACGCGGGGAGGTCACACTGAAAACTTAGCCACAGAATCCCACAGAACAACATGGAAATGACCCTTTTGTATCCATCCGACGTGGGAAGGCAGCCCCAAAGGGCGCCCTAGAACTTGGAGTGGATCCAGGCCTTGCACATGAGCTGCAATTTGCGGGCCTTGCTCAGGGAAATGGTTTTGCGGAGGGAGGGATAATGCTGGCGGCGCAGGGTCACGAGCAGGTCGTGGTAGACAAAACGCATCATTTCCGCCGCGATCAACCGGGGTTTGTCCGTGGGCGTGAGGTTTTCCACGGCGCGTGTGTAGTATCCTTCGGCTTTTTCCGAAAGAAAATCCATCATTTTGAAATAGCCCTCCGATTCCCGTGCCTGAAAGAGGTCCGCCTCAGTCACCGCAAATTGCGCGAGAACTTCCGCAGGAAGGTACACGCGGTCGTTTTCGGCATCCTTTTTGATGTCGCGGAGAATATTGGTCAGTTGAAGGGCCTGGCCCAGTTCGATGGCGTATGGGCGCGATTTCGGATCCGTGCATCCGAAAATTTCGATGCTCGTCAGGCCGACGACGGACGCGACGCGGTAGCAGTACCGGTAAAGTTCGTCGAAGGTTTTGTAGCGGGTGATACTCAGGTCCATTTCCACGCCGTTGATCAATTCCTCAAAATAATCGCGGGGAATGGAGGGGACGTCGGTGATGAGTTTTTGGAGGTCGCGCCCCAGGGGGGTTTGGGCCTGACGTGCATAGCAGCGTCCGATTTCCGCACGCCATTCGGTCAGCTGGCGCAATTTGAGGTCCACGGGATTTTGCGGGTCATCGGCGATGTCGTCGACGACCCGGCAGAAGGCGTAATAGACGACCATGCCGTTGCGGACCTTTTTGGGCAAAAGTGCGAAGGTGAAGGCGAGGTTGGATCCGCTGGATTTGGTGATGGCCGCCGAGGACTCTGTCATGGCAACAGATAAGAGCCAATGGGTCCCTGGCGGCAATCACTTTTTTGGGGTGACGGATCCGCGGGGGCGTGGCATTGACGGAGGGGGGAGGCTCTGTTAGGTTGGGGGCATGATCACCGTCACGGAAAACGCTTTTTCACAGGTCCGCTCCATGCTTTCCGGGAAGGATGGCGACCTGCACCGGGCTTTGCGTGTTTATGTCGAGGACGGCGGCTGTTCCGGGCGCCAGTACAACATGAAGCTTGATGAGCCCCGTCCGGACGATTTTGTGGCGGAACACGACGGGGCCCGCGTGGTGGTGGACCCGGCGAGCATGGTGTTTTTGAAGGACTGCCAGGTCGACTATCAGGATACACTGGCCGATACCGGATTCAAAATCCACAATCCCCAGGCCAAACGTTCCTGCGGCTGCGGCAAGTCTTTCGAGGCGTGAGCGGCATTGGGGATTCTCCTGCGGACAGCTGAGAGAGCCATCCGCAGATTTGAAGAGATATTTCAGCCACGGATCAAACACGGATGGACACGGATGATCGGGGACAGTTTTGAAATGCCTATCGGCAATTTCATCCGTGCGTATCTGTGGCTTCCCAAACTTCTTTGTCTGATGCGCCGCGGTCTCACATGTGAAAGATCAGAGGGTGCAGGCCCATGTTTTCCGCGCGTGACATTTTTGGGGGTCCGACCCGGGCCGAGGTGGAGGCCTTCAGGTACAAGTACGAAAACCAGGAGCGGTGGGGGTGGAAATTCCTGAGAGGGGTCAATTCCCTTGACATTCGAAGCCCTTTGGATAGGAAAAGCCCCGGTATGTTGCGGACCCTTTCACTGTCGATGATTTTTCTGGCGCTCTTTTCGATCGGCGGCGGGCCCCGGTACACGCTTCAAATGGTGGCCTGGGCCGGGATGCTCATTGATTACTCACAAAAGTCGGGAATTGTCGTCGCCGTGGCGGAAACCTTTGACGGGCAGCATCCCTGCCAGATGTGCAAAAACATTGAGTCCGCCAAAAAGTCCGACACCTCGGAAACTCTTCTGAAAGCCGAAAAAAAGGACAAGAACCTTGAACAGGCGGCGGTGGTGGGTTTGACGCACGCCTGCTCCGCCCTCATCGTTGTTGAAATGCCCCGCCTTCTTCGCGCGCAATTTGTTTCCGCCCCCGAGACGGGCCCGCCCCGAATGGGTTGAACCTCCCCCGTCGGATTTCCCATGGCGTTTTTTTGCCGTGGGCATTCTTGTCGTTTGCCGGGCACTCCATGGAGTGCCGTCACCCATTCACAATTTGTTTCAACCCATTTTACCAATCATGAAAAAACACCTGTCCGCCCTTTTCCTTTTATTGACCCTCAACCTCTGCTATTCCCAAACCCAATCCACCAACACCCCCCCGGCGACCCTGTCCGAAGTCGTCGTCACCGCTGCCCCGGATTCATCACATCCGCTGACCGTGCCCTCCCTGGGGGAAGTGCGCCGTCGGCTTGATAAGATCCCCGGCGGTGTGGCCGTCGTGGATGCGGACGATTACCTCAGGGGCCGTGCGGCCACGATGCGCGATGCCTTGGCGTATGTGCCCGGGGTCTTTGTCCAGTCGCGCTTCGGGGCTGAGGAATCCAAAATCTCGATCCGGGGCAGCGGCATCGGGCGCAACTTTCACGGACGCGGCCTATTAGTCATGCAGGATGGCATTCCCATCAACCTGGCGGACGGCTCTTTTGACATGCAGACGATTGAACCGCTGGCCGCACGCTATGTGGAGGTGTTTCGTGGGGGTAACGCCCTGCAATACGGCTCCGGATATCTTGGGGGGGCCATCAACTATGTTTCCCGTACCGGATATGACGCCCCGAAAATCCAGTCCCGGTTTGAGGCGGGAACCTACGGTTATCTGAGGGGGCAGGTTTCCTCGGGACTGGTGGCCGGTCAGGCCGATTATTATGCGAGCCTGACGCATTTTTCACTGGGCGGCTACCGCCAGCACAGCGAGCAATCCAGTCAACGCCTGTTTGCCAATGTCGGTTACCGTTTCTCGGAGGATGTGGAGACCCGTTTTTTTGTGACGGCTCTGGAAAGCAAATCAAAATTGCCCGGCACGCTGACCCGGGCGCAGTTCAATGCCAACCCCCGGCAGGCGGCCGCCGGCAGCACGGCGGGCAACCAGAAACGCGATCTTGACCTGTTCCGGGTCGAAAGCAAGACCACGGTCAAACTCGGGGAGGGCGAACTCAACGGCTCGGTCTTTTATGTGTACAAGGAACTGGACCACCCCATTTTCATCGTCATCGACCAATCCAGCCATGATGTCGGTGCGGATGTCAATTACAGGCACCACGGGGAGTTGTGGGGCAACGGCAATGAACTGACGACGGGGATCCGCGTCAGCTATGAGCAGAATGCGGACAATCGCTTCGTCAACAATGTGGGCAACCGCGCCGTCAGGCTGGGGGATTACACGCTTGAATCGGGCAACATCGAGGGATACATCCAAAACCGCCATGAACTTGCCGATGACCTGGCCTTGCTGGCGGGCGTGCAGGCGGTTTATGCCAGCCGACGCGTGGAGCGGACCTTTCCGGGGCTTTCCCAGCAGGCCCTCACGTTTACGGGCCTCAATCCGACCGTGGGGCTGCTCTACGATTTCCATAAGGACTGCCAGGCCTACATGAATGTGACGCGCAGCTTTGAAGCGCCGACAACCGGGGACCTGGCCAACGCCAATTTTGTGGCCCCTCCCCCCGCCACGGCCCGGGCCATCAATCCCGTGGCGGCCCAGACGGCCACCACCGTTGAAATCGGCACGCGGGGGCGTTGGGAGCGGATTGCGTGGGACATGACCTTTTACAACTCATGGGTGGAAAATGAGCTGCTCATCTACACCGCGCCGACGGGTGCGTCGGTGACCCTCAATGCCGATGAAACAATCCATCGCGGCTTTGAAACCGGCCTTGAAATCGATCTCATACGCGGGATTGCGGAGACCGAGGGCCCGGGAGGAGCGGTGGACCGGATGTATCTCCGCCCGGTTTACAACTGGAACGATTTCCGTTTTGACAACGACCCGGTCTTTGGGAACAACACCATTGCCGCGCTGCCGGAGCACCAGATTCAGGCCGAGTTGCAATACGTCCACCCCTGTGGATTCTACACGGGACCGACCGTGGAATGGTCTCCGGTGAGGCAATGGGTGGACAATGCCAATACCGTCTCGGCACCGGGGTACGTGCTTTTTGGATACAAGGCCGGGTATGTATCGAAATCCGGCTGGAGCCTTTTTGTGGAGGCCCGCAATCTGGCCGATCAAACATATATCCCCACCGTCAACATGGCCCCCAACCTGGCCGGGGCGGATTCCGCGCAGTTTTATTCCGGGGATGGGCGCGCGCTCTACGGAGGGTTCGAATGGAAATGGTGACCGGCAAAGGCCGCCCGGAATTCCTCCGCAAATTGCACCGGAGACTGGGCGTGGTGTTCTGTGTGTTTGTGCTGATGGCCTCCGGCAGCGGGCTGTTGCACAACCTGATGACCCGCACCCAGAACCCGCCGCCCCGTGCCCTGCCCACGCGGGCGTTGGGACTGGAGGCCGTGCGTGTGCCGCCGCAGGCGCTGGGGAACATTCCGGATGGAGCCGGGCCTGTGACGGGTTTGTCAATCCGTTCCATCGACGGCCAGCCCTGGTACCAGGTGGTCATGTCCTCCAAGTCTCCACCGGCTTACGTGAGTGCGGTGGACGGACGGAGGGAGGACGCGATGGATGGGCGGTATGCGGCGCAAATTGCGGCGGACTTTCTGGGAGGCGCCCCGGTCCGGCAAACGGCGTATCTGACGGCATTCAATGGCGAATACCTGAACATCTTCCGCCTTTTGCCCGTCTACCGGTTCGACTGCGCGGATGGGAAGGGCACGCGGGTGTATGTGAGCACCGTCACCGGAACGGTCACGCGCCACACGGACAACCGCCGCCAGTGGGAGGCCAACCTCTTCAGTGGGCTGCACAAATTCCATTTCATCGGCAACAAGGATGTGCGGGACCTGATTTTGAGTGTCACCACCCTGGGGATATTCCTGACGGCGGCGGCGGGGCTGGCCCTTTTTTTCAGGCGGCTGAGGTGAAAAAGGCTGTCAGCGCCCGACATGACTCCCGCCGCCATCGCCCGGATCGGGATGCCCGTCCTCCCGTTGCCGCATCGGGACCCAAAGTCCCGCTTGTGCTGCCCCGGTGAACCGACCCTGGCCGATCAAGAGCGTGAGGTTGGTTTGGAGTGGTCACGAATTCGGTCAGAGCTGCGCCGTGCCGCCCTCTGTGCCCCCAGGCAAAACAAACCACGGATTCCGGTCAAGAGAGGATTGTCATCATGGCCAAATGGGGGGGAATGTGACCCAAGGCGGCGCCGCTTGATCTACAGTTTCCTTTTTCTGGCCGCAAGTTGTGGGGAAGTTTTTTCTTTCGCATTTGTATCGCCGTTGCGCTCGGACATGATGGATGCGCCGCGGTCTGACATGTGAAATATCAGAGGGTGCAGGCCCATGTTTTCCGCGCGTGACATTTTTGGGGGTGCCCTGTCCAATGGTTGATGGATCGCCTCATGACACCCCCTGATCAACCTGTGACGCCCTCCGGAAAAAACAATGCCCGGGTTGATTATGCGGAGCCCGAGGCCTGGGGCGGTGTTTTCGATGCGTGCAACCGTCCCATCTATTATCTCTGTTTGCGCATGTTGGGGGATCCGACCCGGGCCGAGGATGCGACCCAGGATGTGTTTGTGAAGGCCTTTCAAAGCCGCAAACGATTCCAGGGGACCGCAGACATCCGGACCTGGCTTTACCGGATTGCCATCAACCACTGTAAAAATCTCAATTCGGCCTGGCACCAAAGGACCATTCACAGCAATGCCGTGGAGGAGGTCTGGGAGAATTCCGTGACCGGTGACGATTACGTGTACCGGATTTTGGAGATCAGGGAACTGGGGGAAACGATTCAGAAAACCCTGGATGCCATTCCCGAGGAGTACCGCATTCTGTTGTTGCTGGTGGCCGATGAAGAGCTTTCCTACGAACAGGTGGCCCAGGTGACCGGTCAGACAGTCGATGCCATCCGGGGCAAATTGTACCGTGCGCGCCGGGCGTTCGCGGTTGAATTTGATAAACACCAGTGAGGTTTTTATGAATCCACAAGACCCCCAAAAACACCGATTGGAGCATCAACAGGAATCCGGGCAGGGGCTGAAGGGTGACGTGCAGGCCCGGCAGGAGTCGTTGGAATTTCGGACGCCTGAGGAGCTGATCCGTCACGATGCACAACAGACCGTGGTACCCGCCACCCTCCGCCCCCGGGTGGGCCGGGCCATCAAGGAGGAATCCCGCCCCTCAAAACCCTGGTGGAAAAAAATCCTCGGCTGATCCCGTGATTTGAAGGAATCGAAAAACCCCCATGAACCCATTCTTCACATCCATGGGGCCCGGTGTGCGGATGCTTCTGATCCTGAGCCTGGCATTGTATGTGTCATCACTTGTGTTGGGAGTCATCGGGATCAATCTGCATCTCAGCCTATCCCTGACCCCCGCCCTTTTCCGGCAGGGATCGTACTGGCAGATCGGCACCTATTGGTTGTTGCCCGGGAGCCTGATGGATTGGTTTTTCAACGCGCTGCTCGTCTGGGCCTTGGGCCGTCGCCTGGAGGCCGGGTGGAGTACGGGACAGCTGTTGGCGTATGCCCTCATTGTGGCCCTCTGCGCGGGGTTGATGGCGCTCCTGCTTCTTGGAAAGAGTCCGTGGGCTTTCACCGGCATGACCCCGGTTGGTTATGGATTGATGATGGCCTGGGTGCGAATGTACGGGGATGAGGAGGTATTGCTGATGGGATGCTGGCCGATGACCTTGCGGAAACTTTTTCTGATCATGATCGGTTTGGGATTTTTGCTGGTGCTCCTTTCCGGTTTTTCCATCGCCACACTTTTGATGCAGGTGGCATCGATTTTCGGGGGTGCCGCGGGATGGGTTTATCTCTCCATCCGCTGGCGTCGAAATCTGAAGGTTGCCGCCCAGAGCCTTCACAGCAGCCGTATCCGGAGACTGGAACCGTGAATCTGATCCACCGCCGTGAACGGGCCCGGGAACGTCTGCCGCAGGCAGTGGCCATGCTTTCGGAATGCCGGTACTGTCGTCATGAGTGCGGGGTCAGCCGGAGCACCGGGCAGAGGGGGCCGTGCGGTGCCGGAACACAGACCCGGTTTTTTTCCGCCCAGACCGAGGTATCCGACGAGCGCCTGTTTGCCCCGGTTTATGCCATTGCCTTTGGCGGATGCGACCTGCGGTGTTCCTTTTGCATCACCGGGGCGCAAAGTTGGAATGCGCGTGGCGGGGAGATCGCGGATGTGGGGAGCCTGGTTTCCAAGGCAGAAAAAGCCCTGGAGGCGGGGGCGCGTTCCCTGATGATTCTGGGAGGGGAGCCCACCGTTCATCTGCACACTGTTCTGGAGATGGCCTCCGTCCTGCCGGAGTCGGCCCCACTCATTTACAAATCCAACGGACATTTTTCGGCATGGGCGCAGCAATGGCTTCAGGGGATATTTGACGTGTTTTTGATCGACTGCAAATTTGGGAATGACCACTGTGCGGAGCGGCTGGCGGGGATCAAAAATTACACCGCCATTTTGAAGGAGAATCTCCGGTGGGCGCATCGGTCCGGGAGACTGGTGATCCGGCATCTGGTCATGCCCGGGCATGTCGGATGTTGCTGGACCCCCGTGGCCCGGTGGTTGTCGGAGGAATTGCCCGGTGTGGCGATCAATCTGCGGACCGGATTCTGGCCGGGATGGCAATCCTTCAAGCATGCCGAACTCCGCGGGGGCGTTTCAGCCGCCGAGGCAAATGCCGCGATGCAAATAGCAGAAACCCATGGATTGAGGCTGATTTCATGAATGCGAAGAAAACCCCCGGCAGACCGGGCCCACAAAATCTGCACTCCGAATTTTTGATCTTGGAGGATGGCACTGTTCTGGTGCATAATCTGACCCCTGCCATGGCCGCCCTTTTGGAAGAAATCCGGTTATCCGACTCGCGTCCGCAAATGGCACCCCAACCGTTGCAGGAGGCGGAATGAACGAGATCAAAAATGCCGGGCAGATTGCGGAAGAGATCGAGACGCTCATCCGGGCGCGATATCCGATCCTGTACATTGTCAGCGGCGAGGAGCAGCGGGTGCAGAACACCCTTCTGGAAATTGCGGCCCGCCGTCAGAAAAGGATATTCGAATGGAGTTTTACCACCGGGATCATTCCGGCCGGGGCCTCGGTCCAATCCCAGAAACATCGCAACGCCGCGACCAAGGACCCTCTCGTGGCCTTGGACCAGGTCATTGAGCAGGTCGATCCCGCCCTGTATCTTTTCAAGGATTTCCATCCGTTTCTGACCCGGAACAATTTTGCCGTCATCCGGAAACTCAAGGATATTGCGATCCATCTGAAGAACAGTTTCAAGACCATCCTCATCGTTTCACCGGTCCTGGAAATACCCGGGGAATTGGACAAGGAAATCACCGTTCTGAATTATCCCCTTCCGGACCGTGAGGAACTTTCCGCGTTGCTGGACCGGATCGTCGAGGATGTGCGTGCGATCAAACACGTGCAGATTGCGCTGGATGACACCGGTCGTGAAAAACTCATCCAGGCCGCGCTGGGACTGACCCTGAACGAGGCTGAAAACGTCTTTGCAAAGATCATTGTCAAGGATGAGCGCCTCACCGGGGAGGACGTGAACGAGGTCTTTGCGGAAAAAAGGCAGATCATCCGCAAGAACGGGCTGCTGGAATATTATCCCTCCTCCGACACGTTTGGGAATGTCGGGGGCCTGAGCATCCTGAAGGACTGGCTGCGCAAACGTGAAAGTGCCTTCACCCGCGAGGCCCGTGATTTCGGTCTTCCCGCCCCCCGCGGGATTCTGATGCTGGGTGTGCAGGGATGTGGAAAAAGCCTCTGTGCCAAGGCCGTGGCCAGCCAGTGGCAGCTTCCCCTGCTGCGGTTTGACATGGGACGGATGTTCGGGAGTCTGGTGGGGTCTTCCGAGGAAAATGTGCGCAAGGCCATTGCCGTGGCCGAGTCGGTCGCCCCGGCGATTCTGTGGGTGGATGAGATTGACAAGGCCTTTGCGGGTTCGCAGGGATCGGGCAGCACGGATGGGGGAACGACGGCCCGGGTCTTCGGGACATTTCTGACCTGGCTATCGGAAAAGACCTCGCCCGTCTTTGTGGTGGCCACGGCCAATGACATATCGCATCTGCCCCCCGAGCTGATGCGCAAGGGAAGGATGGATGAGATTTTTTTCGTCGATCTTCCCAATGAGGCCGAACGGGCGGAAATTTTCAATATTCACCTGCTCAAACGGGGGCGCGATCCGCAGCATTTTGATTTTGAGGCCATGGTCTGTGCCAGCCACGACTTCAGCGGGGCGGAAATTGAAGAGGCCATCAACAGTGCCCTCTATGATGCCTTTTACGCACAGGAGGATATCCGGACCGAATACGTTATGGAGGCCCTTCATCAGACGGTGCCGCTTTCCAGGACCATGGATGAACAGATCAGCCGTCTGAGGCATTGGGCCGAGGGCCGCGCCCGGAATGCCAGTGTCCCCCGTGAGACGGGCGGGGATGACCATCGGAAGATTGAATTTTGAGGTGTCAATACAGCGGGGGCGAGGGGGTGGCAAAAGATTCATAATTTTGCGTGAGGAATGTGGGCCGGGACTGTCCAATTCCCTGAAACGATGAAACAGGAAACCCGTCCATGAGCGCCGTCTGCATCCTCACTCCCGTTGTGATTGCGGCGTGGCCCACTTTCAGTGCGGCGATTCTGGCGGCGGCGGCCTCCAGCGGTTATGTGGTTGTCAAGGAAACCTCCGCCCCGACCGAGGAGCAGGCTTCTGTGAAAAACGTCTCAAAAGTGACCCTGGAAATGCCCCGCAGCCAGATTGTGACGGAGACCCTGGGACGGGACCAGAGAATCCGGGTTTCGCGGGATGGGGTGACGATTGTGTTCTCAAGGGATGCACGAGGGAAGGCCGGTTTATGTGTGAGCGGGGAGGGTTACACAGAGGAGGAGTTGAGAGGCCGGGGGGAGGCCCTCGGAAGGAAAGTGGTCCAACAGTACATTTACCGCCGTCTGATCGATGGGATGCAGGCACGCCATTATGATGTGGTCGAGGAGGAGACGGATGAAAACCAGTCCATACGAATCAAGGTCCGCCACTGGGAAAGCTGAATCCCATGAAACAACGCGAGTACGACATCACAATCGGCCCCGATGGCCTGGTGGAAATCCATGTCAAAGGGTACAAGGGGCGGAAGTGTCTGGATGCAGTGAAACTGTTTGAGGAAATTGTCGGCCCGGTACAATCCCAGACCGAAACCACCGAGTTTTACGAACCCGAACAGGATGTCCAATATGATGTCCGACAGGACAACCGGAGTTGAAAACAGGTATGGCCTCACCCTCCGTCGAATTGTATCCGCCCCGGGCCGGTTTCTGGCGCAAAATGTGGCGTCCGGTGTATTATGCATTCAAGCGTGAAGTGGGATGGGAGACAAAGGACATGGTCCCGCCGGAAATCCGAGGAAGCCTGTTGTTGTTGATATGTTTTCTCATTCCGGTTTTGCCCGTTTTCAGGATGGGATTGTGGAGGTCGGCCTCTGTTTTTTCCGGAGGATACATTTTTTGTGTGACGGGTTTTTTGTGTTTTATCGGTGAGCCGGTGGGAACGGCATTTTTGATGGGGGCGTTGATGGTCCATGGAATGGGTTTTTTGCTGTATTTTCGTGAGTGGAATCAGAAGCGCCTGATTCAGGAAAAAAAGCCGTGTGAGAATGTCCGGTTGAAATCCCGGCTGGCGGCGGGATTGCTGGTCATGGTCATGCTGGGGATCGTGTACTGGCTTGCGTTTGAAGGTCTGCAATATCGCTGGTTTTTCCCCTTGAGAACCGCCGACGGCATCCAGGTGATCCGCGCCCAAAAATCTCTCGCACGTTTGAGGCACGGGGAGTGGGTTGTGTTTAAAATTCATCAATCACGATTCGCTCAAGTGCAGATCCATGGAGGCCTTGGGATGGACCGGGTGTTGGCCTTGCCCGGGGACCGGGTGGAGTTTCACGGGGATGTTTTTGCGGTCAATGGCAATGCGTCACCCGCCCTGACCGACATGCCACGGGAAGGCCGATTGATTGTCCCCCCAGACAGGTGTCTGGTCTGGCCGGAGCAGTCCCTTCGAATAAGGAACAGGTTCGTTGGTGAACAGGTGATTGGTATTGCCTTGATGGAGATTGCCCTTGTCCCGGAAAGTCGTTTGATTGGAGTTCCCTACCCAACCTGGTTTGGGAGGGTGCAAAAACAATGAGCCGATTCAATAATCTTGAATTTGGGGATTCCCTCGGGGACGGGCAGGAACAGAATCCTGTCCTGAAGGATGAGAATTATTATCTCAACGAGGCGCATCGATTTTATGAGCAGGGGGATTTTGAGCAGGGATTGCGTGCCTATTCGAAGGTGTTGGAATATAATCCGGAGAATTCCGTGGCCTGGACGGCGCAGGTCAAGATGCTCATTGAACTGGGGGAATTCAGGGAGGCCAAGGTCTGGGCGGACAAGGCGTTGGAGCGTTTCCCCCATGAGCCCGAACTATTGGCGGCCAAGGGGGTGGCCCTGTGTCGCATGGGGGACCTGAAGACCGCCATGGCCTTTTCGGATGCCGCCATTGAGGAGAGAGGAGATACCGCCTATGTGTGGATTGCCCGGGGGGATGTGCAGTTGGCGCGGCGGGAAAAACACGCGGACTTTTGTTTTAACAAGGCCATGGAGCGGGCGGGCCGCAGCTGGTTTGTCCCGTGGCTGATTTCCAGAGTGTACAGCCATTACCTGAAATTTGCTTTGGCCTTGCAGACCATACAAAAAGCCCTGGAATGGGATGCGGGTCAGGCGGTGGTGTGGTTCCAGGCCGGGCGTTGCCAGCAAGCCATGGGTCTGGTTGGCCATGCCGAATATTCCTATGAGCAAGCCGCCCAACTCAACCCCCGGCTGATGGCCTTGCAGGAGGCCCGGCGCCAGTTGCAGGAGACGGATTTTTGGACGCGGTGGCGTGGCTGGTGGAGGAGCACCTTTAATTCATGAGTTCAAAACTGCTCAACCAATGGCTCGAAGCCGCCAGTGACCATGATGCCTCCGACCTGCATCTGATCGCCGGTCTTCCCCCGGCACTGCGGATCAATGGTGAAATCATCATGGCCGATTATGAGCCCCTGACCCCTGATATATTGATGGGGGTTGTGGTGGAATTGTTCAACGAAGACCAGCGCAATACCTTTGAAAAGGAATGGGAATTGTGTGTGTCCCTGCCCCACAGCGTGGCGGGGCGTGTGCGGGCCACCGTCTACAAGAGGAACGGAAGTCCCGAATTGAGCATCCGTTTTTGCGGACGTCGCATCCCGACCCGTGAGGAACTGGGGCTGCCGGCTAAAATCGACGAACTGGCCAGGAAACCCAACGGGTTGGTGCTGGTCACCGGGCCCACCGGGGCGGGAAAATCCACCACCCTCAACTATATGGTCAACCTGATCAATCAGGAAAGGCGGGCCAAAATCATCACCATAGAAGATCCCATTGAGTATGTGCACGAGAACCAGCGTGCCATCATTGTCCAGCAGGAGCTCCTGACCGATACCCACTCCTTCAACCGGGCCCTGATCCATGCCCTGAGGCAGGACCCCAATATCATTGTCATCGGTGAGATGCGCGATCATCATGCCATGCTCACCGCTTTGACGGCGGCCGAGACGGGACATCTGGTTTTGGCCACCCTGCACTCGCCCAATGTGAGCCAGTCCCTGGAACGAATTGTGGGGGTCTTCGAGGGAAGTGCCCAGAATCAGGTGGTCATTCAGCTGGCCAACGCCCTGCAGGGAATCATCTCACAGGATTTGT
The DNA here is from genome assembly GCA_033764445.1 of Verrucomicrobiia bacterium. GTDB lineage: Bacteria > Verrucomicrobiota > Verrucomicrobiia > JAWXBN01 > JAWXBN01 > JANRIZ01. The sequence goes on along the minus strand of JANRIZ010000136.1, from coordinate 27,678 downwards.
TGATTTCCACCGACCGGACCCGGCGGGTTTTGGCTTATGAGGTCCTGGTGGCCACCCCGGCGGTTCGGAATGTCATCCGTGAAAAAAAGCTCCATCAGATCGAGTCGATGATGCAGATTTCCAGCAAGGAAGGGATGGTCACGATGGATAACTGTCTCCAGGACCTTTATTCCAAGGGGATCATTTCCTACGACACCATGATGAGCCGCGCGCGTTACCCCGAGGGCATGACCCGGGGGCAATGATTGACTGGGATGGTTTTTTTTTCTGCCTGCCCGAAAAAGCCCTGTAACCTTGGGGCGGTCTCCGGCGTCTTAGACGGCAGATATGCTTGCCAAAATATTCAGTGCATCGGTCAGCGGGGTGGAGGCGGATCTCGTGGAGGTGGAGGTCAATGCCGGACACGGGGACTGCGCCATCGTCGTTGTGGGCCTGCCCGATACGGCGGTCAAGGAGTGCAAGGACCGGGTGACCACCGCCGTCATCAACAGCGGCTACCATTTTCACACCGGGCGGACCACCATCAATCTGGCCCCGGCGGATGTGCGCAAGGAGGGGCCGAGTTTTGACCTGCCCATCGCCCTGGGCATGCTCATTTCCACGGGGCAGTTGCAGTCACCCACGGTGGGGGACTATTTTGCGGTCGGGGAACTCGCGCTCACCGGCAAGGTGCGTCCCGTGCGGGGGGTCCTCTCGATTGCGCTCAAGGCGCGTCAGATGGGCCTGCGCGGCATCCTGGTCCCCGTGGAGAATGCGCGGGAGGCTGCTGTGGTCGCGGGGTTGGAGGTCTATGCCGTGCGCAATCTGCGGGAGGCGGCGGAACTGCTCAAGGGCGGCCATGAACTCAAGCCCGTGGAGGAGAATGTCGAGACCCTGTTTCAAACGGAGTCCCCGCACGATCTGGATTTTGCCGACGTGAAGGGACAGGACTCCGTGAAACGGGCCATTGAGATCGCCGCCGCCGGCAGCCACAACCTCCTGCTCATCGGTCCGCCCGGAAGCGGAAAGTCGATGCTGGCCAAACGCATTCCCGGCATCATGCCCCCCTTGAGCCTGACGGAGGCCCTGGAGACGACCAAAATCCATTCCATTGCCGGGTCCCTGCCCCACGGTCAGGCCCTGGTCGTCACCCGGCCCTACCGGAGTCCGCACCACACCATTTCGGATATCGGCATGGTGGGCGGGTCCAGCCAGTTGCGCCCGGGCGAGGTGAGCCTGGCCCACAACGGGGTGTTGTTTCTGGACGAATTGCCCGAGTTCAAACGCCAGACCCTGGAGATACTGCGGCAGCCACTTGAGGATCACCGGGTGAACATCTCGCGGGCGAGCGGCAGCGTCACCTTTCCCTGCTCCTTCATGCTCATTGCCGCCATGAACCCGAGCCCCGCCGGCACCAAGGGAGTGGGCAGTGCCTCGTCGATCCGGCGGTATCTGGACAAAATCTCGCGTCCGTTGCTCGACCGGTTTGACATCCATATCGAGGTGCCGGCGGTCCCGTTCAGTGATCTTTCCAGCAAAAAACTCGGGGAGCCCTCGGCCGTGATCCGGCAGCGTGTGATGCGGGCGCGTCACCTTCAGAAGGAGCGGTTTGCGGGCCGGGGGAAGGTACTCAACAATGCGGGCATGGGGTCACGGGAATTGCGGGAATACTGTCCGCTGACCCACGAGGTGGAGGGCCTGCTGCGGATTGCGATGAACGAGCTGAATTTCAGTGCCCGGGCCCATGACCGGATTTTGAAGGTGGCCCGGACCATTGCCGATCTGGTCGGCGAGGAAATGATCTCCGCCGAACACATCAGCGAGGCCATCCAATTCCGAAATCTGGACCGGACCCTGTGGCAATGAAGACGGTGTGAGGGGAGGGAACCGCGATGCATCAGGGGGGCACAGAGGCTGACGACCCAGACAGTCGGAGAGAGGATTTCCGCACAATGTACCTGGACGAAAGGGGTTCGTGCCTTCGACATCCTGCATGTGGCGACGGCTTTGCACTTGGGGGCGACCGAATTCCTCACCTTCGATGCAAACCAAAAAAAGATTGCCAAGCTGGAGGGATTAAAAGTGCCACTCTGAGATGTTGGATATTCCTTGCTTTTCTCTTCTTTCACCTCCAGGTCCGATCAATCATTACGAACACCGACCCATTGTGATTGTCGACCCGTGCTCCAAATGAATTTTCGAGTACACACGAGGAGTTTTGATTTTTACATTGATTTGTTTAATGTTCGTAAGCTGTTTTTATTGAGTTAATTATGATTATAATTTTAAAAAAGTGTCAAAATCCTGACATTCCTTCTTTTAAAGTCGGGTCATTTCCGATACAAAGGCGCGCTTTCTCACATCACTAGAAAGCCATGAGCGACTCCATCATCATCCTCGACTTCGGTTCCCAATACACACAGGTCATTGCCCGGCGCATCCGTGAGTGCAATGTCTATTCGGAAATTCTCAAGTACAACACCAAGGTCTCCGAGATCATGGCCCGGACGCCGAAGGGAATCATCCTCTCCGGGGGGCCTTCGAGCGTGTATGCCAAAAATGCGCCGATGCCGGACCCGAAAATATTCACCCTGGGCCTGCCCGTGTTGGGAATCTGTTATGGTCTCCAGCTGATGGCCAAGTATCTGGGCGGTCAGGTGGCCCGTGGCGACAAACGCGAATACGGCAAGGGCGAACTCTTCATGAATATGGACAGCCCCCTTTTTGCCGGGTTGCCCGAGTGTCTGCAGGTATGGAATTCCCATGGGGACAAGCTGACCAAGCTGCCGCCGGGGTTCAAAAAAGTGGCCCGGACAGCCAACTGCGAGTATGCGGTGCTTGAGGACGTGGCCCGGAAATTCTACGGGTTGCAGTTTCATCCCGAGGTTTCCCATACGCCCCGGGGCAAACAGATCATTGAAAATTTTGTCCATGGCATCTGCGGGTGTGCCAAAAACTGGACCATGCGCAATTTTGTCGAGAAGTCCGTGCAGGAAATCCGGCAGACTGTCGGCAAGGAGCGTGTGATTCTCGGGCTGAGCGGCGGGGTGGATTCGAGCGTGGCGGCGGCGCTGATCAACAAGGCCATCGGCAAACAACTGGTGGCCATCTTTGTCAACAACGGGCTCCTGCGCAAAAACGAGGACCGTGTGGTGCAGGAGATTTTCAAAAAGAACTTCAGGATCAACCTCCGGTATGTGGATGCGACCAAGGTCTTTCTGAACAAACTCAAAAAGGTCACCGATCCGGAGACCAAGCGGAAGATCATCGGCAACGAATTTGTGTACGTGTTCCAGCGGGCCACCCGGTCCGTGGGCAAGGCGAAGTTCCTGGCCCAGGGGACCCTCTACCCGGATGTCATTGAAAGTGTCCCCATTTCCGGCAACCCGGCTGCGAAGATCAAAAGCCATCACAACGTGGGCGGATTGCCCAAGAACATGAAGTTCAAGCTGCTCGAGCCGCTGCGCAATCTTTTCAAGGATGAGGTCCGCAAGGTCGGCGAGGAGCTGGGTCTGCCCAAGGAGATCGTCCACCGGCATCCCTTTCCCGGGCCGGGTCTTGCCGTGCGGGTGCTGGGCGAGATCACGCCCGAACGTCTCCGCATTTTGCAGGAGTCAGACGCGATTGTCATTGAGGAGATGAAAAAGACGGGCTGGTATTACCGCGTCTGGCAGGCCTTTGCCGTTCTTCTGCCCGTCAAGAGCGTGGGGGTCATGGGGGATGAGCGCACGTATGCCTTCACCATCGCCGTGCGGATTGTGGACAGCTCCGACGGGATGACCGCCGACTGGGTGAAGATGCCCCACGAGCTTCTGGGCCACATTTCCAACCGGATCATCAACGAGGTCAAGGGTGTCAACCGGGTCGTCTACGACATCACGAGCAAACCGCCCGGCACCATCGAATGGGAATAACCGCCTTTCGGGCACGGGCGGGGAATGGTTTGAATCAATCCGGATTCATGAATGGTGAATTTTTCCGTATTTGGCTCCAGTCCTTTATTTTATTGTGAACGAGTCACAATATAGAAAATACTGAATGAAAGGGGTCTGACCGACATGAAGGAATCGCACAATACCGAATGGAAAGAAACCTGGCGGGACGAATTCCTCAAATGGTTGTGCGGGTTTGCCAATGCCGAAGGGGGGGTCTTGGTGATCGGCAGAAATGACAAGGGGATACCGGTTGGAGTGGACGACGCCAAAAAACTTCTCACTGATCTTCCCAATAAAATCCGCGACATACTCGGAATCATGGCCGAGGTGAGGCTGGTACAGGAAAAGGGCAAAGACTTGGTGGAAATCCGTGTGTCACCCTATCCCTATCCGGTCAGTTACAAGGGTGAGTACCACCTCCGCTGCGGCAGTACCAAACAGGAGATCAAAGGAGCGGCTCTGGACCGGTTTCTTCTAAGAAAACAAGGCCGGACATGGGACGGCGTGCCTATGCCGGAGGTTTCGGTCCACAAACTTTCCCCGGAGGCACTCAAGACTTTTCGTTTTCGTGCACGCCAAAGTCAACGGATGAAAACCAGTGATTTGAAGGAGTCGTCCCTCGGTCTGATTGAAAAACTCCACCTGTTGGATGGCAAGTATCTCAAGCGTGCCGCCATACTTGCATTCCATCCCGAGCCGGACCGGTTCATGACTGGGGCCTACGTGAAAATCGGGTTTTTCCGCAATGATGTAGACTTACTTTACCACGATGAAATCCATGGGGATTTATTTTCCCAGATCAACAAGACAATGGAACTCCTGCGAACAAAATATCTGAAGGCGGCCATCACCTATCGAGGTATTCAGCGCATGGAAACCTTTCCTGTCCCTGAACCGGCGCTTCGAGAGGCGGTCCTCAATGCTCTCATCCACAGGGACTATGGCGTTGGTACCCCGGTGCAAATCAGTGTCTATGCACATCAGCTGATGATTTGGAATCCAGGCCAATTACCGGCATCATGGACGGTTGAAAAGCTCAGAAAAAAACATCCGTCCCTGCCTTTCAATCCTGACATTGCCAATGTCTTCTTTCGCGCCGGGGAAATTGAGGCATGGGGGAGGGGTATCGAGCGGATTTTTGCTGCCTGTCATGAAGCCGGATTTCCCAATCCCGTCATCAAACATGACGAAACGGGGCTCTGGGTGGTTTTCCCGTATTCCCCAGAATTGATTGAACGAACCATATCCTCTGATGATACTAGGGAGAAAACTAGGGAGAAAACTAGGGAGAAACTTTTAAGGTTGGTGCGTGCAAATTTGAAAATCTCCACCAACGAGTTGGCCTCCGCCCTTGGAATCACACGCAAAGGAGTCGAGTGGCAGATCCGCACCCTGAAGTCGGAGGGTTCTTTAAAAAGAGTCGGTTCGGATAAAGGGGGACACTGGGTGGTGCTGGGATAAATCCTGCGGAACACGTTTTGGGGCGGAAACCCGGAGTGCATGGGTGGTGGGCAGATATTGCCTTCAATGAGTCTGTCTTTTTCATGTGGGATTTGGCCCAAAACAGTGCCCGGGGGAGAGCCAAAAAGCCTGTTTGACACCCCCCCCACGTCTGATATGTTTCGCCCTCTTTTCCGAACGGAACACCACAACCCCCCCACCCAAAGACCCCTATGAGCAAGAAAGATAAAAAAGCCAAAAAGGCCAAGAAGGCCGTCAAGGCAGCCAAAGCCGCCCAGCGTACAAAGTCGGTCAAAGCCTCCTCCAAAAACAAATTTGTCTATTTCTTTGGCAATGGGAAAGCCGACGGGAACGGTTCGATGAAGGCCCTTCTGGGCGGGAAAGGGGCCAACCTCGCGGAAATGTCCAGCCGCGGGTTCAATGTGCCCTCCGGGTTCACCATTTCCACCGAGGTCTGCACCTATTTCTACGACAATAAACGCACCTACCCCAAGGAACTCAACGGACAGATCCGTGAAGCCATCGCCAAAATGGAGGTCATTCAGGGGAAAAAATTCGGCGACACCAAAAAACCGTTGCTGGTGGCGGTCCGTTCCGGCGCCCGCGACTCCATGCCGGGGATGATGGATACCATTCTGAATCTGGGCCTCAACGACGAGACGGTCGTGGCCCTGGCCGAGGCCTCGCAAAACGAGCGTTTCGCCTACGATTGTTACCGCCGTTTCATCCAGATGTACGGCGACGTGGTTTTGGGCGTGCAAAAGGCCCCGGGTGAGGATGTCGAACCCTTTGAAGGGGTCATCGAGGATGTCAAACACCAGCTTTTCCCCGGCGAACATGATGTCGAGGACACCCGTCTGGATACGGCCGCCCTCAAGGACCTGATCGCCCGGTTCAAGAAACTCGTCAAGGACCGCACCGGCAAGGATTTCCCGTTCAATCCCTGGGACCAGCTCATGGGGGCCGTGGGAGCCGTGTTTGGCTCCTGGATGAATGACCGCGCCATTGTGTACCGCCGCAAATACGGCATCCCCCACGAGTGGGGCACGGCCGTCAACGTCCAGGCCATGGTCTTTGGCAACACGGGCAACAACTCGGGTTCGGGCGTGGCCTTTACGCGCGATCCGGCCACGGGCGAACGTGTGTTTTACGGTGAATTCCTCATCAATGCCCAGGGCGAGGACGTGGTGGCCGGGGTGCGCACTCCCGAGCCGGTCCAAAAACTCAGGGATGTCATGCCCAAGAGTTATGCGGAACTCGAAAAGGTCCGGGCCGCCCTTGAAAAACATTTCAAGGACATGCAGGACTTTGAATTCACGATCGAAGAAGGCAAACTCTTCATGCTCCAGACCCGTTCCGGAAAACGGACCGGTTTGGCGGCGGTCCGGATCGCGGTGGAAATGGTCAAGGAAAAGCTGATCACCCCCGACGTGGCCGTCAGCCGTGTCCCGGCGGATTCCCTCAGCCAGGTGCTGGCCCCGATTTTTGACGCCAAGGCCCTCAGGGAGGCCGAGGTGCTGACCAAGGGCCTGCCCGCCGGCCCCGGTGCCGCCTCGGGCCGCATCTATTTCAATGCCGAGCGCGCGGTGGAAATGGCCCAGAAGGGTGAAAAAACACTGCTCGTCCGCGTGGAGACCTCCCCCGAGGACCTGCGCGGCATGATCGCCGCCGAAGGCATCCTCACGGCACGCGGCGGGGTCAGTTCCCACGCGGCGCTGGTCGCCCGCCAGATGGGCAAGGTCTGTGTGTGCGGTGCGTCCGCCCTCCAGATCAACTACGAAAACAGCACGCTGGCCGTGGCGGGTCACACCTTCAAGGAAGGCGATTACCTTTCCATCGACGGCACCTCCGGTGAGGTGTACGCGGGTCAGGTCAAGACGGCCCCCTCCGAGGTGGTGCAGGTGCTTGTCAACAAATCCCTCAATCCGAAGGACAGTTACACCTACCAGGTGTACAGCCAGCTGATGACCTGGGTGGATAAATTCCGCAAATTGCAGGTACGGGCCAATGCGGACCAGCCGGACCAGACGGAAAATGCCATCGCCTTTGGCGGACAGGGCATCGGATTGTGCCGGACCGAACACATGTTCTTTGAGGGGCACCGCATTGATGTGGTCCGCGAAATGATCCTGGCCGAAAGCCAGCAGGAACGCCAGGCGGCCGTCGCCAAGCTTCTGCCCTTCCAGCGGGATGACTTCAAGGGGCTCTTCCGTGCGCTCAAGGGCCTGCCGGCCACGATCCGTTTCCTCGACCCGCCGCTGCATGAGTTCCTGCCCCACGAAGGCAGCCTCATCCGCGAACTGGCCGAAAAGATGCACAAGAGTCCCGAGGCCGTCACCGCCCGCATCGCCTCGCTCCACGAGCAGAACCCGATGCTCGGGCATCGCGGCTGCCGTCTGGGAATCGTCTATCCGGAAATTTCGGAAATGCAGACCCGTGCCGTTTTTGAGGCGGCTGCCGAGGTCCAGAAGGAGGGCATCAGGGTCAAACCCGAGATCATGATCCCGCTGGTGGGTTTTCCGAAGGAACTCAGGCTCCAGCTTGAGATCGTCCACCGTGTGGCCAAGGAAGTGGCGGCGGAGAAAAAGGTGAAGTTTGATTACATGGTCGGCACCATGATCGAAATCCCCCGTGCCGCGCTGGTGGCCGATGAGATCGCCCAGGAGGCGGAGTTCTTCAGCTTTGGCACCAACGACCTCACCCAGACAACCCTCGGCATGAGCCGGGATGACGCGGGCAGTTTCCTGCCCCACTATCAGGAAGTCGAAATCGTCAAGGCCAACCCCTTTGCCACCATCGACCAGACCGGGGTGGGCAAACTCATGAAAATCGGCATCGAAGGCGGACGCAAAACACGTCCGGGCATCAAGCTGGGCATCTGTGGCGAACACGGGGGCGAACCGGAATCCGTCAAGTTCTGCCACACCCTGGGCCTGACCTATGTCAGCTGCTCGCCCTTCCGCATTCCGATCGCCCGTCTGGCCGCCGCCCAGGCCGCCTTGGAGGATAAAAGGAAATAACCGGCTTCAAATCTGACTCATGACCGCCCGCGGATCGGACAATCCGCGGGCGGTTTTTTTTTAAGCCGTGGCCCGATCAGGAAGCACTGCCTGCCCGGGATCATTTTTTCATGATCACAACATCCCGCAGGGCCCCGTCGAAATCCTTCATGAGGTCGGATTCCCCCAGTTTTTCCGGGGCGGTCTCCCCATTCAGATTCATGAGCAAAATGCGGCCCCGTCCGCATCCGTACAGATTGGCAAAATCGTACACACACCCGGCGATGGCCAGATGCCCGGCCTTCACATCCTCATGGTAGCGAAGCATCGCCAGATCCACCTGATAATCGACATTGCGCTCGACGGATTTCAACCAGGCCTTTTCATCGTCACCCTGACCTCCGCTTCCCAGGAGCGGCAGGTGGAGACCATTGAGTTCACGGATGATTTCCCAGGACACCCCGCGGTAATCACTCATGGCCGCCTTGATGGCTCCGCAACGGGTGTGGCCCAGAATCAGCAGCAGCGGGGTTTTGAGGTGTTTGATTCCGTAATCAATCGATCCCGCCGCCGGTTGGAGCTGGTTGCCGATGTTCTGCACGACAAAGGTCCGGTCGATGGGATCAAAATTAAAGACCAGCTGGTGCAGGCGGGAATCACAACAGGTGAGCATGGTCACGGAGGGATGTTGGGATTTTTCGTAGGCTTCAAATTGTTTGGGGTTGCGGACCTGCACAAAAAGGTCGTTGCCGTAAAACACTTCATGCAGGGCGGTTTTGGGGGTGACGGTGGGGGGGGTGTTCATAGGTTTTTTATACTCCGGTCCTGGGGGGGTGTAAAGTGCCCGCCCACTGGTTGAGGGTCCACATGACCCTTTCGTATTGGGTGATTGCTTCGAGAATGACCGAGCGGTCGGCATGTGCGAGGGACTGGCGCCCCTGCAGATAGTCCTGGCGCAGACGTTCGGCCATTTCACCGGGAGACGAGGTGAGTTTTTTGAGGACCTCCACGTCGGCTGCCTGGCCGTTGGCCGCCTCGAGTGCCGTCAGCAGCAGGGCATCCAGTGATTCGAGCATGTTGTCACGCAGTCGGACGAGGGCGGCGTCGTCGGTCAGTTTGGGCAGGGCCTCCATGATGCGCGTCAGTGCCTCCTCGATGGAGGAAATCAGCCCCATCCGGCGCTGGACCTGAAGGAGATTGACCGAGGTTGCGTGGCTTTTGAACCGGCGGTTTGACAGGGCGGCCAGAAACACCTCGATTTCTCCCATGACCGCCAGGGAGGACTGGTGCAAAACCGTCACCGAGGTGGTGATCGTTCCGGTGGCCTCCCGACGCAGGCCCGCCAGATAGGAGGGAAGACGTTCAAAAAGACCCAGGATTTCACGGTCCGCCAGACTCAACCCCGTCTCGATGTCGTACACCGCCTGATCATGGATGTAACGCGGTTTGGAAAGGTCCTGTTCAAGGGTTCTGGGGGCCCAGGCATTCAGCCACCCGATGATCTGCCTGAGAAACACATAGGCAAAGACAATGCACAGGAGCTGCTGCGCCAGAAAAGCCATGGCCAGGCGGCCCTCGACGCTTGTTGAAAGCTGATCGAGCTGATGATGCAGGAGGGGGAGACCGGTGAATGCCTCCATGTAGAACATCACGATCAAAAACAGGGCCGACAGGCCGTTGATGACCGCCTCAAAAAGGGTGACCTGACGCATTTCCCCCTTGAAATGGGCCGTCAGATAATACGCCGCCAGCCCGGTGCCCAGACCGGTCCCGTAAAAAACCATCAGGGCCTGGTCTTCGGAAAATATCCCCGCCTCGTTGAGGATGATCCCGATCAGGGCGACAGCGGAGGTGGACTGGATGGGGACGCGCAGGGCCGCCCCAAAAGCAAAGGCCAGAAGATTGGAGGCGGGGAGCGTGGCCATGAACGAGTCAAACCCCGGGTGGATGGCCAGCGCCTTGAGGCTTTGTTTCAGCAGCCACAGTCCAAACAGCAGCAATCCCAGCGAATAAAGTGGCGGGGCCAAACCGCGGTATTTCCCTCCCAATCCGAAATTCACACAGATGCCTCCCACCCCCACCAGTATCATCGCCAATTCGCCCACGGGCAGGAAACTCAGGTAAATGAGCACCACCAAACCGAGATTGGACCACGCGATCAGTGGCAATGCCTGCCTGACCGTGACGTGCCCGCGAGAAATGAGACCGGCCAGAATGACGGCCACGCCAATGGAGGTCTGGGTCACGGTCCCGATCAAAAACCCCGTCAGGGCGGCCCGAATGGGGTGCGCGGTGGCCTGGCCGATCTTTTCACGGAATTGCATTCCCGAAATCTGCTGCAGACTGGCCCGGATTCCCCCCACGCCGACAAAATACAATCCAAGTCCGGCAAGGATTTTTGAAACAAGTTCAAACATAAGAATGGGGATTCGGCGGGGATTGTTCCCCGCATGGCGTCCGGCCACAAGACAAAAAAAGGTGTTGATTGAAACGAATTGAAGGCCTGCCATCCGTGATCCGCCCCTTTTGGGCCTCTGGCGACACCGGGCATCCGTGACTAGCCAATGGCCTGTTCGATCTCTCGCACCACATCCGCCGCCGCCTGCGCGGGGTTTTCAGCCTCCAGGATCGGACGCCCGACGACGAGGTAGTTGGCCCCGGCCCGGATCGCCTCGCCGGGGGTCATGGTCCGTTTCTGGTCGTCGGCCCCGGCCCCGGAGGGACGGATCCCGGGGGTGACAATTTTGACATCCGGACCGATCTGTTCGCGGATGAAGGGGACTTCCAGAGGAGAGGAGACCAGGCCCGGGATCCCCGACTGTTTGAAGGCCAGACGCGCGAGGTTGAGGACCTGACCGCTGGGGGTGTGGTCCACGCCGACCTCCATGAGGTCGTCCTTGTCCATGCTCGTGAGAACCGTCACCGCCAGCAGCAGGGGTTTGCGTGCGGCGGATTCGGCGGCCTCCCGGGCGGCCTTGAGCATGTCGCTGCCCCCGCCGGCGTGGAGGGTGAGCATCGCCACATCCAGGGCGGCCGCGCTTTTGACCGCGTGGGCGACCGTGTTGGGAATGTCGTGAAACTTCAGATCCAGAAACACCTCGGCCCCCGTGCGGCGGATGTACTCGACAATCTGCGGACCGCAGGCGGTGAAAAGCTGGAGACCCACCTTGAAGACACCCACGGAGTCCCGGAGCCGGTCAATGTGGCGGCGTGCCTCCGCCTCCGAGGGGACATCCAGTGCGAGAATGAGCTTGGACTTGGCCATGAGAGAAAAATTCTAGACAGATGCCCCGATCAAAGTAAAGAGTTCCGGAACCATTCATGACCTCCCCCCGTTTTTTTTCCCCGGCCAAGATCAATCTCTACCTCTGGATCATCGGCAGACGCGCCGACGGATTCCACGAACTGGAAACGCTGATGCTGCCGCTGGCCATGGGGGACTCGATCACCTGCACCCCGGAGGACGGGTCCGCAATCCGCATCTCGTGCAACAAACCGGGGGTCCCGACCGATGAAACCAATCTCGTCCACAAGGCCGTCTGCATTTTGCGCCGGGAATTTCCGGAGCTGGAAAAACGGGGTCTGCACATTGACATCGAAAAAACCACACCCATGGGCGGGGGGATGGGGGGCGGCTCAAGCAACGGGGCCACGGTGCTCAAGGCGCTCAACGAAATGTGGGGACTGGGACTTTCCACCGAAAAACTCGAGGTCCTGTGTGCCCGGCTGGGATCGGACTGTGCGTTTTTCATCCGCAACACCGCCGCCCTCTGCCGCGGACGCGGTGAAATCATCGAGCCGGTGGAGATCGCGACCAAACTTGACCTGGTCATCATCAACCCGGGTTTTGGCATTTCCACAAAATGGTCCTACGAGTCGCTCCCCCAATACGGATATCCGAAGGCCCCCCCGGTCCAGAATCTGATCGCGTGCCTCAACCATGGCCGTCTCGACTCCCTTCAGGGGCATCTCTACAACACACTCGAACGGCCCGCCTTTGACAAACACCTCATTCTCCCGGTCATGCGCCAGCACCTTGTGGAGGCCGGATGTGTGGCCGCCATGATGAGCGGAAGCGGATCCACCCTCTTCGGTGTGGCTCCCTCCGGGGCCGCCGCGCAAAATGCGGCGTCGGCCCTCCGGGCGCGTTATGGCGAGGAACTTCTGGTCATCACCACCCAAACCCTTTAGGCTGATCCGTGCGATGAATCTCCGTCTCCTGACTCTCGGACTTCTGATCGGGTGGGGCCTTTGGACCCCGCTCGCGGGGCAAAAGGCCCCCGTGCCGCTTCCTGAGGTGGATATCGAGGAGGTGGAAATCGGCACCTGGAAGGATAACCGCCAGGAGCAAATCCAGACCGCACCCGGACGGATCAATTACGGGGACTGGGCGGTCAGCGGATTCTGGAATGATGACCTCAAGATTGTCCCCAAGGCCCTGGAGGTTCTGGTTCCGCCCCCGGGAACCCCGTACCAATCGACCATGACCGACGTGTTTGCCGTCAAGGGACAGCCCGTCGCCGGGGTCGGACTGTGGGCCCGTCGTCCGCTGATGTATCACTGGATCGAATTTGAAATTCCGGCGGGCGCCAAATCCTTCACCGCCAAGGTCAGTGTCACGGATGACCCCTTCGGCTACGCCCGCGGCTTTTTCCAGACGGTGAATCAGCAGTTCACCTTTGCCGTGGAGGTTGATGGCCGGGAGGTCTTCAACAAGTTCCGGGAGCGGTTCAATCTGGCGGACGGATCCGGGGCGCGTCTGGCGGAGTTCCAGATCACCCTGCCGCCGGGGTCCCAAGTCATCCGTCTGTGGCTGCGCAACGGGGTCCGTTCCCAACAGACCAATTTCAACGTCGAGCTGGTCGTCAGCGAGGGCCTGTTCCGGTTTTGAGGTGATGGATCGGGTGCATCTGGGCAGGCGCATCATTCTCTCGATGCAATCCCCTGACGGGCTTCTCCACGAAATCCGTGTTTGATCCGTGGCTCTCAAAGAGTCTCATGAAATCGGAAGCCACGGAGGCACACAAATCAAACACGGATGGGTTCGTTTCTTTTGAAAATGTACACATTCCTCCCAGACCCGTTCGTCCGCCGCCTTTTTACGGGAGTCCTCCATATAACCTTGCAAACCCCGACGCAATCGGGAAAAGTCTCGGGCTCTTATGTTGCAGTGGATTCTCAAAAAAATCGTCGGAACCAAAAATCAGCGCGAGGTCAGCAAGCTCTGGCCACGGGTTCAGACCATCAATGATTTTGAAACGGCCTTCCAGTCCCTTTCCGAGGAGGCGCTCAAGGCCAAAACCGCCGAGTTCCGGGCCCGGTACGAAAAGGGGGAGACCCTCGATGCGCTTCTGCCCGAGGCCTTTGCCGTTGTCAAAAACGCCTGTCGGCGCCTGACCGAGGCCAAAACCGTCGCCTCGGTCCGCGGGTACGAGCGGGTCTGGAACATGATACCCTTTGACGTGCAGCTCATCGGCGGCATGGTCCTGCACAGCGGGCGCATTTCCGAAATGGCCACCGGCGAGGGCAAAACCCTCGTGGCCACGCTCCCGGTCTATCTGAATGCCCTCACCGGCAAAGGGGTCCATGTGGTCACGGTCAATGACTACCTTGCCGCCCGTGACGCGGAGTGGATGGGGCTCGTCTACCGGTACCTGGGGCTGACAGTCGGCTGCCTCCAGAACAGCCAGTCCCCGGCGGTGCGTCGGGAGCAGTACCAGTGCGACATCACGTACGGGACCAACAGCGAATTCGGTTTTGATTACCTGCGGGACAACGGCATGGCCGTCAGTGCCGCCGACCAGGTCCAGCGCGGCCATGTTTTTGCCATTGTCGACGAGGTGGACTCGATCCTTATCGACGAGGCCCGCACCCCGCTGATCATTTCCGGTCCGACCACGGTCGTCCGCGAGCATCACTACGACAAATTCAAACCCTCCGTGGAAAGTCTTTTCAACGAACAGAGCCGCCAGATCAACGCCCTGCTGGCCGAGGCGGAGGAACTGCTCAAAAAGGGTGAGAACGAGGCCGCGGGCCGGCTTCTGTACAAGGCCAAGGAGGGCATGCCCAAAAGCAAACGTCTCCGCAAACTGCTGGAGGAGCCCGCCCACCGCAAGTGGCTCGAAAAAAGCGAACTTTCCTTCGTGCAGGACGCCATGCGGGAGGAACTCTTCAAGCTCAAGGAGGAAATGTTCTTCTCGATTGATGAACGCAGCAACGAGGTCAATCTCTCCGAAAAGGGGCGTCATTTTCTCTCGCCCACCGATGAACACGCCTTCACCCTGCCCGACATCATCCACGAGTACGCCCTGCTGGACAACCAGACGCTGACCCCCGACGAAAAGCGCAAGCGCCGCCAGCAGATCCAATCCAACTACGACTCTGTCAATGAACGCATCCATGCGGTCAGTCAGCTCCTGCGGGCATTCTGCCTGTATGAAAAGGACGTGCATTATGTGGTTGTCGAAAACAAGGTGTGCATCGTGGATGAGTACACCGGACGCATGCTTGCCGGACGCCGCTGGAGTGACGGACTGCATCAGGCGGTGGAGGCGAAGGAAGGGGTCGCCATCGAGAGTGAGACCCAGACGTATGCCACCATCACGATCCAGAACTATTTCCGCCTCTACAAAAAACTCGCGGGCATGACCGGCACCGCCGAGACGGACGCCTCGGAGTTCAAGGAAATCTACAAGATGGATGTGGTGGTCATCCCCACCAACCGCGTGTGTGTGCGCCAGGACTTCAATGACGTGGTGTACAAGACCCGCCGGGACAAATACGCGGCGATCATCGCCGAACTCAAGGAGTGCCACTCCCGCAAACAGCCCGTGCTGGTGGGGACCATCTCCGTCGAGGTCTCCGAGCTGCTTTCCCGCATGCTCAAACGGGACGGGATCCCCCACACCGTCCTCAATGCGAAGTTCCACCAGCAGGAGGCCGAGATTGTCGAGCGGGCCGGTTACGCCGGGGCCATCACCATCGCCACGAACATGGCCGGCCGCGGGACGGATATCAAACTCGCCGAAGGAGTCGCGGACTCCGGCGGCCTGCATGTCATCGGCACCGAACGCCACGAATCCCGCCGCATTGACCGTCAGCTCCGGGGCCGCTGCGCCCGCCAGGGGGACCCGGGTTCCTCCCGGTTTTATGTCTCCTTTGAGGATGACCTCATGCGCCTCTTCGGGGCCTCCGAAAAAATCACCGCCCTGATGGAACGGTTCGGATTCAAGGACGGTGAGGACCTCCAGCATCCGTGGCTGAACAAATCCGTCGAAACCGCCCAGAAACGTGTCGAAGCCCACAATTTCCAGATCCGCAAACGCACCCTCGAGTATGACGACGTGCTCAACAAACAGCGGGAGATTGTCTATGGCTACCGCAACGAACTGCTCCGCACCGAGGCTCCGCGGGAGTTCATCCTGGAAGCACTCGAGGAGGTCGTTGATGGCCGGGTCCGCTCCCATTATGCCGGGTCCGAAGGCGCGCTTTCTCCCGATGCGGAAGGCGAGTTGTTGGATTGGGTCAACACCACCTTCCCCCTGGGGCTGACCCGTGAGGAGGCGGAATTCCAGAGGAAGAATGTCGACGAGGCCTATCAGCTGATCGTGACAAAGGTGGTCCAGGCCTACGAGGTCAAGGAGAAGTACGAGGATCCCGATGCGCTCCGGGCGCTGGAACGCTACACCGTCCTGGGGGCGGTGGACAAACTCTGGCAGGCGCACCTGTACGGGATGGACGGACTCCGGTCGGGCATCCATCTGCGGGCCTATGCCCAGCGTGATCCCCTCATCGAATACAAGAAGGAGGGTTTTGAGATGTTCGAGGAGATGTGGTCAACGGTCAAACACGAGATCGTCAACAACATCTTCCGCTCGGCCACCAGCCTCATGGCCTTTGAAAACTTCCTCAAGGACCTTCCCCAGAAACTGGTGCATCAGGAGCTGGGCGCCTTTGCCACACCCGCCGAGCAGCAATCCGCCGCCGGGATCGCCACGGCGGGGCCCAGGGAGGATGTCGTGGCCGAGGCCATCAAGGCCACCCCCATGCGACGCGAGGGTCCGAAAATTGGACGCAATGACCCCTGCCCGAAGGCCCGGAAAAACGATCAGGGCAACGTCCTCAAATTCAAGAATTGCTGCGGCAAAGAGGGCCTGGAAAGCTGCAAATTCCATTGAGCTTTTTTCGCCGCCACGCCTGTGATCTTCTCCGTTGAATTTTGGCCGTAAACGGGGAGGATTCTGCCTGCGGCACCTCCTGCATACCCCCTTTTGACAGTATGGATTTCCAACAGACACTCGAAAACCAGGTCCTCGTCGGCGACGGGGCCATGGGAACTTATCTGTACGACAAGGGTGTTCCCCTGGAGGGTTGTTTTGAGGAACTCAATGTCTCCCGTCCGGACCTGATTGCCGCCGTCCACACCGAGTACCTGGAGGCCGGGGCGCAACTGATCGAAACCAACACTTTCGGGGCCAATGCCCTGCGCCTGGGTCGGCACGGTCTTGAGGCCGAGGTCCGCCGCATCAACATCGCCGCCGTGCAAAATGCGCGGACGGCCCGGGGCACGCGCCCGGCCTGGATCGCCGGATCGATGGGCCCCACCGGACTTTCCGCGCCGCAAATTGCCGAAAGGAGTGGGGAGGTGGCAAAGGCTTTTGAAACCCAGGCCGAGTCCCTGTTGGAGGGCGGGGTGGACCTCCTGTTTTTGGAGACCTTCACGCTCATGGAGGAGGCCTTGGCCGCCTTGGGCGCAATCCGTCGCGTCTCATCCACAGCCTTGGTCAACGCATCGGTTTCCGCCGGGGAATCCGCGCGCCTGCGCGACGGCTCTCCCTTGGACGAGGCTTTCCGAATTTTGCGCGGGGCCGGAGCACAGATGGTGGGAATCAACTGCACCAGCGGCCCTGCCCTGACACGCAATTTGCTCCAGGCTATTCCTGTGGAACAAGACTCGCTGCTCGCGGTCTTCCCCAACGCGGGCCGTCCGGAATATTTTGAGGGACGGCATTATTACGGGACCTCCCCGGAATATTTTGCGGCGGTGTGCAAGAGTTTTGTCGCCGAGGGGGCCCGGATCATCGGCGGCTGCTGCGGCACCACCCCCGCGCATATCGCGGCCCTTTCCAAGGCCCTGACCGGATTGCAGCCGGTGTTTGAAAAGACGGTTGAAAAGAGCGTCATTGAAATCACGACGCGCCCCTCCGGCCCCGCCCCGATCCCGGAGGAGACGATCCTCGACATCATCAAAAAGCGCACACTCATCGTGACGGAACTGGATCCGCCCAAGACCCTGACCACCGAAAAATTCATCACCGGGGCCCGGGCCCTGACCCAGGCCGGCACTGATGCCGTGACGCTGGCGGACAATTCCCTGGCCATTTTGCGCGTGAGCAATCTGGCCATGGCCACGCTCATCAGGGAAAAGGCCGGGGCCATGCCGATGCTGCATCTGGCGTGCCGCGACCGCAATCTGCTGGGCCTGCAATCCGAACTGATGGGCATGGCCGCCCTGGGTATCCACCACGTCCTGGCCCTGACCGGGGACCCGCCGCAATTTGGGGATCATCCGGGAGCCAGCGCCGTGTACGACGTGAACTCCGTCGGTTTGATTGATCTGATCCGTCGGATGAACGAGGGATTCAACCAGTCCGGCAAATCCATCAAGAACCCGACCCGGTTCACCATCGGCTGCGCGCTCAATCCGAATGCCAAAAATTTCGATTCACAGATCAAAAAACTGGAACAGAAAATCCGGGCCGGGGCGCAGTTTGTGATGACCCAGCCCGTGTACGACCGGGCCAAAATCCGAGAGACCCACGAAAGGACCAAAGACCTGGGCATTCCCGTGCTTGTCGGTGTCTTCCCGCTCATCAACGGACGCAATGCGGAGTTTCTCCATAACGAGGTGCCCGGCATTGTCATACCCGATGCGATCCGTGAACGCATGCGCGGCAAGGAGGAGGCCGCGGGGGCTGCCGAGGGCCTGGCCATCGCCCGCGAGATCACGGAGGAGGTTCTGGCCCTTTTCAAGGGAATCTACCTGATCACCCCGCTGCTGCGCTACGAGACGACCGTCGAGCTGAGCCAATGGGTCAGGGCCCAGGAACGCCGGGCGTAGGGGAGAGGGCAGACCATTTTTTGCCGGAGGACGTGGCAGGTCAGAATGCCTTTTGGGCGGCGGCGGCTTCCTGTTTGGCGTCGAGGCGGCGGATGGTTTTGATTGAAAAATAGCCGAGGACGGCCATCGCGGCGAAGGGTCCGCCCATGAGAAGATAGACGCTGTATCCGTAGGCCCTTTGAAAATTGTCCGGTCCCGCGGAGCCGCCCGTCTGACCGGGACCACCCGCGCCGTTGGCATTGCGCGACCCCTCCTTGCAGCCCTGGCAGGCCCATGCGGAGGCGGTCAGGGACAGGACCACCACGCAGAGGATCATGGCATGAGTGATGCGACGCAGGAACATGGATTGTTTAAAGCAGATTTGCCGGGCAACGGCAAGTGCGGGGTTCCTCTGATTTGAACACTGTGAGCAAGGAGCGTGGGCGCCCTCGCCTGCATTTCAAGGCGCCCCGCCTTGAAAATTATTTTCAGAAACAGACCGACGGGGGCGTCGTTCTGACTGCAGGCGAGGGCGCCCGCGCTCCCCAGTCAGAAAAATTTCGTCTAAAGTTTGATGCCCTGGACCTCTTTGAGGACCTGCGGATCGCGCACGTCCACCCAGTTGCCCTGAAGCTCAAAGCCCAGGACCGCCTTCCCGTCGGCCACCAGGGCCCGGATCGCGTCGGGAAGTTCGTATTCACCGCGCGGGGACTTTTGGAGGGAGGCCGTGTGACGGTAGATTTCCGGGGTGAAAATGTAGACCCCGGCATTGTACCAGACCGGCCGGCCCGGACCGATTTTGCCCGCTTTTTCCAGTTCGGCCAATTGCTCCGGACCCGGTTTTTCGACGATCCCCTCCAGGCAGAATGCGGCGTCAAAAAGGACGATGGCGCCCTTGGTCACGTCCTCCCCGGGCTTGACCGTGATCAATCCCTGCGCGTGGTGCGGATTGCGCTCAAAATCCCCGAGCATTTTGCGGTAGTTTTCGCCCGAGACCAGGATGTCCCCGTAGGTCATGACAAAGGCCTCCGTCCCCACCCAGTCCCTGGCGATTTCCGGGGCCTTGCCCGTGCCGTCCTGCACGAGCTGGCGTCCGTAGGTGATGGAGACCCCCCAGCGGGAGCCTTCCGCAAAATGATTTTCGATCACCTCGGCACAGTACCCCGTGATGATGAAAAAATCGGTGACCCCCGCGGATTTCAAACCCTCCAGGATGTGTTGGAGGACCGGTTTTCCATTGACCTCGACCATCGGTTTGGGCAGATCGCGGGTCAGTTCCCCCATGCGGGTTCCCTTGCCAGCGGCGAGAATGACAGCTTTGGTGACTTTCATGATCGGTTTTATGAAATCCTATTCTGACGGTATGGTTTTGTGCAGTGCTCTCAAATTGTCTCTTGAGGTCCAGGGAGTTTTAAACTAGTCATGCCATACAAATCAAACAAACTTCACCCCCGGAGAAACATTTTATGGCAATCTACAACAACGTCATTGAAACCATCGGCCACACTCCACTGATCCGCCTCAACCGGGTCACTGAGGGCGTGGATGCAACCATTGCGCTCAAATGCGAATTTTTCAATCCGCTGGGAAGCGTCAAGGACCGCATCGGGGCGGCGATGATTGAGGATGCCGAGAAGAAGGGCGTCCTCAAGAAGGACACCGTCATCATCGAACCGACCTCCGGCAACACCGGCATTGCTTTGGCCTTTGTGGCTGCCGCGAAGGGGTACAAACTGATCCTGACCATGCCCGAGACCATGTCCATCGAGCGCCGTGTCCTGCTGTCGATGCTCGGGGCCAAACTCGTGCTGACCCCCGCCGCCGAGGGCATGAAAGGGGCCATTGCCCGTGCCGAGGCCCTGCACAAGGAAACGCCCAATTCCTGGATTCCCCAGCAATTCAACAACCCCGCCAATCCCGAGGTGCACACCAAAACCACCGCCGAGGAAATCTGGAAGGATACCGAGGGGAAGATTGATTTTCTCGTTTCCGCCGTGGGCACCGGAGGCACCATCACCGGCGTCTCCGAGGTGATCAAACCGCGCAAACCCGGATTCAAGGCCGTGGCCGTCGAGCCGAAGGATTCCCCGGTCATCACCCAGACCCGTGCGGGAGAGCCCGTCAAACCCGGCCCCCACAAAATCCAGGGCACCGGGGCGGGATTTGTGCCCAACAACCTGCATCTGGATATCGTTGATGAGGTGGTGACCGTCAGCAATGACGATGCGTTTGCCATGGCCCGGCGCCTGGCCAAGGAGGAGGGGTTGCTGGTGGGCATTTCCACCGGGGCCAACGTCGTAGCCGCACTTGAGGTGGCCAAACGTCCGGAAAACAAGGGCAAACTGATCGTGACCATCGCCTGCTCCACCGGCGAGCGTTATCTTTCGACCGCCCTGGCCGCCGACGCCCGTGCCGAGGTCGGGGGCTAGGCCCGTGTTGCGGCCCGCCTGGAGGGCCGGATTCGGGACAATGCAGACAGGGAGACGGGCCAAGCGTCCCCGCCTGTTGCCCATCGCATGAGACCTGCCGTGGGGCAGGTCGATTTCAAATTCCGGACTTGCATGTTCGGTTGCTGCACGTAGTAAAGGAAGGCACATGATCAAGGTCGAGAACCTCACGAAAAAATATTCCGGTTTCACCGCCGTCAACGACATCAGCTTTGAGGTGGGCAAGGGGGAAATCGTGGGTTTTTTGGGCCCCAACGGCGCGGGCAAGAGCACGACCATGAAGATTCTCTCCTGTTACATTCCCCCCAGTGCCGGGAGTGCCAGTGTGGCCGGTTTTGACGTGTCCACCCACTCTGTGGAGGTCCGCCGCCGCATCGGGTATCTGCCCGAGAATGTGCCCTTGTACACGGATATGCGGGTGACCGAATATCTGCGGTACCGGGCCGCCCTCAAAGGGGTCCGGGGCCGGAGGGTTCGGGAGCGGGTTGAGGAGGTCAAGGAGCTGACCAATCTCAAGGAGGTCGAGCGCAAGATCATCGGCCAGCTTTCAAAGGGTTTCCGTCAGCGGGTCGGTCTGGCCGATGCGATTGTGCATGAGCCCGACCTGATCATCCTCGACGAGCCGACCATCGGCCTGGATCCGAACCAGATCCGCCAGGTGCGCCAGGTCATTGCCGATCTGGGCAAAAAGCATACCGTCCTTCTTTCAACGCACATCCTGAGCGAGGTGGAGATGATCTGTTCCCGGGTGCTGATCATCAACAAGGGCCGGATCGAGGCATCCGACACCCCGGCCAATCTGCAGAAAAATCTGCTGGGGGGCACACTGGTGAATGTGCTGATGAAAGGCCCTGCGGCCGAGGTGCGCAAGGCCGTGCAGGCACTTGACGGGGTGCGGGAGGCGCAGGCCACCGATGAGGGAGGCCTGGCACAGGTGACCGTCTGGACCACCAAGAATCTGGATTTGCGGGAGACGATTTTCAACCTCGCCGTCGAGCGGAAATGGCCGATTTTGGAAATGACCCAGCCCAAACGAACCCTGGAAGAGGTTTTCATCCAGATCACCCGGCAGGAGGATTGACATGAGAACATTCTGGATCCTCTACAAACGCGAACTGGCGGCTTTCATGCTGTCGCCGATCGCCTATGTCCTGGCCACACTCTTCCAGCTGATCATGGGCTTCATGTTTGTGTACCTTGCGTACATGCTGATGAAGGCCCCGCGGGAGGAGACCGTCACCCTCTACTTTTTCAACATGTTCTGGCTGCCGAGCCTGGTCATTCCCTCGCTGATCACCATGCGACTGTTTGCCGAGGAAAACCGCAGTGGCACCATTGAGATGCTCATGACCGCCCCGGTCAACGACTGGCAGGTCGCCCTTTCCAAGTTTGGGGCCGCCCTGAGCGTGTACGTGGGCATCTGGCTGCCGACCCTGCTGTACATTTTCATCCTGCGGATGTTTGTGGGCAATCCCGAGAGCCTGGAGATCATGACCTTTCTGACCGCGTACCTGCTGATTTTCCTCAATTCCGCCTTTCTGATTGCCGCCGGGACCTTCACCTCCTCCCTGACCCGCAACCAGATCATTGCCGCCATCCTTTCCTTCGTGCTGTGTTTTCTGTTTTTGATCCTGCCCGTGTGGGTCTTTGACAATTTCCGGACCGGACCCGTGGGGGAGACGATGCTGTATCTTTCCGCCTTCAACCAGCTTTCCGAGTTTGCACGCGGGGTCATTGATGTGAAACCCTTCGTCCTGTACCTGACCGGCACCTTTTATTTCCTGTATGCCACCGTCAGGGTCATTGAATCACGGAAGTGGAGATAAACAGCATGGCCAACAAGGACACCTCCAAGCCCAAGCCCCCGGCCGCCAATCCCCTGGGGATCGGACTCAACGTCCTGATCCAGCTTCTCGTGGTCCTGGGAATCGTCGTTGCCATCAATTATCTGGCCGCCCGTCACCCGGACTGGTTTTTCCCCCCGAACTGGTTTACCGGGCAGAAGGAAATCCGCTGGGACGTGAAGAAAAGTTCCCGGTTTGAACTTTCGGACAAGACCCTGTCCCTGCTCAGGACGCTCAAGGAGCCGATCGATGTCTATGTTGTCTTCGATCCGAACAATGAAATTTATGACCGGATCGATTCCCTGTTGCGTGAGTACCGCCGGATTTCCCCGCTGATCAAGGTGCATCTGATCGACAAGGACAAGGACCTCGCCCAGGTCCGGAATCTCTCCACCCGGTTCAAGTTCAGTGAACAGGAAAACATCGTCATCATCAGTGCCGGGGACAACAGCCGCATCTCCTCCGTGTACGACATTGTCGATTACCGGCAGGAGGGCGGCATGTTTGAGGCACCCACGATGAAGGTCATCGCCTTCAAGGGGGAGCAACAGTTCACCTCGGCGATCCAGTCGGTCCTGGATCCGCGCAAAAAGAGGATCTATGTCCTTGAGGGCAACGGGGAGGAGCACCTGGACGGGGCGGAGCCGATGGGATATGCCGCCGCTGGACTGGCCATTGAACGGGAAAACATCCTCATCGCGCCCCTGACCCTCAAGCTCAATGCAACCATTCCCGCCGACTGCGACCTGCTGATGATCCTGGGCCCCAAGACGGAGCTGGCGCCGCAGGAGTTGCAGGCGATCGAGGGATACCTGAAAAATCAGGGCAAACTTTTTGTCACCCTCGAACCCCGGACCAAAACAGGATTGGAACCACTCCTGGCGCGTTACGGGGTCAAGGTCAACAATGACCTTGTGGCGGGGGTACTTGACATCATGGGTGCCAAGAAACTCATCTATGAGGCGTATGCCACCGCCGATCCCGGCAGCCCCATCACGGAAAAAATCGCCGGGACTGCTGTGAATCTGATTTTTCCCCGGGCGCGTTCCCTGGACATGCAGGCGCCCTCCCCCGAGATCGTTCCCCAGCCGGTTCCCCGCATTCTGGCCCGGAGCATGAAGGGATTCTGGGGGGAGATGGGGGCCTTGGACAAGGGGCAGCCTTCCTATGACGACAAGATTGATTTGAAGGGCCCCCTGCCACTGGCCCTTTCCGTGGAAGTGGGCGGGGTGCCCACCGAGGGGGTTGCGGTCAATACCACCAAAATTTTGGTCGTTGGTTCCACACTTTTCATGGCCAACGCCACCATGCAGACCGCGGATGGAAACGTGGACTTTCTGATGAACTCGATCAACTGGCTCCTGCGCCGGGATCAGCTCATCGGCATTGCCCCCAAGGCGGTCAACGAAATCGCCCTGAGCATGAACCCCAAACAGTTCCAATCGCTGGTGATTTTCATCATGATTGTCCTGCCCGGACTTTCGGCGTTCAATGGCTTCCTCGTCTGGTGGCGCCGCCGCAAATAGGCAGCCCGGAGCTAGGCCAGTTTCTGGCGCAGTGCCGTGACCGACTCGCGGATATTCTGGCGGAAGATGGAGGTGCCGCAGACAAAGACGTTGGCCCCCGCACGGGCACTGGGGCCGATCGTGTCGAGGTTCACACCCCCGTCGACCTCCAGTTCGCAGGGAATCACATCGCGGTTGATCGCCTCCCGGAAGACCCGGACCTTTTCCAGGCAATCGACCATGAAGTTCTGTCCCCCGAAGCCCGGGTTGACGGTCATGACGAGCATCAGATCAATCTCACGCAGGTAGGGGAGGGCCTTATCCGCCAGCGTGGCCGGGTTGATGGCCAGCCCGCACTTGCAGCCCATGCCCCTGATCAGGGAAATGGTTTTGTCCACATTGTGCGGGGCCTCGAGGTGGACGGTCAGGTTGTCCGCCCCCGCCTCGACAAAGGCCCGGGCGTAACGGTCCGGGTGGGAGATCATCAGGTGAACGTCCAGGGGGATGGTCACCGCCTTGCGCAGGGCCGCCACCATGTCCGGACCGAAGGAAATATTCGGCACAAAATGGCCGTCCATGACATCCAGATGAAGCCATTCCGCCCCCGCATCCTGCGCTTGGCGGGCCTGGTCGGCCATGTGTCCGAAATCCGCCGCAAGGATGGAGGCGGCGATTTTGGGTTTCAAAAAGTCGTTTTTGGTCATGCCGGGGAATTCCGATGGTGGGGGTGAATGCGCCGCAAGCCCTCCGGGTCTCATTCACCCCGGTTGAGCTCGACGTATTTTTCGGTCAGGTCCGTCGTGTAAACCGTGTGGATTCCCTGGCCCAGATTCAGGTTGAGGGTAATCGAGAAGGAGTCCCTCTGGACGAGCTTGCGAATCTTGGTCAGCGGGGGTTTTTTGACCAGGGTGCCACTCTGGACCAGGCACATGCCCTCGTAATAGATATCGACATGCTCCTCGCGGACCTCCGCCCCGGAGTAGCCGATCGCATCCATGAGCCGTCCCCAGTTGGGGTCTTCCCCGCACCAGGAGCATTTGACCAGGGTGGAGTTGGCCACCGCCTCCGCCGCCAGACGCGCATCGCGGTTGTTGCGCGCCCCCGTGACCGTCAGTTCCACCACCTTGCTGATGCCCTCGCCGTCACGGACGATCATGCGGGCGAGTTTGCGGGTGAGCAGATTGAGCGCTTCCTGGAATTTGGGCATATCCGGGTGGTGGCGGGTGAGGGGGTCATTTTCGGCCTGGCCATTGGCCAGAAGCAGGACCGTGTCGTTGGTGCTCATATCCCCGTCGATGGTCATTGAGTTGAAGGACTGGTCGACGGCCGCCGAGAGACAGGATTGGAGTGTGGCCTTGTCGATCCGGGCATCGGTGGTGATAAAACAGAGCATGGTCGCCATGTTCGGGTCGATCATGCCCGCCCCCTTGGCGATGCCGCCGATGGTCACCCGTTTGCCGTGGACGAGCAGGCGCAGGGCGAACTCCTTGCGGCAGGTATCCGAGGTCATGATCGCCTCGGCCGCATCCCGGCTGCCGTCGCGCGAGATGCGGTTGACGGCTTTTTTCAACCCGGCAATCAGGCGGTCCATGGGCAGGGGCACACCGATGCGGCCCGTGGAGCAGACCAGGACCTGGTTTTTTTTGATTCCCAGCGCCTCCGCCGCCGCCTGGGTCATGGCCTGGGCATCGCGGATGCCCTGGATGCCGGTGCAGGCGTTGGCATTGCCGCTGTTGGCCGCGATGGCAAAAATACGGTCGCTCTTGATGTGTTTTTGGGAGACCTTGACCGGGGCCGCCTTGACCTGGTTGAGCGTGAAAGTACCGGCCGCCGCGCAGGGCGCCTCCGAAAAGATCAGGGCCACATCCCGTTTGGTTTTGTTCGAGGGTTTGATCCCGGCAATGACCCCCGAGGCGCTGAAGCCCAGCGCGGCGGTCACGCCCCCTTTGATTTCCTCGAATTTGTAATTGGCCATAAATGGAATGGATGGTGGGTGATTTCAGAGCAGACCTGCGGTCTCCTCAAAGCCGTGGACAATGTTGAAACATTGCACCGCCTGGCCGGAGGCTCCCTTGAGGATGTTATCCTCGGCGGAAACAACAATGAGCTTGCCGGTCCGGGGGTCAATCCGGAAAGCAAACTCGATAAAATTTGTACCGGTCACATTTTTGGTGTCGGGCAGGCGGTCCCCGGTGAGCAGCCGGACAAAGGGTTCCCCCGTGTAGGCTTGCGCAAACACCTCCCTGACCGTGGCGGAGAGGGTTTCGGGGCTCTCCGTGAGCTGTTGCCGGGCCTTGGGAGAGAGATCAAAGTACAGCGTTGAGAGGATGCCCCGGTTGGTGGGGACCAGATGCGGGGTGAAATTCATCACCAGGGGAGGGGTGGGGAAACCCGCCGCCCGGTTGAGTTCCTGTTCGATTTCAGAGAGGTGGCGGTGCCGGGGCAGGCCGTAGGCGCGCACACTTTCGTTGCACTCCACAAAAAGGTAATCCACATCCGCCTTGCGCCCCGCGCCGGAAACCCCGCTTGAGGAGTCGGCAATGATCCCGGTCAGATTCACCAGACCCGAGCGGATCAGGGGAATGGAGGGCAGCAGGATGCTCGTCGGGTAGCAGCCCGGGCAGGCGATCAGCCGGGCTCCGGCAATCTCCTTCCGGTACACCTCCGGCAGACCGTACACACTTTCGGCCAGCAGTTCCGGGGCCGGATGCTCGTGGGCATAAAAGTCCCGGTACACCTCCGCCGATTTGAGGCGAAAATCCGCGCTCAGATCAAAAACCCGTTTTCCCGCCCTGAGCAGGGGCACCGCGAAGGGGGCGGCCACGCCGTGGGGCAGAGCCAGAAAAACGGCGTCGCACTCGGCGGCAATGCGGGCCGGGTCCGGTTCCGAGAAGACCAGCCCCGGGCGGGTGTGGATTGCCGGGAAGACATCGTGGAGGCTTTTGCCTGCATATTGGCGGGAGGTCACGGAGGTGAGTTCCACCCCGGGATGTCGGAGAAGGAGTTTGACCAGTTGTTCGCCCGAGTATCCCGAGGCACCAATGATCCCGGCTTTGATTTTTTGCTTCATGTCAGAGGACTAGAATTAGAACGGATTCCGGACAAAAGAAAAGCCCCGAGACGGCCGGGGTTTTTCGGGGCCGGAGGTGTGAAGTCCCCCGGTTTTTGAACCACAAAAAGAATAAAAGGGACGGTTTTTGGTGCTTGAGGGGTCAAATGGATGCAGGCGCCCCCGCTTCCGCTCTGAGTTCCCCGCAGACTTGTCCCGGATGGTTCGGGATGCACACGGATCAAACACGGATGATTTCATAGGTTCCCATTTTCATGGGACGTTATCCCAGGCTTCACATCCATCGGCCCGTTGGGCCTCGCAGAGCGGAGGCGGGGGCGCCTCCTGATGCACGCGGGG
>JANRIZ010000130.1:0-9752 GCA_033764445.1 Verrucomicrobiia bacterium | reverse complement strand
TTCATCCCGGACCAGCCAGCGGATCAACATCAGGGTTTGACTTTGTCCACGTACTCGAACTCCGCCTTGGCCCCGTTGCGCAGGACGATTTCGCGGATGCGTTCCTCGACCGTGCGGCGCGCCTCGTCGAGGATGTCGGATTCCCGGACATTCCTGCGGGCTTTGGCATCCAGTTCGTTCAAAGCCTGGGCCCGCTCCTCATCGGTGATTTTGTTCCACCATCCGTCCTCCCCGCGGAACTCGTGCAGGCGCAGACGCTGCACCGAAAGAATCCGGGGCGGACTCATGCGGGCACGGACCGTATTAGTGCGGGAATCCACAAAAATGGTGAAAGGCTCGCGCAGATCGAACCCGGCCTTGGCCTCATAGGTCCCCTCGAGGACGATTTTTTTGTGACTGCCCAGCCAGCGGTGTTCCCAGGTGTTTTTCTGGGCAAACTGTCTTTTGACCGTGGCCAGCTCGAGAATCGGCGCATTTTGCGCGAGGATGATCCGTTCGTTGACGCGGACCTCCGGGGTGAACTGGAAGGCCCTGGCGAGGTCGGTGGCCACCTGTTTTCCCAGGTGATACCCCTTTTCGGGAACCTTCACAAAGGCCACGTACACGAGAACCGCCAGCGACAGCAGCACCAAGGCTGTGACAATGCCCACAGCGATCAGTGTTCGGGGGGTGTTGGAGGAATTCATGACCACCCCCTGTTATTTTTTCCCGGGCAGAAACCAGAATTTTTTGACGCCTGCATAGGCGAGAATGGCCATGCCCGCAACCGTGCCCGTAATCGGCATGGGGACGGCCGCCAGCACCGCGAGGGACGAGGCCACGGCAATGGAATGAAAGGAGCCGTCCCGGTTGATGAATTTCTGGATCAGGATCACCGGCACAAAAACGGCCACAAATGACAGCGGGATGGTGATGATCCAGGCCAGCACATTCCATTCCGCCAGGGTCCACAGGCTGTCGATCCCCACCAGGATCATGGCCGAAAGGGGGTGGATGAGGGTTTTGGATGTCTCCCCCGGAAGCGAGGGGGGAGGCTCCTTGCCGACAACTTCTGGTTTGAGAATTTCCATGGACGTCCTTGAAACAAGTATCGACCAGGAATATTCGCCGGGCAAGGAGGAACTGGACTTTGAAAAAAAATCCCCTCCCCCGCACCTCACATGCGGAGAAGGGGCATGTCCCGATGGATCAACCCCTCACCTTGGGGGATCTCTCACATACCTCACGACTGGGTTTGCCCATCGGTATTCCTTATCAGGGGAAAGGGTCTACTGGGTCGGGGTCAGTGCCATGCGCCCGAGATGGATTTCATCGGCATTTTCCCGGGCATAATAGCCGCGCGGGGCTTCCCCGACATCGCTGAGCGACTCCAAAAATGAAAGAACCATGTGCGGGTTGAAGGGTTTGCCGACAACCATCGTTCGTCCGGTAAAAACCTTTCCATTGGCCCGTCGGTCCATGCTGTCGACCAGAATGATCCGCGCCCCCTGGAACTCGGAGGTCTTTAAAACTTCCAAGGTGTCCAACCCGATGGGCTGGTGCTCCAGATCCAGCATCACCGCCCCGTACGTATCCAAATGGGGCTGCTCCATGTCAAAGGTCCGGTGGGTGGTGCACAAAACCCCCTTCATCCTTTTGAGCAGAAGGAAGTTGGATATGGTCGCTCCCGTCAGGATGTTGGTGGTGACAACCAGGACTTTCATGAGGAGGACATGCTACACCAATCGCCACCTTTTGCGTTGAAAGAATGACTATTGGTGCGTGCGTCTGTTGAACGGTTACAAATCCGTGACGAATGTTTCCCGCGGGCGGTTACGGAAGCAGATCAAATGCGCCCAAAGGATAAACCGCCCCGTTGAGCAGGAGGTCCACCCGGTGTTTGCCGGGATGGTGCCGACGGGTGGTCATCTTCCGCAGCGAGACACTTTTTTTGAAGGAGGCGTGTTCTCCCGGACCCAGTTCCACCGCCTTGAGCTTGAAAACCTTCGGACGGGTCCGTCCGCCGTCTTTCACAAAATGCACCTGGAAATCCACCATCACCCGCTGCCCGGACCGGCTGCGGCTTTGCAGATCAAATTGCAGAAGGACATTCCCCCCGACACGGACCCGCGCCGGGACGATCGCCGCATTTTGCACGGTCACGGCGGCTTTTTCGCCATAACCCAGCGCGTGGAGCGCTGCGGGGTCACCCTGTTTGACCGCGGACCGCAGGGCATGGCGGATCAGACGCCGCCGCTGGGTTCCGGCCCCCCTGAGCCAGCGCCGGGCGGTTTGCACCAGAAGCCGGGGATGGTCCTTGCCGATGTCGTTGAGGTTGTTGGCCACGGACCGGCGGACATATTCCGAGGGATCATCCTTTAACAACTCCAGCAATTCCAGAACCGGGGCCGGATTTTTTTGGAAGGAGCGCAGTCGCGCCGCCCAGGGCAGCCGGGGCCGGGTCCCTTCGGAGACCAGTCTCCGCACATGTTCGTCCGGGTCGGAGGCCCACTCATGCAGCCGGGCGAGCGTCCGTTTTTCGTGTTTTTCCAGAAAAGGGCGGATGCTGAACTCCGCCGTAAAAAGCTTCGTCAGCACGTGGTACGCCCGCATGGATTCCTCAAAATGCGCGAGCCCGTTTTCCGCCACGAAATGGCAGTGGGGCAGGTAGAAAAAGGAGGACATTCCCGGCTCCGGATTCCGTTGCGGGTTTTCCCCCAATGACCGGAGGAGAATGTCCACCGCCGCCGGGAAATCCGCCGGCAGATGGCGGGCGAGGACCCGGGCGATGTGCCGGCCCCGGGGCATCAGTTCCAAATCCAGGTATCCGTCCATGACCTCCCGCAAAAAGGCCTTTGCATTGAACTTTGCGGATACCCTGGCGATCTGGTCCGCCAGACGCTTCGGGATTTCCGGTCCGTAACTGTTTTTGAGTGGTTCCGCCATGATAAATTTTATCCTAACTCAAAAGTGGTCACCCCGTAAATCCGTTCCCATGGGGTACGTGGGCGGGGTCCGTAATACATCCGGGCACAGCCAAAGACCTCCTTCATCCCCTGCCGCTGGGCCAGGGCCAAGGCGTCGGGATTGTTTTCGGGGAGGTCCAAAAACAGAGGCTGACCGACCGCATGGTTTGAAAGCGCGTTGAAAATGGTTTCCGCCCCCGCCGCATTTTGCGCGAAGAGCGGGCCGATCTTGAAGCCGGTCCGGCACGGACGTACCACACCCATGCCAGTGAGTTCTCCGCCTGTCAAAAGTCCAAGCCCCCGCCCGCCGTCGGGCACGATCCATGGCTTGAGAAATTCCGGACGCGGCAGGCCGAAATGGACACAGTCGAAGGCAAGAACCTTTTCAAAGGGAATCTGCGACAATTCCACAAGCCCCCGTCCGGGTTTCCCCGTTTTCCCCACCCCCTCCATCCGCAAATTGCGGTGCGTGCAAACAAATCCGCCCCGGGCGTAGAAGGGTTGCATGGCAAAAACACCGTCCATGCCGATGGCCGACCCGGGACGCAGGCGTGAAAGAAGGATGTCCCGACGCGCGAACCACAGTCGGTGACCCAGCCCCTGTCCGCGAAACTCCGGATCCATGATGAAAAGACCCATGAACCCGTAGCTGCTTTTGTAGGAAATGACCGAGCCGCTGCCGATGAGGCGGTCCTGCAGGAAAAGTCCGTAATGCCCGTCGGGATCTGTCTGCCAGAAAATCTCCGCATCGTGTAATCCGGGATTCCATCCCTCACGTGCCGCCCAGGCGATCACCGATTCAAACTGATCGCGGGACAATTTGCGGATGGAAATGTTTGAGGGATCGAATGATGGCATGGCGGTGGGGGGAAGGGTTGGCCGGGTTGGAAGTTAGCAGCGAAGCTCGGAGCCGTCACATAAAAATCGGTTGCTTTTCGTGACAATCCTTCAATGATGGGCGGTCATGGCGCGAACGGTCGAATCCCCACTGTTGTGCCCCGGATGCAACGGCCTGAACCGTGTCCCGGGCCGGCTCGCCTTTGGAGGGGAGACCTCCCTTTCCTGCGCCCGTTGCGGGGAAACCCTGCAACGGAACCGGGCTTCCACCGTGGAACGGGTCCTGGCCTTTTCCCTGGCGGGACTCATCTGCGGGGTGACCGCCAATTTTTATCCCGTGCTGACCTTCACCTTTCACGAGCGTTCCCAGAGCAACTACCTTTTGACGGGTCCGGAAATTCTCTTTCACGGGGTGTACCAGCCCGTGGCCGCGCTGATCGTGTGGACCAGTGTGCTTGCACCGGTGCTGAAAATGCTCGGGTTGCTGCTGGTGGCCGGATCGCTCCGGACCGGAGGGCGCGTGCCGGGGCTGGGCCGGATTTTCAAATGGACGATGCAGATTTCCCGGTGGGGCCTGATCGAGGTGTACGCCGCCGCGATTTTGGTGGCCATTGCCAAGCTCGACCAGATGGGGGCCAGCCGCCTCGACCCCGGTGCGTGGCTGCTGGCGGGACTTTTTGTCTGTTCGCTCCTGGCCGGATGGAGTCTGGATGAGCAGACCTTCTGGAACCGGATCCGGCGGCAGGGGGAGGCAAAACCATGAATGTCTCCTCCCGGAACCTGATTCTCTGTCTGTGCTGCGGCCAGACCCAGCGGAAGCCGCACGCCGGACTCAGACGCCGCGAGCGGCTTGTGTGCCGCCGCTGCCACGAACCGCTCGCGGCCCGCAAACCGCGTTCCCTGCAACGCTGCTGGGCGCTGGTGATTGCCGGGCTGATCCTGTACCTGCCCGCCAACCTGTACCCGGTGATGATCACCACCATTGTCGGACGGGAGGCGCATCTGACCGTCTGGGGCGGGGTCTGCGAGCTGTACGACACGGGGATGCCGCTGGTGGCCCTGCTGGTTTTTTGTGCGAGCATCGTTGTGCCGCTGCTCAAGCTGCTGGCCATGGTTTTTGTGCTCATCAATACCAGCCACCCTTTCTGGCCCCGGAAAGACCTCGCGCGCCTGTACCGGATTGTGGAGTCCATCGGCAAGTGGTCGATGGTCGACATTTTCCTGCTCTCGATCCTTGTCGCCCTGGGTCAGCTGGGTGTGCTGGCGACGGTGGTGCCGCAGATCGGCGCTGTTGCCTTTTGTGCGGTGGTTGTGTTAACCCTGTACGCCGTTGATTTTTACGACCCACGACTGATCTGGGACAACCGCCAACCCGAGACCACACCATGAGCACGCCCACCCCCCAGGAGGAACCCCGGAAAGGGGCCTCCCCCGATTCCATTCCCGAAGCCGTTGTGGAACGCGGCCCGCGCCTGTCCCTTTTGTGGGTCATCCCCGTCATCGCCGCCGCCGCCGCGGGCTGGCTCGTGTACAAGTCCCACTCCCAGCGGGGTCCGGAAATTCAGATCACCTTCCCGCAGGTCACGGGTCTGGAAGCGGGCAAAACCTCCATCAAGGTCCGGGGGGTGGATGTCGGGGTGGTCGAAAGCCTGTCCATCTCCCCGGATTTCAGCCGGGTGACCGTCCATGCCCGGCTCAACAAATCCGCCGAAGGTCTGGCGGTGGAGGGAAGCAAATTCTGGGTGGTCAAACCCGAGATCAGCCTCGGACGCATCTCGGGTCTGGATACGATCGTTTCGGGCGTTTACATCGCCGCCCGGAATGGAAAGGGTTCCTTTCAAGACAAATTTGAGGCGCTGGCGCAGCGGCCTCCCACCGAGTACGAGGATCCGGGTCTGAGCCTCAAGCTCATCGGTGAGGACGGTCAGGCGGTCAACGAGGGGGCCCCGATCTATTACAAACGTCTGCCCGTGGGGGTGGTCGAGGGACGGACCATGGCGCCCGATGGCACCAATGTCCTGCTCCAGGTGTACATCAAACCGGAGTATGCAAACCTGGTCGGCTCCAAAACGGTGTTCTGGAAAAACTCCGGCATGAATTTCTCCGCCGGTCCGGGTCTGATCAATGTCCATACGGATTCCCTCCAGACCATCATCCAGGGCGGTCTTTTCCTCGACACGCCCGAGGGCGGAACTCCCGGGACCGCGGCCCGGGACGGGGACCGGTTTGAGCTTTTCAAAAGCCGCGAGGAGGCGGATTATTCCGTCCTCTCCCTGGTGCTCCGCGTCAAAAACGCGCAGGGGATCAATGCCGGACGCACCTACATCCGCAACCAGGGGGTGATCGTGGGCATCGTCCGCTCGGTGAAAATGGAGCCCGGCGCGGAGTCGGTCCGTCTGGATGTGGGTCTGTGTGAGGCGGCGGAGGGTCTGGCCTGTGAGGGCGCGCGCTACCGCATCGTGCGTCCGAAGGTCGACTGGGCGGGGGCGCAGGGATTGGACACGGTTTTTGGCGGGGTGTTCATTGACGCCGTGGCGGGCGAGGCCGGGGAACCCCGGAAGGAATTTGATGTCCGCGACTGGTCGGTGACCGACAAGATTCTCGACGACCACCCCGGCGGCATGTTCATCACCCTCAAGGGTTCCGCGCTGAAGGTCACCGACGGCTCACCGATCTATTACCGGCGCGTGGCCGTGGGCCAGGTGGTGGGCACCGGACTTTCCTCCGATGGCAAACACGCCCTGGTGCGTGCGCTCATCTATGCGAAGTACACGCCGCTGCTCCGCCAGAACAGTGTCTTTTGGAATGCCAGCGGCATGAAGGCGAGTCTCGGGCTCTTTGCGGTGAAGGTTCAGGCGGAAAGTCTCCAGGGCATCGTTCTGGGCAGCATCGCCTTTGCCACACCGGAGGGCAACCGCATGGGGGCCCGGGTCGGCGAGGATCATGTGTTCCAGGTCCGCGACGATTTTGACGAGGATTGGGAACGCTGGGCCCCGGAAATCCCGCTCAAGGACAACCGCGCCTTCTGATCTGACCACGCCGGATGGCCCGCATGAATCCTCGCAACGCCCTCATCTGCCTGGTTTTGGTGGCTGTCTTTTTTCTGGGGGTTCTCGCGGGAGGATATTTTCTGTCCAAACCCGCCCTGGAGCGCGTCGTACCCGGAAAGATCAACCGCTCCGGGCAGGAACTCATCAATCAGGGCTCCGTCTATTTCAATGACACCCAGCGCCATCTCGGCCAGGCGGCGGCCAGCCCGGCAAACCGGTACATCCAGGCGGGCCTGAATTGTTCCAGCTGCCATGTCAATGGCGGCATTGATCCCTTTTTTCTGAATTTGCAGGGGGTGGCCGCGCGGTACCCGAGAATTTCCCCGCGCAACGGCAAAACCCAGACGCTCGCCGACCGCATCAACGGCTGCATGGAGCGCAGCATGAATGGCAAGCCCCTGCCCGAGGGCAGCCATCCGCTCCGGGCGATGACCGCCTATCTGTCCTCCCTGCCCGCCCCCGGAAAATCGGACTGGGTCGGCCACGAAACGACGAATTCCGCCGGCTCGCAAAACAGTCGCGAAGGGTTCAAGGTCATTGACCGGGCCGCCGACCTTGGCCGGGGTCAGAAATTGTACGTCCAGCATTGTGCGAGCTGTCACGGCACCAAAGGGGAGGGTGTTCTGACCCCGTACGGGGAACGTCCGCATTTTATGCTGCCCCCCCTTTGGGGACCTCACAGTTTCAATGACGGGGCGGGCATGGCGCGGCTGATGACCGCGGCCAAATTCGTGTACCAATACATGCCCCAGGGCAATCCCACCCTGACGGTCGAGGAATCCTACGATGTGGCCGCCTACATGCTCAGCCAACCCCGTCCGCAGGCCTCCGACGCGGCCCTGGACTACCGGAATCTTTTGGAAAAGCCCGTGGATGCGGCGTACCCGCCCTACTTGGGTCCGTTCCCCGAAAAACAGCGGCGACTGGGTCCGTTTGGGCCCATGCTTGAATACGTCAAGCAGCATGGCGGAAAATAGCGGGAGGCGGGGGAACGGTTTTTTTCCCGCCACGGAAACCAAAAAAAACACCAGGGGGAGGTGTCAGATGCAGGAAGGGATCAAATCATGCGCGGTCAGGCCATTGTGCAATATTCTGTCGATCGATGGAGGGGGAATCCGGGGGATTCTCCCGGCGGTGATTCTGGCGCGGCTGGAAAGGGACCTGCGGGAGCATTTCAAGGACCCCGGCTTTTCCATTGTTGACTGTTTTGATCTTGTGGCCGGAACCAGCACGGGCGGATTGCTGGCGGCGCTGCTCCTTTTTGAGAATCCGCGCCAGCCGGGCCGTCCGCTGCTTTCCGCACAGGAGGTTCTGGACCTGTACCTGCAGCGGGGCGGGGAAATCTTCCGGCTCGAAAAACGCAATCCGCTCTGGCGCACCTTGCGCGAATATTATTTCGGTCCGCGATATTCGCCGGTTTCCCTGGAGACGATCATCGATCAGACCCTCGGTCCGGAGGCCAGCCTCGACGGACTGCTCCGCCCTTGTCTGATCACCGCCTACGAGGTGGAGCGGCGCGAGGCCTTTTTTTTCCGTCAGCATCGCACGCGCCATGCGGCCCTGTATGAAAAGGCCGGGTATCGCGAGTCGGGGGCCCGCGCCAATTTTCATCTCCGGGACGTGTGCCGGGCCACCACCGCCGCCCCCACGTATTTTCCGCCGCAAAATGCCACCTCCCGGGCGCACGAGGTTTTTAATCTCGTCGATGGGGGTCTGGTGGCCAACAACCCCGCCCTCTGCGCCTATGCCGAGGCACGCACGGGGCTGCCCCACGCCTGTGGGGAGGGACCGGGCTTTGTCCTCCGCCGTCCGAAGGCCGCCGAAATCCACCTCTTTTCCCTGGGCACCGGCACAAAGGCGGACCCGTTCCCGGTCG
Source organism: Verrucomicrobiia bacterium (assembly GCA_033764445.1). GTDB lineage: Bacteria > Verrucomicrobiota > Verrucomicrobiia > JAWXBN01 > JAWXBN01 > JANRIZ01. Next base: position 1,044 of record JANRIZ010000130.1, on the reverse strand, counting down.
CGCAGATGCCGCGCTGGGGAAAAATCCAGTGGATCACCCCCACCATCGACATCATGTTCAGTGGCGTGTCACAGACGGTCGACTACCAGCTCCGGCAGATGTTCGATGCGGCGAATGTGCCGGGCCAGTACCTCCGCATCGATCCGTCCCTGCGGGGGGCCGATGCCGCGCTCGACAACGCCAGCGAACGCAACCGCCGCAATTTGCACGACATCACCCTCGCCGCCCTGGAGCACGATGGGGACGTGAAAACGGCCTATGCAAAAATCCTCGAATATCTGAAGAGGGGCTTTCCCTTTGAAGCCACCACCAAAACATCAACTCTTCTGACTTCCGCGGAACAAGCGTCTGTCTGGACGGAGAATTTGGGTGAACACTGAACCGCAAACCGGAGACAACCATGGCCATACACGACTACTACCTTGGACGGCAGAAAATCGACACGAAGGGACTCCAGTTCTTTCTCAAGCAACTCCAGCTCCGCGAATCCAGCGGCGGGGGCCGGGCCCTTTTGGGATCGATTGTCGATTACATCGATCCGTTGGGGGAAATGACCTATGTGGTCCCCGCCAGCATCACGACCCCGCAGATTCTGCTCAATGAACTGGTCCGCCGCCGGGAAGAGTACGGGATCGGGGAACCGACGCTGGTCCGGGACATCGCACCGGGGTCGGAGACCATGCGTCTGACGCGGAAGAACACGTTCCAGAACGGGGTGGGTCCGTTCCCGGGCATCCCGTTCAATTTTGGATTGAGCCTGGATTACAGCCGCAATGTCACCATCACCATGACCCATGGCGAAGGGAGTTACTACGAATACATTCCCATGGCCTATCTGGCCCGGATCTACAACCGTGTGAAGGGAAAACCCACCCGGGAATTGGGCGGACGGCTGTTGTTGGAGGAGGCGGTGGTCATTGAGGCGCTTTTTGCGAGGGAATATTCCGTTTCGTTTGAATCGAGCCAGACCTTCGGACCCGCCTTCGAGGCCAAGCTCAAAGCCTTCAATCTGATGCCCGACATCGGCGGCAAGGTGGCGCTGAC
>JANRIZ010000120.1:0-7040 GCA_033764445.1 Verrucomicrobiia bacterium | reverse complement strand
AGTGATGTGGAGGGGAAATATTACTAAAAACGATGACGTTTTTCAAATGCGCCGCTTCATCTTTGGTTTGCCGTTCGGACATGGAGCGGAGGCGGGGGCGCCTCCTGATGCACGCGGGGGCGCGTGCGCTCCCCGGGCAGTCCACCCTTTTGTGTGTTTTGAGCATTTTTGTGGCCAAAATGAGGCGATCCGTTGGGCCTCGCAGAGCGGAGGCGGGGACGCCTCCTGATGCACGCGGGGGCGCGTGCGCTCCCCGGGCAGTTTTGAAAGAATCCCCTTTTGTGTGTTTTGCGCCTTGAAGTTTACCCCGGATTGATCGGGGCGGCCAAAATGCGGCGTTGACATGTGCTTTGAATGGGTGGCAGAAAAAGGGCAAAGAGTGTGATCTGCGGAGGAACTATTCAGTCACAGCCACTTTCTGTGTTGCAGACTGGGTGTGGACCGTGATTTGGCGGCGGACCTTTTCCCCGATGAAGTCGAGTACGGTGACGATCAGCAGAATGTAGATGAGAACCGTGGCAAACTTGTCCCAGTTTGAAAATTCCTGGTAGGTGTGCAGGAGAACCCCGACCCCCCCCGCACCCACATAACCGATGATCGAGGCTGAACGGATGTTGTATTCGAGCATCCACAGACCGTAACTCCAGACGATCGGCTTGGCGTTGGGCCAGACCCCGTACTGGAAGGCCTGGAACCGGGAGGCGCCAATGGCTCTCAAACCCCGGGCGACGGAAATATCGACCCCTTCAAAGGAGTCACTGAAAAACTTTCCCAGATAGCCGATGCTGTAAAAGGTCAGACCGATGACCCCGGCCAGGCTGTTGGCACCGACCACGGCCACCGCCAGCAGGGCCCAGACCAGACCCGGGATGGTGCGGATCAGATTCAGCAGGTTGCGGGTGAGGAAGACAAGGAAGCGGGGGGAAAGATTCTGGGCTCCCGCCACGCCCAGGGGGATGGAGATGAGGATTGAAAAGGCCGAGGCCATGACCGCAATTTGCACGGTTTCAACCAGTGAAAGGAGGACTTGCGGGGTCACCGACCAGTCCGGGGGGAAAAAGCGGCCGGTAAAACGGAGCAGATTTTCAAGGTAATTGATCTGACGGGCGGGATCCGCCACCCGGAGGGATTTGGCGGAAAAGACCACGGCCAGAATGAAGACCAGAAACGAGACATTCAGGGCGTTGAGCCGGTCGTACCACTGCATGGGCGGGATGCGGGGTTCCGGCGGATGATCAGTCTTTTCCATGGGACTCCTGGTAATGGAAGCCCCGGGGAGACCCGTCAAATTCCAATATGCCGTCCGCAAATTGCGCCACCAGGGCGGGGTCGTGCAGGACGCAGAGGACCGTTTTGCCGCGGGATTTGGTCAGCGTGTGGAGCAGACCCAGGATGTGACAGGCATTGCCGGGATCCAGGTTGGAAACGGGCTCGTCGGCGAGGATGATTTCCGGGTCCTGAAACAGTGTGCGTGCGACGGCCGTGCGCTGGGCCTCACCGCCGGAGACCTCGGCGACCCAGCGGTGGGTCTGGGGGGCGAGTCCCACCTCGTTGAGGACACGGAAGGCCTCCTGCCTTTCGGTCCGTGAAAAACCAAACAGTGTCTGGAGCGAGGAATGGCAGCCGATCCGTCCGCACAGCACATTTTCAAGGATGGAACTGTTGTTGATCAGCAGGTGGTTTTGGAAAATGACCCCCACCGCACAGCTTTTTTTGTGGTTTGAATGATGGTCGTCGATGTGGGTGAAAGTGCGGCCCTCCGTGGGGGGGAGCAAGCCCGCCACGCACTGGAGCAGGCTGCTTTTGCCCACCCCGGAGCGTCCGGTGATGGCCACGAACCGGCCTGGAGGAATCGAGACATCCAGATTCCGGAACAGCCACCGTCCGCCCCGGTGCAGCCCGAGATTTTCCAGACGGATCGAGGGGGAGGACCCTTGGGGGTGGGGGAGGGGGCCGGACATGGCGGAGCGGGTTGGTTACTTGAGGCGTGAATGGACTTCCATCGCCTTTTGGATGGGGGCCAGGTGACCGTCGGCATCCACCTCGACAATTTTTGAGGTGAAGACCTTGTCGCGCAGGGCCGTGTGAGGTTCCTCGTTGAGGGACAGGAGGGCCGCCTTCAAACGGTCGCGTTCCGCAGGGGAGAGCGTTTTGCGGACCGCCAGCGTGTGGGTGGGAACGGGCCCCTGGGTATCGAGCACCTTGAGTTTGTCGCGTTGTTCGGCGGTCAGATGTTTGTCCTTGTTGAAAACGTAGTCACTGACAGCCGCCGCCTCGGCATCGCCCGAGAAGACCCGGTCGGTGGCCGTGGTGTAGCCCGAGCCGTACCAGACGTTGCCGGTGCCGAAAAAGGATTCCGGACTGACCTCCGTCCCGAGGAGACCCTGCTCATACAGGTCATTCAGGGGAATGATGCAGCCCGAGGTGCTGGTGCGGCTGGCAAAAGCCACCTTTTTTCCCTTGAGGTCCCTGACCGAAGAGTAGGGTTTTTCCTTGAGGCAGAGCCAGTAACTTTCGTAGGTGGTTTTGCCATCGATTTCCCCGGCCAGCAGCAGATCCGCCGCCCCGTTTTTTCGGGCGGTGACCATGTCCGTGGAGCTGAGATACCCCAGATCGATCGTCCCGTTGGCAAACCCCTCCTGAATGACCGCCGAGGAGAGGGGGACGATGACCTCAACAGGTCTGCCCATTTTGGCTGAAAGAAACGAGGCCAGATTGGTGCGTTCCTCGAGCATTTTCTGGGGGTCCTTGTCCGGCTTGAGGGCGACGATGATCTTGGAGCCGGTTTCGGGTTTGGCCTCCGTCGCGGCGGATTTTTTCGGGGTGCAGGCCGAGTGCAGAAGACAGACTGCCATGAGCAGGCAGGGAAGGGATTTTTTCATATGGGAATGAATCGTGAATGTTGAAGGTTGGGTTGAGATTGAAAAAACAAAAGCATTTTTTAGTGCGAAAGCAAGATAAAATGAGATTAAGTCTCACTTTCAGTTTGACAGTGTGTGTTTTTTTTGGTTTTTAACACGACCATAAACGAGACTGGGTCTCAAACTCAAAAATAAAACCCCCATGAAAATCGCACAAAAACACATGATCATCCTCGCCCTGGGCCTTCTGCCATTGATCGCCCAATCCCAAACACAATCCGAAAATCCTGCGTCTGAGAGGCTCAAAAAACCGGTTCTCTCCGAGGAAACGACTCCGGCCACACTTGGGGAGGTGGTGGTTTATGGGGAGGGGAACGAGGCGTTTGCCGCCGGGACAATGCCCGACATCCAGGGCGCCGAAATTTATGCCGGCAAAAAAACCACGGTGACCGATTTGACCCGTCTGCCGTTGATTCCGGCCAACAACTACCGTGCCGCCTTCTCGCAAACCCCCGGCGTTTTCATCTCCGAGTCACCCAACCGTGGCATTGTCAATATCACCTACCGGGGGATCGGCGACCCGCATGAGGGACAGGACGTGCTGCTGCTTCAGGACGGCATTCCCATTCAGAACAGTCTGTTTGGTTATCCCACCGCCTACTACAGTACGCCGCTGCAGTTGGTGGAAAAGATCGAGTTTATCCGGGGCGGTTCGGCCCTGCTTTACGGCCCCCAGCCGGGTCCGGTCATCAATTATGTGACCAAAGACCCCGCGGCCCACCGGGCCTGGTCGGTCGAGTCCGAGCATGTGATGGGTTCCTATGGCCTCTACAACACCTTTACGAAGGTGTCGGGCACCTCGGGCGAGGTGGGGTACGCTGTTTCCTATGTGCATGACCAGTCCGACAACGACCGCATCCACTCCGGATACGGCATCAACGGGGGAAACGCCAAAGTCATCTGGCGGCCCGGTGAATCCAGCAAACTGACCTTTGGCATGGATGCCTTTGACGCCGCCGTTGAGGAGGCGGGAAGACTGACCCTCGCCCAGTTCCAGTCCAACCGGTTTCAAACCCTCACACCCCACGACGAACTCCGGTGGAACCGTTATGTGGCGTCCCTGCATTTTGAACATCGTTTTTCCGCCGAGACCCTGTTGACGGCCAAAACCTGGGGTGGGTACAGCTCCCGTTACAGCACCCGGGAGCGGTTCACGGCGGCGCGTGTCTCAAATCTCAACAGTGCCGTTGATCTCCAGGAATTCTACAACTGGGGCCTGGAAACCCGCGTGAAGCATGATTGGTCCGCCTGGGAAAACGTGCACACCTTCACGGGAGGATTTGAAACCTGGTACAGCGACAGCCCCCGCATGCAAAAACGGACACCCACGGGCACCATCGGCGGGTTTGCAGGCAACACCCGTTTCCTTTTTGACCGGTCCACGGTGTACGGATCACTCTTTGCCGAAAACCGGTTCAAATTTGGAGACCTCTCCCTGGTGCCCGCCTTCCGTCAGGAGATCATTCACAACGACGTGCGGGAAACATTCAATGCCGACAAAACCACCGCCCCGCTGGTCAGTCTGGATCAAACGGACACAGTTTCCCTCTTCGGCTTTGGGATCCAGTACGAGCTGCCGGATCAGAACCAGGCGTACTTCAATTTTTCCCAGGGCTACAAACCCCCCGGGTACGACAATCTCGCCCCCACGGGCAACGCGTTGGCGGCCACCGACCTCAAGGAAGGGCGGACCTGGTCCTACGAACTGGGAATGCGGGGGACGCCCGCACGGTTTGTGACCTATGATGCCAGTGTTTTTCTGACCGACTACGAGGATCAGTTCGGGAACTTTACGGTGGCCCCCGGGATCACCCAGTTCCGCAACAGCGGCGATGCGTATTATCGCGGATTTGAGGCGGCTGTGGAGCTTGATTTCAGCGAATGGATCGATGCGTTTGCCCCACCTGCAAGCCCTTCCGCAGACCCGAAGACCTTGGAGGGGAGGCGTGAGACCTTCACTGAAAGGTACGGCCACCTCATCCTGTCGGGAAACGTGACCCTGTTGGATGCGGCATTTGACAGCGGTCCGCTTCAGGGACGCACACCGGACTATGCGCCTGCGTACCTCGTCAAGTATGGACCCATCTATCGTTACAAGGACCTCGTCAAGGTCGCGTTTCTGGGTCAGGTGGTTGACCGGCAGTTCTGGCAGGATTCCAATGCCGCGGCCAACGGTTTGAATGCCATTCCGGGTTTCACCGTTTTTGATCTGAGTTCCGAGGCAAGAGTGTGCGATCCCCTGAGCCTGCTGTTTGGGATCAACAACATTTTTGACGAGGACTACTACTCGCGGGTCCGGTCCGATGGAATCGAGCCTGCCCTGCGTCGGAATTTTTACGGGGGGGTGAAGGTTGCATTTTAACCCCTGTTTTCCGGCGGACGTGACAAAAGCCCGGATTTCTGCAAGGAGTTTCCGCGTATGATTCAAATCTTCATCCAAGGCGGCCCGATCATGTGGCCGCTGCTTGTGACCTCCGTGATCGCCCTGGCAACGGTCATTGACCGGCTCATCTTCATCCTCGGCGAAACGCGGCGGCGTCAGCCCGAGGTCGTGGAAAATCTGCTTTCCAAGGTGGAGGCCGGGGACATTGAGGGGGCGATTCGGGCCTCCGACGGCAGCACGGATTTTGTGGCGCGGACACTCGTGTACGCACTCGAACACCGGGATCGTTCCCTTTCACACGCGCTGCTGAAGGCCGCCAGCGGGGAATTGCAACGGTTCAACCGCGGACTGGCCGTCCTGGACACCATCATCACCCTCGCCCCGCTCCTGGGCCTTCTGGGGACGGTCACCGGCATGATCCATTCCTTCGGTCTGCTGGGAGGCGAGGAACTGGGCGCCCCCGCCGCCATCACCGGGGGAATTGCCGAGGCCCTGATTGCCACCGCCTTCGGGCTGGGCATTGCCATCACCGCCCTCCTTCCCTTCAACTACCTCAACACCCGGCTGGAGGAGGCCCGGCATGAAATCCAGGATGCCGCCACCCACCTGGAGCTGATCCTTCAGAAAACGCCCGGCTCCCTGAGGCAGCCCGTATGATCATTCCAAGCCCCCGGGCCAACCGGCGTGCCCGGATCGAGATCGTGCCCCTCATCGACATCATTTTTTTTCTCCTGGCCACATTTGTGATGGTCTCGCTGTCGATGGTCAAAAACCAGGGGGTGGAGGTCAAACTGCCCGTGGCCGCCACCTCGGCCCCGCTGGAGCGTCAGGACCAGGTGACCCTTTCGGTGACCGGGGAGGGAATGTATTTTTTTAACAAGGAGCCGGTGGGACTGGAGCAACTGTCTGAAAAACTCCGGCGACTGAGGCAGATTGCCCCGGAGACAAAGGTTTTGATCAACGGTGATGGGCGGGCCCCCTTTGAAAGGGTGGTGGCCCTTCTGGATGCGACCCGGAAGGCGGGACTGACCCGGGTGGCCATCGAAACCACGAAAAAATGATGAAGCCGCGCCTTTTGAGTTATTTCCTTTCAGCGGGACTGCACGGTGCCGTATTCGCAGGCGGAGCTTTGTTTCTCACGCAAAAGGCGCAGTACGGCATGCAGCAGGGAGAGAACAGTGTGGAAGTTGATCTGGTGGCTGCCTCCGTGCAGCCGCAAGAAAAGAAGGAGATGACACCCGAGCCTGAGCCTGAACCAGAGGCTTCGCCCGTAGTGACCCCCAGGCCCGATGATGTGGTGGTGGCGAAAGTCACCGAACCCAAGCCAGAACCTGTGATTGAGAAACCGCCCGTTCACACGGAAAAACAATCCCGTCAGTCGGAAACAGGGGAGGGGAGTTCACCCGTACCGGGCAGGGACAGGACGACATTGCAATCCTCCGGTGGAGCGAGGATGGCGACAGGAGCCGATTATCTGCGAAATCCCGCGCCCCGTTATCCTGAGGAGGCGCGGGCCAATCGATGGGAGGGAGTCGTGATGCTGTTGGTGGGGGTCAGTGCCCAGGGTCGGGTGGATTCCATTTCGGTGGAGAGCAGTTCGGGTCATGCCGTGTTGGACGCCGCCGCCTTGAAGGCCGTACGGGAGTACCGGTTCCGTCCCGCCGAGGTGATGGGAGTGCCGGTGCCCTGCACATTGAAGGTGCCGATCCGGTTCAAGTTGCGTTAGGGGCAGGGGT
>JANRIZ010000038.1:0-6278 GCA_033764445.1 Verrucomicrobiia bacterium | reverse complement strand
ATCCATGATCCCCACGCTCCATGTCATTTCCCACACGCACTGGGACCGCGAATGGTACCTGCCGTTTCAATCCTTCCGCATGATGCTCGTCGACAACATCGACCGGGTGCTGGACCTTCTGGAGACGGACCCCGGGTTCCGGGCCTTTCATCTGGACGGCCAGACCGTGGTTCTGGAGGATTACCTGGAGATCCGTCCGCAAAACCGCACCCGCCTTGAAAGACAGATCCAGGCCGGACGCCTGATTGTCGGTCCTTTTTATCTGCTCAACGACCAGTGGCTGGTCAGTGCCGAATCCATCGTGCGCAATTTGTTGCTGGGCCGGAAAATCTGCCGGGAGTTCGGCACCGACCCCATGCCTGTCGGCTACGTGGCCGATAATTTCGGGCATCATTCCCAGGTGCCCCAGATACTGGCCGGGTTCGGCCTGGATAACGCGATCCTGGGCCGGGGCATCACGCCCGACTCGGTGGGGGGGAAAAGCGAATTCATCTGGGAGGGGGCCGACGGCACCCGGATTCTGACCCATCTCATGGCCGGCTGGTACAACAGCGCCTACAATTTTCCCGATGACGTGGAGGGGGCGGTCCGATATGCGCAGGAGGTGGAGGGGATCCTGTCAAAATTCGCCAGCGCCCCCCTCTATCTGGGTATGGACGGATGTGACCACCTCTTTGCCCGTCCGTGGCTGACCCGCATTTTTCCGGAGGTCAACAAGGCGTTGGAGGGCAGGTTTGAGGTGCGTCATTCGACCATGGGAGAGTTCATGGCGGAACTCAGGAAGTCCGTTCCCGACGATCTGGTGGTGCGCCGGGGCGAATTGCGCGAGGAGAAACATGCCACGGTTGTCCAGGGCACCCTCAGCGCCCACCCGGAAATCAAACAGCGCAACATCCGCTCCCAGATGCTGCTTGAACGCCATGCGGAGCCCCTTGCGACGGTCAATTGGATGTGCGGCGGCAGCTACGATGCCGATTTCCTGTGGAAAGCCTGGCGTTTTGTCCTTCAAAACCATCCGCACGATTCGATCTGCGGCTGCTCGGTCAACCAGGTCCACAGGGACATGATCCCGCGTTTTGACGCCGCCGATGACATCGCCGGCAACCTGGCCGGGCGCGGCCTCCAGCAACTGGCTCTTTCCCTCCGGGGAAGCATGCTGGCGGAGGGCGACAAGGTCCTGCTCCTGTTTAATCCCGCCTCACGGCCCCGGCGCGGGCCGCTCCGCCTGAAGGTGCTTTATCCGTTGCGGAAATTTTCGGGACACACGGAAAAGGACAATTCCGCCAGCGGTGAACGGGAGGATTTGTTTGAACCCTTTGCCCTGGTGGATGCCCAGGGACGGGAAATTCCCTGCCAGGTGCTTTCCCGGCGTTTCCCGGCCCGCAAACGCCGGACCAGCCCCCACATGCTTCCCGACCAGCGGCAGGCGGTTGAATTTGATCTGGTTCTTGAGGACGTCAGCCTGCCCGCATTCGGATACCAGACCCTCTCGTGGGTGTACCGTCCGGCCCCCCCCCTGGTCTCCATCGGGGCTCCCCCGTTTGAACACCGTCCGGCCCGTGTTTCCCACATTTCCAACGAACCCCATCTCATGGAAAATGAGTCATTGAGGGTCGAAATCAACCCCGACGGCAGTCTCAACCTCACGGACAAGGCCACCGGGTGGAGGCTCGAGCGGACCCATTATTTTGAGGACGGCGGTGATGCGGGCCAGAGTTATGATTATTTCAAACCCAAACGGGATGTGATCGTCACCTCCCTGGGGGTTCCGGCGCACATCGCCCTCCTCCACAACGGCCCAACATCCGCCGAATACGAGGTCCGGCTGGAAATGCTCATTCCCGCCTGCAAGGACGGGGACGGACGTTCCGCCGACCGTGTCCCCCTGAAAATCCGCACCGTCTATTCCCTGGCCCGGGGCCAGAAATTTCTGGGCATCCGGACAACCCTTGACAATTCCGCACAGGATCACCGCGTGCAGGTCAAGTTCCCGACCGATCTGCCGGGGGCGACGGCGCATGTTGCGGAAAACGCCTTTGAAGTCACCCGTCGGGACATCCACATTCCCGCCGGGGAGAAACTTCACAGCGGATGCTGGCATCTGAAGTCCTTTGTGGATGTGTCCGATCAAACCCGCGGAGTGGCCGTTCTCAACCGTTCCGTGGCGGAATATCATGTGTCGGAATTCGGACGCCGGGAGATTGCGCTGACTCTCCTGCGGGCCACCGAGGCGGTCTTCGGCAATCTGTGGGGAACGGAAGGGTACGACATCGACCGGTTCGGGCAGGGCGTCTATGAGTTTGAATATGGCATTCACCTTCACGAAGGCGACTGGAAGGCCGCCCGGCTGCCCGAGCTGGCGGAGGCATTCCATACGGGCACGGTCCATGAGGTTTTTCCGCGCCGGGTCATGGGCGGGAATGCATCGCCTTCCGGCAGTCTGGCACATGTGGACCATCCCTTTGTCCAGCTGACCACCTTCAAAAAAGCCGAGGGCCGTGATGCGGTGATCCTGCATCTGGTCAATCTGCTCGATGAGCCGGTGCACGGGGAGTTGGTTCTGAGGGATCAACCGCTTCGTGCGGGGCTGGTGCGTCTGGATGAAACCCCCATGTCCCCGCTGCCCGTTTCAGACCGGATCCCGCTGATGTGGAAATCCAAACAGGTGCTGGCCGTGGAACTGGTCTTCGAGGGATTGCCCGGGGGCGGTGGTTCCCCGGGATTTGCCTTTCCTTTTACCAGCGAATTTGTCGATTAAGCCGCCCCGGGAGGGCGGTGGCCTCCCGGAACCAGGCAGGAGGCCGGATCCCCTACAGGACCAAGGGGTCCGTGACCGGACGCATCTCAAAATCGAAGGGGGTTTCGACCCGGAAAATCTGGCCGAAGCGGGTGACCCAGATGCGGGTGGGTTTGTAGCCTTCGGCCTTGGATTCAATGACAAAGGCGGTGATGTTTTCACGGTTGAGTGTCGTCTGGGTGGAGTAGGAAAGCACCTGCATGCTCTGGGAACGCATCTGATCGAGCATCTGGCGTGCATGGTTGTAATCCGGGTTCGCCGAACCCCTCAGCGCCTGGCGCAGATCGAAGGGAACCGAGGCGGTCTGCTCCGGACCCCCGTCAAAACGGTAGCTCAGGGAGATCTGACCCGTGGCCGCACTCCCCTCCGCATGAAAATTCATCTCGTCCACCTTTCCCTCGCCCGAAAAGGACAGCAGATCGCTTTGCGGGGAAAAATCGGCGCGGGAACTGAGCCGGGCCCGGGCCTTTCGATGGATCAGGTCAACGGTCACATCACCGCTGATCAGCATCGAATGACGGGCGTCGGGATGGGTGTTGGAGCCGGGTTTGACCCGGGGGATGAGGCGGAAAATGCCGATTTCCTGGCGTTTGAAGTAGATGACCAGTTCGGATTCCTCCTGGGCGGAAAAAATCTTGTCGAGGACCACGTGCAACGGGATGGGAAAACGCTCGGAATCATCCGGGAAAAATTCGCGGTTGACCAGTGCCAGGGTCATGACCGCCCAAAAGGCGACGATGGCCGCGCCCAGTATCCGCCCGGGCCACCTACTGTTTTGGGGGGATGACAAGGGTCATTCCGGGTTTGAGGTCCTTGGGTTCCCGGATGGTATTGGTATTGGCATCGAGGATGATCTGCCACTTTGAGGAGGCTCCGTAGAATTTTTTGGAGATTTTGCTGAGATTGTCACCGGGGAGAACCGTGTAATTTTGCGGGGCGGACGGGGTTGACGGTGCGGGGGGGGCCGGGGTCGGACCGGCCGACTTGAAGGGTTCGAGGGGCGGGTTGGCCAGCGGGTCACCCGGGGCTTTCAGGTCATTGAGATTGACCTTGGCGGGAGCGGGGGCGGCCAGAGCGGGCGGAGGGGAGACCGATTTCAGGGCCGGTTCGGGGCTGGGTTTTGAGGCCGCCTGTGGTGTGGCCGTCGTTTCCATGCTCAGGGGGGCTTTGACTCCCGTCCGTTTGCGCAGGTCGGCGATCTGGGCCCGGAGCGAATCGTTTTCGGCCTGAAGTCTGATGATTTCCTGCTTTTCCGCGGAGAGTCCGTCGGAGCCCGCCGAATGGAGTTTCTTTTTGGCCGCATTCAGAAAGTCCTGCACCATTTCCTTTTTGCCGGAATCCGGCCGCAGACGAAGGTACCGTTCAAAGTGAAAGATGGCGCTGACATAATCCTGTTTCTTCTCGTCATAGATAAGGGCCAGTTCCAAGTGGGCCTTGGCGAGCTTGGGATTGTCCCGCAGAGCCCTCTCAAAATAATCGACCGCCCCGTCGTAATCCATCAGTCCGTATCGTTCCTTGGCCTTTTGGAAGTTTTTGTTGTTTTCGTCCTGGGCCTCCGGACTCGTGGCATTTGAGGAGAAAGGGTCACACCCGGAGAGCAGAAGGACACACAGGAGGGCGGGGAGGAGAAGCAGTTTCACGTCCCGGAGGATAGGGGGGATGTTCCCGTGAGGCAAGTCGGAACCCACCGCTGCAGCCGGCTGCGGGACTGATCGGAGCCGTCAGGCTGCCTGGGCTGTCAGATGGCGCGGAGGGCGTTGGAGACTCCAGACAATGCGAAACCAGGAAAGAACCTTCAGGATGTAGTAGGTGATGTCGATTTCCCACCAGAAAAAGCCCTGGCGCGTGGAAAGGGGGTAGTGGTGATGATTGTTGTGCCAGCCTTCACCCAGAGTGATCAGGGCCAGGATCAGGGAATTTTTGCTCGATTCCCCCGTTTCATACCGCCGGGAGCCGAATTTGTGGCAGAGGGAATTGATCGAAAAGGTCGTGTGGTAGAGAATGACCGTGCTGACGAGGTAGCCCCATACAAAACAGGTGGAGGCTCCGATGAGTCCGCCGGTCCACCACCCGGTCAGCACGCAGACCGCTGCCAGGGTGATGGGGGGAATAAAATGCAGTTTGTCCAGAAAAACGAGTTCGGGGTAGCGTGTCAGGTCCTTGACGGAATCCTGGTCAAACGTGTCGTATTCCTTCGAGAGGACCCACCCGACGTGGGCCCAGTAAAATCCGTCGCGGTCCACCGAATGGATGTCCTCGACCCGGTCGGAATATTTGTGGTGGTGCCGATGGTTCGCGGCCCACCAGATCGCACCCTTCTGGGTGGACATGCCCCCGATAAAGGCCAGCAGAAACTGGAAAAGGCGGCTGGTCTTGTAGGAGCGATGCGAGAAATAACGGTGGTACCCGGCGGTGATCGCAAATTTGCGCAGAAAGAAAAAACCAAGGCACAGTCCAAGGCCCAGCCAGGTGAAGGGAACCACCAGGATCAGCAGGCACGCAATGTGGATGCTGATGAAGAGGATGGACCCCGGGCTCACATTGAATTTGCGCTCAGGGGAATAGGCGGTCTGCATAGTGGGTTCGGACTTTGGTGGATCGGGTGGATTTCGGTTTTTCGGGCCCGGCGGATCGTCCCCCACCGAAGTCCCAGGAGGGCTGCGGGTCGGGAATCAGTCCTGGCGGGCGGCGGGAGTCTTCCAGAAGAGGCGTCTTTACACAAGTGAAGAATCTGTGGCTCCCCACTTCTTTCAGACGGAGAGGAGAAATTTTTTTGTTTACAAAAACGGGTTGCAGACCGGGGTTTGTCCATGGAAAATTTCAAGGCATTGCTCCGAGAGGTCCTCCGGGAGTTTTTTTGAGTCAGTGCGGCCTGCGGGAATCGCAGGAGAATATTCTTGCGTGTTGGCGGTCGCAAAATTACTGTGGGACTTCCGCGCCAGTTTAGCTCAGTGGTAGAGCAACGGTTTTGTAAACCGTCGGTCGTCGGTTCGAATCCGACAGCTGGCTCCATCTCCCGTCTCAAATTTCCAGGATCAATCCACCACGGGTGAGCCGAGGACGATGATTTTTTATGGTTTTTCCCGGTCAAGGGCGTGTTTGCGCAGATCTTCGAGGTCAATAAATTCCAAGGCTGTGATATGGGTGGCCTCCAAAATGACCGGGGGAGCGCAATTTTCCTCCAAGGCTTCCATCCAACGTGTTGCACACAAACACCAGCGATCACCAGGTTTTAATCCGGGAAACCCAAATTCTTCGCGGGGCGTGCTCAAGTCATTGCCCTGTTCCGCTGAAAATTCCAGGAAGGCCGCGTTTACCTGGACACAGACCACATGCAATCCGTGATCCCCGGGGCCGGTGTGACAGAAGCCGTCGCGATGGTATCCCGTCAGGGGATCCATGCAGCAGGGGATTAATTTGCCACCGAGGACGTTTGTGGAGGTAGTCATGGAGGAAGGGGGTGGGGGGTGAGGGGGCTACA
>JANRIZ010000109.1:0-11728 GCA_033764445.1 Verrucomicrobiia bacterium | reverse complement strand
CGTGTGCTTGAGGAGATCGCCAAAAAGGGGGCCCGTGAGGTGTGGCTCAATCCCGGAACGGAAAGTGACGACATGGTCGAAAAGGCCACCGAGCTCAAGCTGAACATCGTCACGGCCTGTTCCATTCTCGGCATCGGGGTCTCGCCGGATGACCTTTGAAATCCCGCGGCTCAAATGGCTCTGGTTCGGTTTCAACAACTGGTGGGGCCGCAATGCCGCCTACCTCTTCATCCGCATTTTCTGGAAGGCGGTCATCACCGGACGCCAGCACCTTCCCCGCACGGGCGCGGGAATCCTGGTCTCCAATCACATCAGCCATTTCGACCCGCCCCTGATGGGGGCCCGCTGCGGGCGTCCGGTGGACTTTGTCACCTCCCTGGAATTTTTCGGCAACCCGGTCATGCGCGCCTTTTTTCTGAGTGTAGGCTGCGTGCCGCTCAACCGGTTCGGTGTCGACCGGAAGGCGATCCGGCATTGTCTTGACCGTCTGAAAAATGGACGCCTGCTGGGTCTGTATCCGGAGGGCGGTTTGCGCTCGGGGGAACGCTCCGTCCTCAATGGAGCCCCGATCACGGAGGGGGCGGCCACACTGGCTCTTCTCTCGGGGGCCCCGATCCATCCCTGCGTCATCCTCGGCTCCGACCGTCTGTACGATCCAAAATCCTGGTTTCAGGGTCGCCGCCTGTGGATCCGGTACGGTCCGCCCCTCCACGTCACCAAGGGCATGGACCGATCCCGGCTCAACGCGCAAATTGCCCAAAGCCTCCGCGACCTGTATCAGGAAATGATCACCGACTACCGGCTCACACCCGCCGATCTTCCACAAACCGCCCAACACCGCAAGGGCCGGGAATAGAGTTCTGCCAGTCTCCGGATTCCCTCTGCGTTCATCTGCGACATCCCGAGCCAGTCCGGGACAAGTCTGCGGGCGCCCAATCTCCTTCAAAACAAAAGAAAAAACGTGTCAGTCAAAAAAAAGAAGTATATTCAGTGTATGAGAACAAAGTTCACATATTGGAAAGAGGATGATGGGAATTATCTCGGATACCTCAACGCCTATCCCGATCACTGGACGCAGGGCGAAGACATTGAAGATTTGAAGGCCCAACTGCGGGACTTGTACGAAACCTTTTCCAAAGAAGAAATACCTGGCATTCGCAAAGAAGAAGAATTGGAACTGGCGTGAAACGCAAAGACCTGATTTCCAAAAATTGAGACTGCAGGGGGCACACTAGAGGCATGGGCTTTTGGTGAAACAATCGGAATCCCCCGGACATTTTGATCCTCAGTGTGCAGGCCGATAAGAGAGGTCCGTCAGTCTCCGGATTCCTTCCGCGTTCATCCGCGACATCCCGAGCCAGTCCGGGACAAGTCTGCGGGTGCCTTTTCCCCGGTTTCCTGGGAGTCAGTCTCATCCATTTTGGAACTCGACGCCCCCGGGACAACGGATAATGTTTTGCCATGAGCGACACCCCCTCCCCTGCGGTCCCTGTCCCAAAAAAGTCCGGTTGTTTGAAATGGTTTTTCCTCGGGGCCATGCTGATTCTGTGCGCACTGGGAGGCGGGCTCTGGTTCATGACCACCGACAGCGGGGTGCGTCTGATTGTCCTGCCGCTGCTTTCCAAAAACCTGGGGGTGGAAATCCACGCCTCCAAAGCGGTCTGGAAACCCCTCTCCGACCTCACACTCGAAAATCTGAGGGTCGGTCCGGCGGAGGCTCCGATGGCAGAGGTGGCCCGGTTGCAAATGACCTATCAGGGGGCGGCCCTCTGGAAAAACCGTCACCTCGACATCAGCCTGCTCTCGCTCGAAAAACCAAAAATTTTCACCCGGCCCGTCAACCCCCATGCTCTTCCGGCCCCGCCTTCAAAACCGGGCAAAAACGTCAACCTCACCTGGTCGGTCGGCTCCCTGAAAATCTCCGGCCTGGAATGGAACGGAACACGCGACGACCACCGTTGGAAGGTCCAGAATGTCTCGCTGGCCGCCGCCCCGGTGACCCCGGGCCGGGAGATGACGCTTCAGACGGATGGGGAATTTTCCTGGTCGGAATCCGATCCCAAAACAGAGGCGGGCGGACGATTTGAATTGAAGGGGACCCTGCAGTGGACGGAAGACCTGGTTCCCACCGGTCTGATCGCCCGGCTGGCTGTCGACCGATGCAAGGGTCGGATTGTGAACGAATCACTCGATGGGATCGCGGTGCGGGCGGCGGTCAATCTCACGGCCGCGGGCACGGGCGGCGGGCAGCTCAGGGACACCCATGTGACCCTTGAACGCGACGGCATCATGCTCACCTCCCTGACGGTCTCCGGGACCATGACACCGACCCTGGGGGAGGCCGAGCTGGATTTCCAACTCGGACCGGTCCGCAGCAACATTCTCAATCTGCTGGGGGCCGCCCGGCAAATCGACTTTCTCGACAGTTCCCTCTCCGTCACGGGTCATCTCAGTGCCACCTCGGGAGGTCAGCTGATCCGGACCACCGGCCGCCTGGAGGCACGTCCGCTGAATATTTCCTCCCCGCGGCTGCCTGCCAATCTCTGGAAACCGGTGCAACTGACCACCGAACAGACTGTTTCCATCGACCGGTCAAAGCAGCAGGTCACCATTTCAAAACTCTCCCTGGAGGCATCCCAGCAAAATGCGCCGTTGCTGAAGGCCTCGCTCAACCAACCGATGTCCCTCTCCTGGGCGGAGGGTCATGCCTCGGCAGGGACGCCGCCGGCCTTTGTGGCGTTCCAGCTTTTCCCGACCGACCTGGCCCCCTGGCTGGCCCTGATGCATCTTCCCGAAAGCGAACAGGTGCGTTCGGGCAAAGTATCCGCCAACGCCTCCTTCTCCGCCAGTGAGGGAGGGAAAACCCTGACCTTTGACGGACATTTCTTTGCCGAAAAAATCTCGTTCCAAAACACTCTCCCCACAAAACCCTCCCTGCCCCTGACTGATGGAAGCGCGAGTTTTGACGGCGTGATTGTCGTCACCTCCCTCGACAAGGTCCATATCTCGCCCTCCGCCATCCGGATTGCGGAGAAGGGCATGGTCCTGCTCTCGGGAACATTGGATGGGAACATGGACCTTTCCGACTGGGCCGGCGCGGGGAATCTGGACCTGGACCTCCCGCTGCCCCCTCTTTTCACCCTCAAACCGGTCCCAAACCTGACGGTGGCCTCAGGCAATCTCAAAACACAGATTGATTGGAAACTCGTTTCCGGCGGGCACTGGATTCTCCAGACAGACCTGATCACCTCCTCGCTGGATGTTTCCTGGAAAAACATCCGTTATCCCAAGGCCACTCTCACATTCCGCGGTGGGATCGATTGGAACACGCCCCGGCTCAAACTGCAAAATGCCCAGTTGGACTTGAATCTCAATGGGGCACCGGCCGGCTCCTGGAAAGGGAATTTTTCCGGACTCACGGATTTCAGCAGCTTTGAAAGTGAGTTCACTGTCAGCAATCTCCGCCAATCGGCCCTGGCCCCGGTCATTGCCGCGTCATTCCCGGATGGCTCCCTGCGCAGCATCGATCTTTCGGGAAAAGCCAGCATGCGTTACGGCCAGAACGGATTTGATATCAAGGCCAGTGCGGACCTGAAACAATTCGCCTTCGACAACAGGGAACTTTCCGGATTGCCCCCGCTGAATTTCAGTGCGGCGGTGGACATGAGCACCCTCTCAAACGCCACCTGTGTGATCCGTTCAGCCAGCGCCCAGTGGGACCCCACCGCAGGTGCGAAGAATCAGATTTTTGTCTCCGGGGAGATCACCCCGGCCCTCGCCCATTTGAAAGTGCAAAGTCCTTCCCTGGACTTCACCCCGTGGTATGACCGCTTTTTCCCGGCCTATCGCGCCACCCCCGGCACCCCGGCACCCGGGCCGGGCCAGAATGGGCCTGTGGCCCCGCCTCCTTCCGCCGCCCCGACGCGCGATCTGAACCTCACGGTCTCGGTCGATACGCTGATCCTCCGCTCGCTCAAACTTACCGGACTCCAGTTGACCTGTCTGAAAAAAGGGCCTCTGATGAAAATTGAAAAGGCCGGTGCCAAGATGGGAGGGGTCCCCTTTTCCCTGAATTTCCAGCAGGACATGGCAACCCCCTCCAAACCCGTCTACGGCATGAGCTTCAACACGGTTTCCATGCCCATCACCCCCTGGCTGCTCGCCTTCAATCCGGGTCTCAAGGACAGCGTCAGCGGCAATATCAACGTGGCCTTTACCCTCGGTGCCTCGGGCACGGGCTGGCAGCAGATCGGCCCTTCACTCAACGGATCACTGGATTTCTCCATGCGCAATGCCGACATCGAAAAAATCCCGTCCATCCGGGACGGTCTGGCCCAGCTGGGCAAGGTCCTCGATTCGCCGCAGATTGCGGCGGCGGAAATCGACAGCATCGACTTTTCAGCCCAGGTCAGCGGGGGACGGATGACCACGAAGGACAGTTCCATCGGCGGCGACGTGGTGCAGAGCTTTTTTACCGGGAGCGTCCTGTGGAATGGCGCTCTTTCCATGGACACCACCTTCAAGGCCAAACGCGCGGCCCTCAAACAATCTGCATTTTTCACAACCCTCCCCTCGCTGGGGGGCCAGGAAAGTGAATGGTCCAAACTTCCGGGGGCGGCCAAACTCTCGGGGACGATCAGTCAACCGGTTTTCACATTCGACAAAAACAAAATGCTCGGTGAGGCCGCCGTCAACGCGGGGGCCAATCTGCTGATGGACCTGCTCAAAGGGGCGGGCAAAGATCAAAAACAGGGCCAGCAGAACCCGTCCGAGCCGACACAGCAACAGGACGATCAAAATGCGCTTGGCGGCCTGCTCAAAGGGCTTTTCAAGTGACAGCATTGACCCTGTGTTTTTTCCGAAAACTGCTGGACAATCGTCCCTCTCCATTTAAAGCATAGGCGACACACGGAACCACTCAATACGGGAGCCACCATGTTCGACGCCTTTCTCGACCCCAACCAACTTGCCACCCTGGCCCTGCTCATCGGGCTGGAACTTGTCCTGGGGATTGACAACATTCTCATCATCTCCATCGTCACCAGCCGCCTGCCGGAAGCCGAGCGCAACAAGGCCCGGTTCATCGGCCTGGCCCTGGCCCTGATCCTTCGCATCGGCATGCTCTTCGGAGCACAATGGCTCGTGCAGGCGGATGAATTGAAGGTGTACAGTATTTACTCGGTCAAGGATGTGGTCCTGCTCGTCGGCGGTCTTTTCCTTCTCTACAAGGCCACCAAGGAAATCCACCACACGGTCGAAATGCGCGAGGAACATGGCGCAGCGGCAGTCAAAGCCGCCTTCACCGCGGCCATCATGCAAATCATCATGCTCGACATGGTCTTTTCCGTTGATTCGGTCATCACGGCGGTGGGTCTCACCGATCAAATGGTCATTATTGTCACCGCTGTCATCGTGTCCTTTATCGGTGTGCTGGCCTTTGCCCAACCCATCGGGGCCTTTATCCAGGAACACCCGGCCATCAAAATCCTCGCCCTGAGTTTCCTGCTTTGCATCGGGGTGACTCTGGTCATCGAGGGTATGCACCACCATGTTCCCAAGGCCTTCATCTACCTGCCCATGGGTTTTGCCCTCGCCGTCGAGCTGCTCCAATTGCGGTACGATTACAACCGGAAAAAGGCGAAATCCCCGGGCAAACCGGATTCCCCCCACTGAGGATCGTCCACGGCCGGCCTCTTCCGACCGTCCGCGACCTCTGCGGTTGATCCTCCCTCCTCCGGATTTTCCCAAAAAATCCTTTTCTCTTCCGTCTCTTTTGCCCAATGTCCCTCCCCATGATCCCCCGTTATTCACGCAAGGAAATGACCTCGCTCTGGAGTGAGGAATCCAAACTCAACATCTGGCTGGAAATTGAAAAGCTCGCCTGCGAGGGCATGGCTCACATCGGCGTCATTCCCAAGGCCGACGCCAAAACCATCCGCGCCAAAGCACGGATCACCAGCATCGCGGAAATCAATGAACGGGAAAAAATCACCAACCACGACGTCCTGGCCTTCCTGGAGGTGGTCGCCAAACCGGCCGGAAAGGCGGGACGCTGGATTCACCAGGGACTGACCTCCTCGGACCTGCTGGATACAACCCTCGCGGTCCAGTGTGTCAAAGCCGCCGACATTCTTCTGGCCGATCTCCATGCCCTGCGCAAGGCCATCGCCAAAAAGGCCAAGGCCCATAAATTCACCCCCATGATCGGACGTTCCCACGGGATTCATGCCGAGCCGATCACTTTCGGGCTCAAAATGGCCCTGATGTACGATGAATTCGGTCGCTCCATCACGCGGCTGGAAGCCGCCCGGGAAAACATCCGCGTTGGCAAAA
Source organism: Verrucomicrobiia bacterium (assembly GCA_033764445.1). GTDB lineage: Bacteria > Verrucomicrobiota > Verrucomicrobiia > JAWXBN01 > JAWXBN01 > JANRIZ01. The sequence goes on along the minus strand of JANRIZ010000109.1, from coordinate 5,395 downwards.
TCAGCGGGGCGGTCGGAACCCATGCCCATCTCGATCCCCGTGTGGAAAGTTATGTCTGCAAAAAACTCGGTCTGCGAGCGGCGGACCTTTCCACCCAAATCATCCAGCGCGACCGCCATGCGGAGTTCCAATGCGCTCTGGCTCTCGTGGCCACCAGCATCGACCGCTGGGCGACAGAATTCCGCCATCTCCAACGCACGGAGGTCCTGGAGGCGGAGGAGTTTTTTGCCGCGGGTCAGAAGGGCAGCTCAGCCATGCCCCACAAACGGAATCCGATCACCGGCGAACGTCTTTGCGGCCTCGCCCGTGTCCTTCGAGGCAACGCGATGGCGGCCCTGGAAAATGTCGCCCTGTGGCACGAACGGGATATTTCCCACTCCAGTGCCGAGCGCGTGATCTTCCCCGATAGCTGCATTCTGCTCGACTACATGCTCTGCAAGCTGATTGATCTGACGGATAAACTGATCGTCTACCCCGAAAACATGAAGGTCAATCTCTGGAAAACCAAGGGGCTGTTTTTCTCCCAGAGCATTTTGCTCGCACTCACCCGCAAAGGGATGCTCCGCAAGGATGCGTATGAGGCGGTCCAACGCTCCGCCATGGCCACCTGGCGCGGAGACAAATCATTGGCCGAAAATCTCAAGGCCGATGCGGCTCTCAAGCCATTCCTCAACTCCCGGGAAATCGACAAGCTCTGCAACCTTGAAATTCATTTCAAGTACGTCGACCAGACTTTTAAAAAGTTGGGCATCCGGTAACAACGTCCCATGATAATCAGTCATTTGGGAGCGCACGCGCCCCCGCGTGCATCCGATCGACGCTCTCGTCGTCGGAAACGTTGCGGGCACCACAACAGCTTTCATCCAACAGTCAACCTTCATGGATATGGCAATGTCTTCTTTGGGGTGGGGGCACCCCAAAGGGCACGCGAGGGCGCGTGCGCTCCCCGTTTTGTGAATTTTGCGCCTTGGAGTTTCCCATCCGTGTGTTTCCGTGTTTCATCCGTGGCCCCATTTCAATTGAGAGTGAAGAAACCCCAGAACACCATCGTGGCCTTTACGTCCTCCTTCGTCTTTATCCAGACAAGCAATGGAGGAACGAATGGATACAGCCAAGACAACTCTTGAAATGATCCAATCCCGGATTTTTACAATCCGTGGGGAACGGGTCATGCTCGATAGCGATCTCGCGGAAATCTATGGGGTGACCACCAAACGGCTCATCGAGCAGATGAAACGGAATCAGGAAAAATTCCCGAAGGATTTTTGCTTTCAAATTGACAATCAAGAACTTGCAAACTTGAGGTCGCATTTTGCGACCTCAAGTTTGCACGGTGGGAGGCGTTACCTGCCCCATGTCTTCACCGACCATGGGGCCGTCATGCTTGCGACTGTGCTCAATTCCCCGCAGGCGGTGGAAATGAGTGTGTTCGTCGTCCGGGCTTTTGTCCAAATGCGCACGTGGCTCCAGTCAAACCGGGAGCTGGCCTCAAAACTCATGGAACTGGAGAAAAAAGTTGCAGGTCACGATGGCGATATCCAGACTCTCCTCCAGGCAATCCGCTCCCTGATGGCAGCACCGCCCCCTCCCCGACGCACGATCAAAGGATTTGCAGGGGAGTCAACCTAACCGACAACAGGAAACACCCATGAAAGCCACGGTCATTGTCACCCCCAAAAAAACCGTCCTCGACCCCCAGGGCGTGGCGGTCAAAAACGCCATCCACCACGCGGGCATGGACTGTGTGGAAAGCGCCCGGGTCGGCAAATTCATCGAACTGGAAATTTCGGGAAGTGATGCCGTCAAAACAAAGGCCAAACTCGACGAGATCGCCCGGGACCTGCTTTCCAACCCGGTCATTGAGGACTACAGGGTCGTTCTCGAAGATTGACCGGATGCCGGGGGGATCATCCGTCGGATCAGAAAATATCCGAGGCTGCCCATGATGACACCCAGGATCAATCCCCCCAGAAACAGGGGGATGACCCCGTCCCCGATGGTCTGCACGAGGTTCCAGACTCCCCCACTCCACGCCTCTGAAATCACTTCCCGGCTCAAAGGGGCCCGTCCCAGCACAAAACATCCGATGTTGTACGTCAGATAGTAGAACGGGATGGCCGTCAGCGGATTGGTCACCCACTGGATGCTCACAATCACGGGCACATTGCACCGGAATCGGAGGATGAAGGGGATGGTCAGAAATGTCTGCAATCCGATCAGCGGCGTGGCCAGCACGATCCACCCGAAAAACCAGGCCCTGGCAACGGAATCGCGGCGGAAAAGCCAGAGATCGCTGTGCAACACGTGTTCAACGGCCCACCGGGGCATTTTCGCCCCGATCCTCTCCCGGGTGATCCCCCACTTCTTGAACCAGCGTGCGGTCCGGAGGTTCATGCGGGTCCCGGGCCACTTTCCCCGACCCTTTTGATTTTCCGTTGTAGCAGGATTTTCTCCAGCATCGCCCGCACCCGGGGTCCGCCATAACTGACCACGGCCGCGGTGGCCATCAAACGCACACCCCGTCCCAAAAATGTGGCCCAGGTAAAGTCCCACAGGCTGACCTGGCCCAGTCCGCAGGCCAGGGCCACCACCTTGTAGGGAACCGGCGAGGCGGCGGCCAGAACCATCGTCCAAAAGGCCCCCTCCCGATACTGACGCGAAAGCTCGGTGACCCGGCTCAGATTCAGCGAGGGCCACCACTGGGCGGCCAGGCTTTCAAACCCGGTCCACGCATAAAACCCAATGCCCCACATCACGTACCCGCCCAGGGTCGAGGCGACAATGCAGACCACCGAGTACAGCAACCAGCGGCGCGGATGCGCACAGCACATCGGCACGAGCAGAAAATACGGACTGATGGGCAGAATGATCGAATTGCCAAAACTGATCAAGGCAAAGACCCAGAGGGCCCAGGGGGTCTCCAGAGACCGGACCGAGGCGTCATGCAGGCGTCGGATCCACTGCGTCATGGGCCCTTCCTATTTTGAATCCAGAAATCCGGTCAGCGGACTGGTGGCAGCCGCGTGTGCACTCCGGGGCGCGATGCCGATCTCGTAGGCGTCGCGCCCGGCCTGGATGGCCTGTGCAAAGGCATACCCCATGCGGACCGGATCGGTGGCAATGGCAATGGCGGTGTTGATCAGGACCGCATCCGCCCCCATTTCCATCGCCGCAGCGGCGTGGGAGGGAGCCCCCAGTCCGGCGTCGATGATCACGGGGACTGTCGCCTGCTCGATGATGATCTCAATCTGGGCCCGGGTTTCAATCCCGCGGTTGCTGCCGATGGGAGCACCCAGGGGCATGACCGTCGCCGTGCCCGCCTCCTGCAGACGTTTGGCCAGCACGGGATCGGCATTGATGTACGGAAGCACCACAAACCCGTCCTTGACCAGAATCTCCGCCGCCTTGAGTGTTTCCACGGGGTCGGGCAGGAGATAATGCGGGTCGGGATGGATCTCAAGCTTCACCCAGTTGGGCAGGCCGGAATCCCGGGCCAGTTTGGCCATGCGCACGGCTTCCTCGGCGTTCATCGCCCCGCTGGTATTGGGCAGGAGAAGATATTTTTTCGCATCCACAAAATCCAGTATGTTGGCAAAGGGATCGGGTTCCCCGGAAAGATTCGCCCGCCGCAGGGCCACGGTCACGATCTCGGCCCCGCTGGCCTCGATGGCATCCCGCATCAGCTCGTTCGAGGCAAATTTGCCGGTCCCCAAAAGCAGGCGGGAATCAAACTTACGCCCGGCAATGATCAGCGGCAGGGAGGTGCTGGCCGCCGCCTTGGCACCGGAGATCCCGGTCTGCGGCCCGGTCTCCAGGGCCTTTTCCACCCGGGCCTGAAGCTCGGCCAGATTGAAGGGTTTGCGGATGTAATCGGCCGCCCCCATCTGCAAGCCCTTGACGATATCCGCCGAGGAACTTTTCTGGGTCAGAAAAATGAAGGGAATGTTCCGGGTCTTCTCCTGGGCCCGCACCTTCTCAAGCAACTCCAGACCCGAGACCAGGGGCAACATGATGTCGGAAATGATCAGATCGGGCATTTCCTCACAGGCCACCTTGAACCCCTTGTCCCCGTCGGACCCCAGCAGGACCTCGTAGTTGAGCTGCTGGAACTTCGCCTGGATCAGGCGGCGGATGCTCGGATCATCTTCAACAATCAGTATCTTCGGCATAACTTTTTGGCTCTTTATAGGGAAAAAACTGCCCGATTCCTCGGTGGCCAGTTTTCCTAAACCACCACTATATTGACCAGTTTGTCGGGAACGACGACTACTTTTTTCACTGATTTTCCGGCCACCCATTCGCGGGTCCGGTCCATGGCCATGACCTTCCTTTCAACCTCGGGCGCGGGCATGCCCTTGGCGATCATGATCTTCTCACGCACCTTGCCGTTGACCTGGATGACCATTTCCACCTCGGCCTCCACCAGGTAGGACGGATCAAATACCGGCCAGGGTTCGTACGAAAGTGATGGCGCATTCTGCCCGGAGACCGAATGCAGTTGTGCCCACAACTCCTCCGCAATATGCGGCGCAAAAGGCGCGAGCAACTGGAGAAACGGCCTGAGCACGGAGCGCGGACGCGTTTCCATGGGGGTCAGTTCATTGACAAAGATCATCATCTGCGAAATAGCCGTGTTAAAGGACATGGATTCAATGTCCTCAGTGACCTTTTTGATGGTCGCATGCAGCACCTTCAGCTGGGCCGGTGTGGCGGGAACCTCCTGCACCTTGGGCGAAAGCACAAACGAGCCGTCCTGCGCCTCATCCATCATCAGGCGCCAGGTGCGGCCCAGAAACCGGTACACGCCCTCGACCCCGCGCATGCTCCAGGGTTTGGTCGCCTCCAGCGGACCCATGAACATCTCGTACAAACGCAGGGAATCGGCCCCGTACTCGCTGATGACGTCATCGGGATTGACGACATTTTCACGGCTCTTGGACATCTTCTGCCCGTCCTCGCCCAGGATCAGTCCCTGATTGACCAGCCGGAAAAACGGTTCGCGCGTGGACACATATCCCAGGTCAAAAAGAACCTTGTGCCAGAATCGCGCGTACAGCAAATGCAGGACCGCATGTTCGGTCCCGCCCACGTACAGGTCCACCCCATGCGAGGACCCGTCCGTGGCATTCATCCAGTATTTCTCCACCTCCCCGGCGCAAAATGCGGCGGGGTTCTGGGCGTCGAGATAACGCAGGTAGTACCAGCACGACCCGGCCCACTGAGGCATGGTGTTGGTTTCACGCGTGGCCTCCATTTCATTTCCCGGCGCAATGCAGTGCCGGACCTTCAACCAGTCCGCGGCCTTGGAGAGCGGCGGTTCGGGCGTGCCCGTGGGTTTGAAATCCTGCATCTCGGGGGCAACCAATGGCAGCGCACTTTCATCAAGCGCAAAATG
>JANRIZ010000102.1:0-12999 GCA_033764445.1 Verrucomicrobiia bacterium | reverse complement strand
GACTTGGCCGGGAAGTCGTAGTCAAAAAACACACCGCGGGGCAGGAACCGTGCGCCACTGATCGACGACCAGTTGGTGGTGGCTGCACCGGTGGTTTCATTCAGAACGATGATATTCCGTGCGTACGCCGCATAGGTTTGCAGGGGGGCGGCGCCATTATTGGTGTCCATGGCAATTCCCACCCGGACCGGGGTTCCGTACGTGATGGCATGTTGCCGGGCCTGCATGACAAAATTGGAAAGTTCGCTGGCCGCCGCAGAGACATTTCCCGCGGAATTGAGCTGTTGGAATGCCATAAAGGAAAGCCCCATCAGGATCAGCATGATGGTGACGACCGTCATCAGTTCGAGCAGGGTAAAACCCCATTTTCCAGGCATGTTGTGCTGCAAGCCAACGCCATGAAAAGAATTATTTGTGATCGAAATGACCATATCCTGTATTTACAATGTCAATCATGCGAATGCAATGTTTTTTTAATGAAAATATTGAATTGTGTAAGTTTTTATCTTGAAAATGTTTGTGCATCTTAAATCAAAACAAATCAGAAACGTCAAAAAACTTATAGTGCATCATCACCATGCTTGAACGTGTCTGAGAAGCTTCTGGCAGAGTTTTTTGAACAAAGTCATCTTGGAGACAGGCCCTGTAGGCTGCCGTATGGGAAGCCTGGGACCACGCCCCAAAATCCGTGTTTGATCCGTGGCTCTCAAAGAGTCTCATGGAATCGCAAGCCACGGACTTGTCCCGGATGGTTCGGGATGCACACAGATCAAACACGGATGGGTTCGTTCCTTTTGAGGATGAAAACATTCCTCCCAGACCCGCTGTCGTCGTGGCGAAGTTGGGTGCCTCCGATTGAAGGTCGAATATCATGCATCAGGATTATGGGGCTTCACATCCAATGGCCCTGGCTTTTTCAAAACCTGCTATCCCCTCAGAACTTCGGGGATACAGGCCTTGATGGGCATAAAATGGGGGGGAGGCAGATCGGGTTGAGATTGGGCGCGCTGGAGCTGCTCATACAGACACCGGGCCAACTCATACACGTCCACTTCCAGCCGGATGAGTTGATCCTCCATTTCGTGCAGCGAGGGGGAGCCCTGATTGGAGTGGGAGGCTATTTTGACATCATGATTCAGGCGGATGCCTGCGGATTGGAATTTGTTGATGACACTCCGGGAGCAAATGTCATCGGTGATGATCAGTCCGTCGGGAAATTCATGCCCGGCGAGACGGCGTGAAATGAGATGAGCCGTGTTGTTGGAACCTGGCACGCCCTGTCTGACCGCGCGATCCGTCGAGAAGTCTGGGTTGACAACAAAGTCCTCCACGAAGGGGAGGTGATGTGCCGCCAAAGACTTCTGGAAGGTGTTGATGATTTCCAGGGCGAATTCACCCTGCTCATCAGCCGGATAAAAAAACGGCGAAATCAGGCCGATTTTTTTGCATCCGCGCGAGGCAAGTGAATCGACGCCGACCCGGATCAACTGCATAAAATCAAGGACCACCGCCCCGGGAATGGGGATATTGCCTGTGAACCAGACCACCGGAGCCCCGGCCTGCCTGAGCCATTCGAGCTGGGTGAGGCCCGGAAGACTCCCCACGATGACCCCGGAAATGCGTCCGGAGGCGGCATCGGCCTCGTAGGATTTATGGGAGGCATTTTCATTCAACGGATTCATGATATCCGGCGTGTCGATGTAGTAACGGGTTTTGAGGTTTTTTTCCCTGCCGTACGCCTGGAGATTGATCAGCAGCAGATTGTAGAAGGGGGAGGCCCACGGACTGAGAATCTGTCCGCCAAAAACCAGTGCCACCGCCTTGTCGTGACTGGTATTCGAAACAAAGATGCCTTTTCCCTGGCGTCGTTCCACCAGCCCGGCGATGGTCAATTCCTGCAATACCCGGTCAATGGTCGGCTGGGTGACGTCCATTTCCAGACTCATCTGGTTATAACTGGGAAGCTGTGTCCCGGGAGCGCTTTTTCGAATGATTTCCAGCAGCGTGCGCCTGAGTCGCACATACTTATGCTCGATTTTTTTTGTAAATTTTGGGCTCATGTTCAGGGGGTGAATTGGCGGCACCCTACATATCCCCGCACACCGACAAAGTCAAAAAGAAACGTGAAGACCGGAAGTGCCGGGTGCGTCCAAAAAAGAGCGGAGGAAGAGCCTTCGCCGCAATTTAGAATTGGAGCTTTTTACAGGATCACCTTAAAATCCATCCATGAAACATCGCCTGTTTGGCTTCTCCCTCCTGCTCCTGGGCGTTTTTGCAGTTCCCCTCCGGGCGGCGGACAAAAACGAATATGTGATCAAGGATGTCACGAAACTGGGAATCACGGTTCCGGCCGCACTGGATGGGGACCTGGCAAAATGGAAGGGCGTTGCATGGCGGAAAATCATCGTCGGGGAAATCATGGTCGCCGAGGTGGCTGCGGTCCATGACGCCAAAAATCTTTACCTGCTCTACAAGGTGGTGGATGCCAATCCCCTCAAAAATCGTGGCCAGGACCCGAACAGCCATTTTAAGGAAGGGGACTGCGTGGATCTGATGCTGGGAACATACAGGGGCTCCCCCCGCTCTGTGAGTGAGGGCGACCTCCGTCTGCTGCTGGTGCCGCTGACCCCTCCCGTTTCCGTCCTGTATCGTCAGATCGTCCCGGGGACAAAAGCCGAGGACAAGGTGGATTTTATTTCGCCGGTCCGCACCATCAAAATGGATTCCGTGGTGTATGAGGTCAAAGGCGTCGAAATGTGTTTCAAAGTATCCCCGGAAGGGTACGTCTGTGAGGCGCGCGTCCCCTATGAGGCATTAAAAATCCAGCCCGGACCCGGTCAGAGGATGGTGGGGGACATGGGTGTCCTCTCCTCGAATGACGGGGGGATGCTCACATTGCGCCGCGCCTATCTCTTTAATGCGTTTGCCAATGTGACGGCGGATCTGCCCACGGAAACGGAACTGACCCCCGAGCATTGGGGCGTCTTCGTTTTTGAATGAATCGGGGAGTGTCTGCGGAGGGCGCAGAGGGGGAAGGTCTCTCAACAAGGGGGAAATGTCTGATTTCGAATGTCTAATGACGATTCGCTGATTCCGCTCGCCCCAACACTCAACGGACTTTTAACCACGACTGGCAACCGCAGATTTTCTTAACCGCGAATATCACGGGTTATGCCATTGATGAATGATATTCGGCCTTCAATTGGAGGTGCCTGCCTCCGCCACGACGACAGCGGGTCTGGGAGGAACATTTTCATTTTCAAAAGGAACGAACCCATCCGCGTTTCATTCGTGGCTTCCGATTTCCCCCCGCGCCCGACGCCCGACATCAAAGGGCGGCCCAGAGCATGCCGCGACGGACAATTTCCTTCGCTTCCGGCACCTCGAAATCGGAGGGTTGGTGCCCCCAGGAGGCGTAAAAAACACGGCCCTTGCCGTGCATGCGTTTCCACACCGTGGGCATGATCAGCTGCCCGCCGCCGGGCACCTCATGGCCGGCAAAGGTCAGCGTCGCCAGGACGCGGTTGGAGGGGTCCACATGCATGTAGTAGCGCTCCGTATTGAGTTTGAAATCACGGATGCCGTCCATGACCGGGTCGGTCCGGTCGGTCACGTGCACGATATGCTCAACGCAGTTGCCGGGATGCCCCACAAACTGCCCGCCCGTCATCATCTGGTAGTCGCAGCTGTTGCGAAAGGCATCGCACATGCCGCCGTGGAATCCACCCAGTCCCACCCCGGATTCGCGAACCGCGGTGCACAGGGCCTGTTCCTGTTCGCCGGTGATCGTGCCCATGGTCCAGAGGGGGACGATCAGATTCAGCCCGGCAAGTTTTTCCCGGTTGAGCAGGACGTCCAGGGTGTCGGAAATTTCAACCTCGAAGTTTTCCTTCCTCAGGACCTCGGCGAAAATTTGGGCGGATTGGAGCGGGTGGTGGCCGTCCCAGCCGCCTTGGAAGATCAAAGCTTTTTTCATGGTGAATGTCATCCAAAAGGGCTGTGGAACATTTGCAATCCAAAACTTGCCGGGGCGCGGGGTTTCCGGCAAAGGGGGGGCGATGTGGTTGCCCGACATGGATTCGAACCATGACGCTCGCCTCCAAAGGGCGATGTGCTACCGTTACACTATCGGGCAATGTGAGGGATCAGAAAAACAGGATTTGAGCGGCAAGACAAGCCCGGAAAATCCGAAGTTCAACCGCGGGGTCCCGCGGAGAGGAACCCCGCAGAGGACGCAGAGGAACGCGGATGGGGGAAATGTCTCATTTCGGATTTCTAATGACTATTGGCTGATTCTGTTTTTACAACCGGTTTCCGCACGTCCAATGCTGAACTCTCAACGCTCAGTGGGAGGCGGAGGCACGGACTTGTCATGGATGGTTTGTCCGCAATTTATCGGAGTGGCTGTCGGAGTTCGGGATGCACACAGATCAAACACGGATTTTTTTGGAGACTGAGAACGAAGAATGATTTTGTCCCGTCCGCCATGCCATCGGACCGGCAGCCGACCCCGCTTAGCTGCTGGCGCTGGTGTAGTTTTTCATGCCGAGATTCCAGAAAAAGACCGAGAAGGAAAAAATCCACACGGCACTGATGACCAGCAGGCATGCGGACATCCACAGGGCAGGCCCGGAGGTGATGTCATTGAGCAGCCGGGTGGGGACGTTGGCCACGAGCAGCACCGGAAAGACAAGGGTCAGCAGAAATTTCACCGCGGCGGGGGCGGTACCAAAAACGGCATCCGGGTAGCGCGCGAGATTCATGAAGTTGTAGTACGCATAGACGGCTCCCTGGGCCCGGACGATCCAGAAGGAGACGGTCACGAGGAGGGTTGTGAGGGAATAATGGATGACCACCGCCAGAGCCACCGCCAGAAGATAGAGGACGACCTGGGCGGACGAGGGGATGAATGACAGTTTATAACACGCAAACACCACAAAGGCCAGGCCGAGGAAGGCATTGACGAGGTTGTCAAAACCGAACTGTTTGGTGGATGCCGCAAATTGCGCGTTGATGGGCTGGAGCATCAGGAAATCCATCTTGCCGGTGCGGATCAGTTCCGGGACGTTGACGAGATTGACAAAACAGACCGCCTGAAAAATCTGGCTGGCCAGGTGATGTGTGCCGTAGAGCATGACCACCTGCCATTTGTCCCATCCGGCCACCGAGTCCGTGTACAGGAAGACCACCTCGATGAGGGCCACCTGGGCCACAAACCAGAGGGCCTCGCAGACAAGCCAGAGCCAGAAATTGGCCGCAAAATTCATCTCCCGGATCAGGGAGTTCCGGAGCAGAATGCGGTAGATGTCGAGGTAGCGTTGCATGGTCGGAGGGATCAGCCGCCCACGGCGGTGTATTTGTGCAGGCCCCGTCTCCAGAGGCCCCGGGCACATAAAAAGAGGACTCCAATCCACAGGCACTGGATCAGGAACCCGGTGAGCATCTCATGCGGGGAGAGCCGTTCCCGGAAGACGGCGATGGGGAAAAAGAGCTGATACGGGAAGGGGGTCCATTGGATGATCGCGTACATCCATCGGGGCATGATGTCCAGGGGGAAGAGATGTCCGGCAAACAGGTATTCGAGGGAAAAATAGATGAAGACCAGCGTGGAAACCTCCAGGATCCAGAAGGCAAAAAGGGCGATGATGTAGGAGATGAGAAATTGCAGGGTGGCCGTCAATACCAGGGCCAGGGCTGTGTACAGCCAGGTCATGGGCTCGTGCGGGGTGGAGAGATACCGGTGAAAATACAGAAAAATCAGGGTGGTGGGTCCCAGGGCGATGAGCGTGTACACCATGCGGTTGGAGACAAAAAGAAGGATCCGGTAGCCCATGTAGTTGAAGGGTTTGAGCAGATGCTGGCTGAGCTGGCCGTCGCGGATTTCGTTGGCGATCTGCCATTCGTCGTCCAGGGGCATGGTCAGGGCCTGGGTGAGATTGACGAGCAGGAAATAAAAGATCATCTCCCCGTAACTGTAGCCGTTGATGCTCACCCCTCCGCGTCCCTCATAGACCGCCCCCCAGAAGTAGACCAGACCCAGAAGCGGGATAAAACTCATGCACAGGCGCATGAGAAAATTCCACCGGTACACAAAGGTGTTCTGGAGTCCGAGCGTGAATATTTTCAGGGAGAGGGCGGTGGGAAACATGGCGGGTTATGACGGTTTTTTGGAGGCAAAAACCTCGCGGATGATGTCTTCGACGGGCACTTCCTGGATGCTGATGTCCTCGACGCCGTCGAGGGAGAGCAGTTCGCGGCAGACTTCCTTGATCCGTTCGCGGCGCACCTTGAGTTTGAGCGTCTGTCCGCCCGTGGAGAGAACCTCCCCGAACCGGACAAAGGCGGGGTGGTCCAGCGGGAGGGAACTGTCGATGCCGACGATCTTGTGGTCGGAGAACTGGTCGAGAATCCGGGCCAGCCTGCCATCGTACATCAGGGTGCCGTGGTCGATGATCATCACCCGTTCGCACAGCTCCTGGATGTCCTGCATGTAGTGGCTGGTGAGGATGGTGGTGATGCGTTCGTGACGTCCGTATTCCCGGAGAAATTCGCGCACCTTTTTCTGCGATGTGACATCCAGGCCGATCGTCGGTTCGTCCAGCAGCAGAATGCGGGGGGAGTAGATCAGGGCGTTGATCAGCTCAAACTTCATGCGTTCACCCAGGGAGAGTTCCCGGACCATGATGTTGAGCTTGTCCCTGACGTCCAACAGGGTGGTCAGCTCGTCGAGTTTGCGCCGGAAGAGCGTTTCCTCGACGCCGTAGATGACCCGGGTCAGTTCCAGGGACTCGGCCGCGGGCAGGTCCCACCAGAGGGCGTTTTTCTGGCCCATGACCAGGGCGAACTGGCGTTTGAACTCGTTTTTGCGTTCCCAGGGGGTAAAGCCGAGGACCTGGGCCCGGCCCCGGGTGGGATGCAGCAGGCCGGAGAGCATTTTGAGCGTGGTGGTTTTGCCGGCACCATTGGGCCCGAGGAATCCGACCAGTTCCCCTTCCTCAATGGTGAAGGAAACTTCCCGGGCCGCTTCGGTGATGTCGTACTCGCGTTTGAAGAGTCCGATGACCGCGCCTTTGAGGCCCGGTTTTTTTTTATAGGTTCGGTAGGTTTTGGAAAGACCTTCAACCTGGATGGCGGGCATAGGAGTTGGAATTTTATTTTGTTGGAGGCTTTAGCAATTCTTTAATCATTTCATGAAATGATCTCGTGTCTTTAATGAGCAGCGTGTTTTCATTAAGTAGGATTTGCTGGCTTTCTTTATTGTTTTGAATGTCTTCGGCCGTAATTCCTCCACAGCCACCATGATGAAATGCTGATATGCGAACTGGAAAAGTTTCGTTTGGCATAATACAGATGAACCCCTTTGGGAGAGTGTATTTTTTTACGATTTTTTCATTTTGATAATTATTTTGATCAGAGATAAAGACGGCTTCATTTTCGGTGAATAAATAAATATTTGCGGACTCCATTGTGAAACGCAGTGCATCATTCAATGAAATGTTGCTTAATTCCAGATTGACTCTTCTTTCAGGAATCTTCATTTGTGGGACCATATAGAGTGTGATTCTGGCTTTTTCGAAGTGGGGTTTGAGAATGGCAATGGCCTGTTCTAAGTTAAGGTCAGAGAATATCAGTTGGGGAATTATGGTTTTTTCAAGCCTCTTCTCGAATTGGCTTTTGTTGAGTGGTTTAAACACTTTTGAAAGTGGTTTGCTACGACGAAAAACCAATTGTTGTTTTTCAGATTCCATTTCCGCCAACAGTTGGCTGACGACTTCATTCAAATTCTCGTTTTGTCTTTTGACTGTCTGTCCATATCCATGTGAATAGAGAGTGCAGGCGATGAGGATCAATAGGACAGTTTTCATGGACGGGAAAAAATGAAACACTTGTTCAAGAGGATAGCCGAATATCAGGTGTCTGCAATCTTCAAACCCAGGGAATTGGTCATTCAAAAACTTGATTTATTACAAATATTATAGATTTCACAAAATAGACAAGATTTCGCCATGCATCCGTCACGGGCATCCACAACCATCGGAACCATGGAAAACTCTCACAGAGCCAAAGATGCGGTTTATACGGCTGAATACATCGATTCCAAAACGAATATTGCCCAGGTTCACGAGATTTTCAAAAAGATGAAGGGCAATTTTATCGCGGTCATTCACGAACATCACATTGCCGGCATCGCCCACCGGGACAAAATCGTCGCCCTCTTTGCCACCCAGTACGGCTATTCGCTCTATGCCAACCGTCCGATCGGTGAGATCATGGACCGCAATCCGCTGATTGTGGATGGGAACCTGGACATGGTCGGTGTCATGAAACAGGTCATTCAACGTCCCGAAGCTACCTTCTATGATGACGTCATCGTCGCCAGCGACGGGGTCTTTGACGGACTCGCCTCCATCAAGGCCCTGCTGATCGAGCAGTACAAGCAGCTTCGTGAAAAGCTGCGCGAACTCGAGGAACAGCACATGGTTCTGGCACAGACGATGACCTCCAGTCTCGTTGACAGGAACGTGGATGCCGATTCGCTCAACCGCAAAGTCAACGCCATCCTCGAGGCCGCGCGCGAAATTGTGCGGACGGAAAAAAAGGCGGCCAAGGCGGCCGTCCACGACCAGTCCTACGAGGCGGAAATGAAGGGGCGTCTGGAAATGTTCAGCGCGATCGATTTGCTCCAGTTGCTCATCCAGGGGGCCAAGAGCGGGCGGCTCAACCTCTCGGCAGGCGACCATCAGGGCAGTCAGGACTTCGACATTTTCCTCAAGAGCGGAAACATCGTCCACTCCGAAGGGGCCGGGGACAAGGGCCTGGAATGTCTCTGGAAGGCACTGACCCTTCAAAAGGGCGAGTTTGTCTTTCATTTCGGCGAGGAAGCCACGGAAAAATCCATCGAGGGCAATTCCATGGCCATCCTGCTGGAGGCCTGCCGCCGCGGGGACGAGTCCGAGAACGGTCCGGCGGCCGAGGCGGAAATTCCCGCCGATCTTTTTGGGGGGAATACGAAGACAGAGCCGATGCGCGTGCCCCTGCCCAAGGCGGTCTCGTAGGGGAGGCTCCGTCTACAAGGGCCGGGTCATCAGCAGCCGTGGCTGACGGAAAAAGCCGTTTTTCAGATAGGTTTTGATTGCCGCCGCATTTTTTTCATCCACCTCCAGCCTCAGGGCCTTCATCCCCCTTCTTCGGGCCCGTGCGGCGGTCTGCCGCAAAATGATCGGAGCCAGACCCTGTCCGCGAAATTCCGGACGCAGATAGAATTCATCCAGCAACCCAAAGGATCCGCCAAATTCCAGGCTGTAGGACCCGGTCACGATCAGGTAGCCGACGGTGACGCCGGAGTCGGCCACCCGCAGCACCTCCCCTTTTTGAGGATTTGTCAGGAGATGTGTCAGCAGTCTTTGCGAGCGTGCCGCCGAAAACGGGATTTTTTCGTGGGCATAAAAATCGCGCATCATCCCCAATAATTCCGGAATTTCACCGGCGGTCAGCGGGGACAGCTTTGGATGCATGTCACACCCGGATCCAGCGGTCGGTCTTCATCGACTCGCCGATGGCCGTCAGGCAGCGTTGGGCGCGGATGCCGTCCTCAAAGGTCGGGTAGTCGTTGTTGACGGGCACCCCGCGCAGGGTGTTGACCATTCCCTCAATGGCGTTTTTGGACTGGAGTCCGGCAAAACCCGAGGGGATGCGGACCTTGGGAAAACTTTCCGCATTCCAGGTGTCGTACTGGCTGACCGTCTGGCTGGAATAGAGGGTGATATTGTCGCCATCCTCCGAAAGCACCCGGAGCACCCCTTTGTCTCCCGAAATTTCGACATGAAAATAGTTGCCGAAGCCGACCGCCACCTGGCTGGTTTCAAATACGCCCAGTGCGCCGCCGGCATACTGGATGAGGAAGCTCGCATTGGTGTCGGTGGTCACCTTGTGGCTTTTTCCCTGGGCGTCATTCTTGACGGGGATGAGTGTCTGGGCCACCCCGGCGAGTTTGGCCGGTTCCAGGTCCGTCAGGTAGGCGGCGGCATCGAGCATGTGGACGCCCAGATCGCCGAGCGCCCCAAAACCGGCGACCTTGATGTCGTTGCGCCAGCTGTAATGCTGGTGCGGGGAGGCAATCCAGCTCTGGAGATACTTGATGTTCAGGCGCTGGATTTTCCCCAGTTCCCCGTTGCGGATGATTTCCCTCGCGAGCCGGAAGGAGGGGACATAACGGTAGGAAAAATTGATCCCGCCCAGCCGACGCGCCTTCTTGCGGGCCGCCTCCATTTTCAGGGCCTCACCGAGGTCCATTGCCAGGGGTTTTTCGCACAGCACATGGCACCCGGCCTGTAGGGCCGCCAGTGTGAGCGGACAGTGTGCGGCATTCGGGCTGCACACGATGGCAAGGTCGGGTTTGGTCAGGGAAAGCAGTTTTTTGGCGTCGGCGGAAACCGCGATGGAGGGATTGTTGTTTTTCCACCGTTCCATCGTGGCCTCGGAGGTGTCGTGGACGCCTGCCAGGGTGACCCCCGGGAGTTTCACGGCCTGGGAGTGGTGGTTGCCGGCGATGCCGCCGCCGCCAAGGAGCACATATCGGATGGGTTTCATGGGTTGTCTGACCGGAATACTCCTTGTGGATGTGATTGCAAGTCACTTTTCGGACATTTGGATCGTGAAATTTACCGGGCGGACCGGAAGGAAATCCACACGAGCAGCGGCAGGCAGACGATCCATCCGGCGGCCAGTCCCAGCGGCAGGCCATAGTCGGGGGCCAGGCTCCGGGCCAGACACATCAGGACGGTCATCGAGAGGATCATGCGCGGAAACTGCCGGCTCATGGTCCAGAGACTGTGCCGGGATTCGTACGCGCCGAGGATGCCGACCATG
Source organism: Verrucomicrobiia bacterium (assembly GCA_033764445.1). Lineage (GTDB taxonomy): Bacteria > Verrucomicrobiota > Verrucomicrobiia > JAWXBN01 > JAWXBN01 > JANRIZ01. Next base: position 2,130 of record JANRIZ010000102.1, on the reverse strand, counting down.
GGGAAAGTGGTCATAAATCCCCCGAGATTGTTTTTGAGGGAGATCAGGCACGCAACCACCAGCAGGATCAGCGGCAATTTGCGGTGCAGAGGCAGTTCGGTCCGGTGCCCGGGTTCCTCACGATGAGGGTGGATTTTCAGAACCGTGGCCGCAATGGCAAGGGTCAGTCCCGCACTCGTCCAAAACGAAAAATCCGTCCGGGGCAAAATGCGGAAGAGTCCGGCCCCCAGCAGACAATAGGTGAGTGCGGCAGCGATGATTGAGAGGATGATCGGCCAACCGAAACGATGGTGCAGAATGCGGACGGTGTGGATGTAAACGAGCAGGACCAGCAGTCCGAGAATGTTGGCATCCTCGATGCGCCCGCCGGCCGTGAAGACCGCCACCGTGAAGGGAAAGGGCAGGGAATAGACAAAGGCTTTCCAGCGCGGAGCGTGCAGGTAGGCCATGGCTGTGCATTGGGCCGTCACAACGGCCACAAGCAGGCAATCAATCCAAGAGGGATGAGAAACGGTCAAGTGAAGCAAAGCCTACGGCACAGAATGGATTTCCCGGACACGCGGATCGTTTGAGGTCAGGGGCAGCACTTCCCAGATTTCGCGGTGCTCGAGACAGCCGCCCGGTTGGATCGTTTCCAGCGGGCCGACCGTTTCGAGTTCGAGGAACTTGTCGCAGGTGTAGATTTCCAGGCCGACGTTGTTGTCGGGGTAGGTGACGGTGCCGTCGAGACTCTGGACCGCGACCGTTTTGATGAAGGCCTCCTGACCCAGAACGTAGGAGGTCCAGCCCGCATTGGCACTCAGGCCCAGTTTGTAGGGCGTGGTGGCCGTGCTGTCCTGGGTGACCCGGATGAAGTCCTTGCCGAAGCGTCCGCGTTTGTCGGAGAGGTCCGTGTAGGGCCAGACGGTCATGATGCGGTCGTTGAGATATTTGTTGGGTCGGGCCCTGCCGCCGAAGGGCACATGGGCGAAGCCGCCCGGAGCGCAGACACTCAGGGACCAGGCCGCGACCTCGATCGGGAAAGGACCGCGGTTGTGCAGACGGTGGATCAATTCGGCCCGGGGTCCGGCGGGATCGAGGAGAATGTCGATTTCCTTTTGCAATTGTGTCAGGGACTCGACCGGCTGAAGGACATTCACCCCTCCTTTGATCTCCCTGATCCCCACGGGATCATTGTCCGGAACGTAGGTGCGGGGTTCCGCCTCCGGGGAATGCCACAGACGGTGGCCGCCATACAGGAACCATTCTTTCGAGCCGTTTTTTTTGCCGATCTGGTCGTCGAAATTGGCCATGAAATTTTTGCCTGTGGGCGTTTGCAGGGACAGGATGCGAGGGCCGATGGACTGAGTGATGACGAGACTGAGGGCTCCGTTTGAGAGTTCGACGGATTGGGTGTCTTTGTAGGGGATGGTTTTCATAAGTGTTGGATGGAAGGTTTATCTGTAAATGTCCCGGCGGTGACCGATGTCCATAATGATGATGGTTTGCCGAGCGTCGTAAATTTCATAGATGATTCTGTAATCTCCACAACGAATTCTGTATCGGTTTCCCATTCCTGAAAGCTTTTCAACCCCGGTGGGTCTGGGGTTGGGGATCAATGAATCAATCGACTCTGCAAGCTTTTGAACGAGGTCTTGGTCTTTGCATTTTTTAAGGAACCGGGCAGAGGCAGGGCGAAGTTCAACTGAATATTCATTCATGAAATTCCCATATCCTTTTTAAGGGATTTCCAGGGAATATTTTCACCCTTTTCTGCCTGTGACTGGTTGGCAAGCTGATGATCCACCTCATCCTCCCATTCTCGGATTTTTTGCCAGAAGCAACGGGCCTCATCATCCGGGAGGGACTTGATTTCTTGGATGATCTGTGAGGCTGTCATTGGTTGAAACTACCATAATGTTTCAGAGGCGACAAGATCGGTGTGAAGGCTCAATCCTCGACACTCATCTGGATTTTCGAGGCGGCACGTTTGGCGCGTTCGCGGGCCAGGTCTGTGGTCTCGGCGTTGGAGAGGACCACCCCCATGCGGCGATTGGTTCGGGCATTGGGTTTTCCAAAAAGTCGCAGGCTGGTTTCGGGTTCGGCCATGGCTTGGGCAATGCCCGAGTAGCTGACACGCAGGCCGGCACG
>JANRIZ010000100.1:0-6507 GCA_033764445.1 Verrucomicrobiia bacterium | reverse complement strand
TACCGGACCGATCTGATGGTTCTCAAGGCGCTCGACTATTTCCTGGGGGAAATCCCCTTCCACCAGATTTACTACGACGGGTATGCGGATGAATCCCTCATCCGCGTCCTGCTCACCCACAAACCCAAACGGCTCCACCTGCGCGATCATTGGGACCGCTTCGAACGTTCCAAGGCCTACACGGCCGATTCCCTGGGCCTGCCCGTTTCCATGGCGGAAGCCCTGCCCGAATGGCTCTACGGGGTTCACTTCCATGTCGAGGGTCACCCACGCGAAATCGACCTCTACATCCGCGACCTCCAGTGGCACCGCCCCGACGAGGTCAGCTTTTACGATCCCTCCCACATGATCCTGGTCGCCGATGCCCTCGAATGGGGTCTGGACGACCGGTACGCATGGCGCAACCTGGGCAAAATCGCCATCGGCACCAAACGCCCGGATTCGTGAGAAGGCCCCCGGCACCCGGCGCCCTCCTCTCTCATTTTCCCTTTGTCCCCGCGCCCGTTTCCCTCTAGACCTCATCTTCCCATGGTCTCCCTTCCCCTCATCTATCCGGATGTCACCCTGCGTCAGGTCAGTCTCACAGTCGGGATTCTCTACGTTCTCTCCCACGCCTGGGCGGTCTTTTATCCGAAAACCTCCCTGTCCTCCCTCCGCCGTTTTCCCCGCAATCACTTTCTGGGGGCCATCCTGATCCTCTTCAATATCGTCTGGGTGTTGTGGCTGTGTTACCAGATCAATATCGGCAGTTTCGCCCACTGGCGCCATTGGATCGTCATCGCCTCCCCGGTCGCGGCATTCCTGATCATCCGCTTTGTCACCGATTTCCTCGCCGTCCGCGCGCTCGGCTGTCTCCTGCTGATGGCGGCCTGTCCGATCCTCAAGTCGGCTTTCCTGCAGGAGCCCTGGGAACGCCTGATTCTGGTCGTGCTCGCCTATGCCTGGGTCATTGCCGGCATGTTCATGGTCGGCAAACCCTATCTGATGCGGGACGCCCTGGATTATCTCCGGGCACACAAAACCGTTTACGCCGCCGGAGCCATGGCGGGCCTGCTCTTCGGCCTGCTGCTCATCGTCCTCGCCTTCCTGCGCTTTTAAAAACCGGCCCCGGGGGAGTCAAAACAAAACCATGCCCCGCTTCCTCATTTTGCGCGGCGGTGCCATCGGCGACTTCATCCTCTCGCTGCCGGGCTGGCACGCACTGAAACAAACTTATCCTGATTCCCAGATCGACATCATGGGGTATCCCCGCATGGCGGGTCTGGTCACGGGCCGTCATTACGCGGAAAATTTTCTCTCCCTCGATACGGCGGGTTTTGCAAAATTTTTCGCGCGAAACATTCCCCTCCCCACGGACCTTTGCGACACCTTCTCCGAATACGATCTGGTCATCTCCCACCTCTACGATCCGGATGATCTCCTCCGCGACAATCTGCTCCGCGCGGGGGTCCCCCAGGTGGTGTCCTGCCGTCATAAACCCGATCCCGCCCGCCCCGCCCACGCGACGGAACAATTTGCGGAAGGTCTTTTGAAACTGGCGGTCTTCTGTGCCGACCTCTCCCCACGGCTTTTCCCCTCGGAGACGGATCGCGCCGCCGCGGCCACCTTTCTGCAGAATGCGGGGATCCCGCCTTCATCCCCTCTGATCGCGATCCATCCGGGCAGCGGTTCCCCTGCAAAAAACTGGCCGCTCACACACTGGCACTGGGTCGCGGCCCGACTTCCCGCCCGCTCGGGGGTCCGGGTTCTGTGGGTGACCGGTGACGCGGAGAGGGAACATCGCCCGGAAACAGCCGCCCCTCCGGGCACGGTTTCCGCGGACTCTCTGCCGCTGGAAACGCTGGCCGCTCTCCTGCAAAATTGCCGGGTGTTTCTCGGACACGACTCGGGAATCTCCCATCTGGCGGCGGCCGTCGGCACCCGGGTCATCTGTCTTTTCGGCCCGAGCGACCCGGTCCTGTGGGCCCCGAAAGGCCCCGTCACCACGGTCATCCGCGCCCATGACGGAACGCTCGCCTCCATTTCCCCGGAAGAGGTTTTTTCGATGGCCCTGTCGGATTTCCCGTAATCCGTCCCTCCGGCTGTCCGCCTTCCCGGCTTGCCAAATGACGGACCCTGACGCATGATTCCCGCCACACTCTTTCCGTTCCCGCGTGCGTGGCGAAATTGGCAGACGCGCCAGACTTAGGATCTGGTCCCGCAAGGGGTGTGGGTTCAAGTCCCTCCGCACGCACCAACTTCCCCCTGCTTTTTGCGTCCGGCCCGGTGCAGATTGCCGAAGGCCTTGTCACAGAAAACGCGCACTCCGGTGTCAAAAACAATGCGGCGCACCTGTGCCCGCGTCACCTTCACGGTGCGGGCGGGGTCCAAAGGGTTGGCCCCGGGTTCCCCCAGCAGGTCCAGGGTCCGATGGCCGATCAGCACAGGCCAGGCACAGGCCAGCCGCATCCGCCACAGGCTCCGCGGATACGCGCACGTGTAGTCCCAGGCATGATCGAGATGCTCGCGGGCCCGCGCCAGCCAGCGGGCGTAGACGGGACGCACCCGGTCAAAATTCCGCGCGTCGAGCAGGGCCTCCGGGGTCACCCCGGTCTCCTGCAATTCCGTGGCCGGGAGATAACACCGGCCGTTGCGCAAATCCCGCGGCATGTCGCGCAAAATATTGACCAGTTGCAGTCCCTTGCCAAAACGGATGCCCCGCCCGATCATCTCCGCCCTCCCCCAATGCCGCACACCGGACAGATGCCCGGCACACATCCGCGTCCAGAATTCCCCCACACAGCCGGCCACCCGGTACGTGTAATCTTCAAGGTCCTCCGAAACCGGCAGGGCCCGCAACTCGTCGGCGGATTCGCCAAACCGCTCAAGATCGAGATCCTGCCCGGCGACAATGACCTCCAGGACCCGCCGGATTTCCGCCCGGTCAAATTCACTCTGCCGCCCGAGAAACTCCAGGCTCTCATCCAACCGTTCCAGCAGTATCCGCTCCGATGGGTTCTGCTGATGTTCCCCCAGCGATTGGCGGATTTCTCCCAGGGCCCGCGGATCGGCTCCTTCCAGGATCATTCTGCGGAGTGCCTGCAAATGGTGCCGACGCTCGGTCCGTCCGATCACCCGGGTGTCGGCAATCGTGTCGGTGGCCCGGGCCAGGAGATAGGCGAGGCTCACCGGTGCCCGCAGGGGCCCGGGCAAAATGCGCAGGGTCAGGTAAAAGGACCGGGACACCTCCTTGAGCAGGGGGCCGATCAGAAATCCGGAGGGGTTCACAACCCAAGAGCCAAGGCCAAACCGGCGGGGGCGAAAAGCACTATTTTCCCGCCCGTCCCATTCACGGTTTCCGGCCCGTCCGTCTGCTGTCGTCGTCGCCAGATTCGGCGTGCAAATTGCCCCGGCCTTGTCCACGATTTTTCACCCCGGCATGCAACTGCTATTCAAACCCCTCATCCGCCGGCTTGACCCGGCGGACTTCCTCGTCTTTTCGATGGTCGGGGCGCTGATCTATATGATCATTTCCGCGGGGGGCTCCTGGCACGGCTCACAAATGCCCGTCCTGCGCATCTCCCTGGGCACGGTTTCCTTTGTCGAGTATTCGATCCTGTCACTGGCCCGGGCCCTGCTCGCCTATGTGGTGTCCCTCGTGCTGGCCATCATGCTGGGGGCCTGGGCGGCGCACGATCCCCAGGCCAGACGGTTCATTCTGGCCGTGTGCGACCTCTTCCAGGGCGTCCCCGTTCTGGCGGCTCTTCCGGGGCTGATGCTGGCCATGTTCTGGCTTGTTCCCCGCTCCGGTCTGGGGCCGGAACTCGCATGTCTGCTGGTTCTGGTGGGCGTCCAGGTCTGGACCATGTCCCGCAGTGTGTACGATTCCCTGCAAGCCATCCCGGAGGACTTTCGCGCCGTTTCCCGATTGTCCCGGCTCACCCGCTGGCAGACCTTCCGCAAAATCGAACTGCCGCTCTGCCTGAACCATCTCGCACACACGGGGCTGGCCACGATGGCCGGGAGCTGGTTTTTCCTGTCCATCTGCGAGGCCTTCACACTGGATGGGACCCATTTTCTGCTGCCGGGTCTGGGTTCCTACATGGCCCACGCCGCGGCAGAACACAATGTCCCGGCCCAATGCGCCGCCCTGGGGACCATGGCGGGCATCCTTTTGCTGACGGATTGGTTTGTCTGGCGTCCGATCATCCGTCATACCAAAAAATACACCACGCTGGTCGACACCGGGGAGACGGATCAGAAAATCCGGCTCTGGGAACGGCTCAAAAATGCGGAATTCACCCACCACACGCTCTCGGTTTTCCGCCTGTTTTTTCACACACCCCTCTGGCTCGGGCTGCGCCGCGTTCTGCATCTGGCCCGGGTGGCCCTGGTTGTGCTGGTCCGTCCGGTATGGTGGATCATTCTCATGGCGCTGGTGGCGGCGGCGGCCTATCTGTGCACCCAGCTGCTGGCGATCCTGTGGGATATTGAACCGGCACAATGGGCGGGATTGCTCCGCCAGTTGGGCAGGACCCTGCTCCGTGTGGTCGCAGCCCTGCTCCTCAGCTCCCTGTGGGCGATTCCGCTGGGACTGGTCGTGGGCCTGAATCATCCTCGGGCGCGACAACTGCAGCCGGTGATCGGTTTTGTTTCGGCTTTTCCGACTCCGATGCTTTTCCCGGTCCTTTCGTCGTGCATCCTCCTGCTGGGAGGTTCGCTCCAGTGGGGTTCGGTCCTGCTGATGGCTGTGGCCATCCAGGGGATCATTCTTCAACACGTCATCTCGGGGGTTTCGGCCATTCCACGGGACTTGATCGACACGATGGCCTTTTGCAAGGTCTCCCGTTTCGATCGCTGGCGTCTGCTCTTTCTCCCGGCCATGCTCCCCCGCCTGATGGTCGGGTGGGCCATGGCCGCTGGGCTCGCCTGGAATGCCGCCCTGGTCGCCGAATATGTCCTCCTCAGCCACACCTATTTGAAAACCTCGGGAATCGGCTCGACCCTGATCCTGGCCGCCTCCCACGGTCATCTCCAAATCCTGGCCGCGGCCATGGTCCTGCTGGCGGCGGCCACCATCCTCCTCAACCGTCTGTTCTGGAATCCGCTTTGCCAGATGGCGGAAAAACGCTACACCTACTGATCCTGATCCCCAACCATGTCCGAACAATCCAAAATCCTCTGCGAACTGCAAAACGTGTGTCTCTCGGGCTCCACCCGTCCGGGACCGGCCCGCGAAAACGTCGCGGGGGAGGACCTGCTGCATGACATCAGTCTGACCCTCCGCGAAAACGATTTCGTCGCCGTTCTTGGCCCCCCGGGTTGCGGCAAGTCGGTTCTCCTGCGCATCCTCTGCGGTCTGGTCCCTCCCTCCAGCGGCCAGGTTTTTGTCCGCGGAAAACCGCTGGCGGGGATCAATCCTCTCGTCTCCATGGTCTTTCAAAGTTTCGCCCTGCTGCCATGGCTGACGGTCCGCGAAAATGTCATGCTGGGTCTGATCAATTCCCCGCTTCCGCGCGGGGAGATCGCCCGGCGTTTTGAGTCGGTCATTTCCATGATCGGTCTGTCGGGCTACGAGGAGGTGCTTCCCCGCGAACTCTCGGGGGGGATGAAACAGCGCGTGGGCCTGGCCCGGGCCCTGATTCTCCGCCCCCAGATTCTCTGCCTGGATGAACCCTTCGGCGATCTCGACGTCCTCACCGCCGAGACGCTGCGCAATGAAACCTCCCGCATCATTGCCGACCCGGCCTCGGGAATCAACGCCCTGCTGGTGGCCACCCACAACGTCGAGGAAGCGGTCCTGCTGGCCCGCAAAATCGTCGTTCTGGCCGCCCACCCGGGCCGGATCCAGGCTGTCATGCACAACGACCTGCCCTACCCCCGCAAAACCGGCACACGCCGCTTCGAGGAATTCGCCACGGAAATCCACAAGGCGCTGACCTCCTCGATGCTCACAGGCAAAAAATCGGTGGCGGCCGCCGGCACCGCCATTCCCGACTCCCAGGCACCGGAATCCAAGATCGAGCCGCTCCCCCAGGTGAACCTGGCCGAAATCAGCGGTCTGCTCGAGTCCATCAACACCCAGACCCATGACCTGCCGGAACTGGCAGCGGAAATCGGCCGGGAATTCAGCCTGATTCTGCCGGTGGTCCGGGGTGCGGAAATGCTCGACATGGCCCATGTCCAGGGTCAGTCCATCGCTCTGACCGAGGAGGGGCTGCGTTTTATCAACGCCTCGAATATCGAACGCCGTCGCATCCTCAACAGCCAGATGTCCCGCATCCCCCTCATCCAGATGATCCTGGAAATGATTCAAAATTCCCCGGGGCAGTTGATCACCGAAAACGAACTCGGGGACAGGCTCAAATCCCTCTTCCCCAACCAGCCGCTGGCCTCCCTCCTCCAGACGGTCATTCTATGGGGACGCTACGCGGAACTCATCGAGGCGGACCGCCAGGCCAAAACCATCGGACCCTTCGAGAAAAAATACTTCGGCAAACCCTCGGCCGAACGGCTGCTCGAAGCCGG
>JANRIZ010000098.1:0-14417 GCA_033764445.1 Verrucomicrobiia bacterium | reverse complement strand
GCGGGGGCGCGTGCGCTCCCGGGGCAGTCATCTGGGTGATCCGCATTGGCTATCAAGGAGCAAGCGGTCGTGCCTGATTTTTTTCAATGCGAAGCAGACCCTGGCGGCGGCTGACGTGGTTTCCGCGGCTCAAATTGCAGCGGTGGGTGGGGTTGCCGGGGAGGGCGAGGGCCCGGACGTTCTCGACCTGTTCAAACGTGACCCCCGCGATTTTGTGGCGCACACACAGCCAGGCATGGATGGTGCGCCGCTGCAGGGCGACGGACATTTTGCGCAAAGCCGTCACCGGGAAACGGACCGGGGTGGGGGCGGGTCGGAGAGCGAGGTGGTCCTCGGTGAGAATTTCAATGGTGCGGAGGATATTGGGGGAGACATCCCGTTTGAAAATGTCGTTGAGCAGCGGGATCAGTTCGTGGCGGACCCGGTTGCGCTGGAATTCGGGGGAGGCATTGGAAGGGTCCTCGCGCCAGTCGAGTCCCCGGGCCGTGGCAAAATCGGTCAGGGTCGCCCGGGGGGTTGTCAGGAAAGGCCGCAGCAGGATCAGGCCCTGCTGCCGGGCGACCGGTTCCATCGCACACAGCCCCTGCATGCCCGTTCCGCGGAAGAGCCGTTGGAGAAAGGTTTCAATCTGGTCCCCGGCATGGTGGGCGAGGAAAATCCGGGGAATGCGAAGCGTCCCGGCCAGGGAGCGGAACCAGGCGTAGCGGGCCTCGCGGGCCGCCGTTTCAATGGAAAGTTTTTGACGGCGGGCCAGGGCTTTGACGTTTTCCTGGCCGGCATGGAAGGGGAGCCCCCATTCCTCCGCCAGGCTTTTGACAAACCGTTGGTCGGAGTCACTCTGCCGTGCGCGCAGCCGATGATTGAAATGGGCCACGTGCAATCTGCGGCAACCGGCCTGCTGCAGGGCGTGCAGGAGGCAGACGGAGTCCAGCCCGCCCGAGACGGCCACCAGGTGAGGCTGGTTTTTGCGGAGAAAGGGCTGTTTTGCGAAAAAGTCGTCGAGTGCGGTCAGCATGTACTTCATTTTTAATAGCCGGAGAACCGCATGGAAACAACACAGAAGCGGAGGGGTCAGTCGGGAGGCACCGGGGATGGGGGGGGATTGGATTCCGCAAAATGCCTCACAAACACCGGCAAACATTAGTTTTGCCAAAAGGCGGCTGATTGCCTAGAAATGGCTTCCCATGAACATACCGTCCATCCTTCGTTCCCTTCTGGCCACCGGGACTCTTTTGAGCCTTTACTTTCTGGGCGGCTGTTCCAAGCCCTCCACCGGAGCCGCGGCCAATGAGATACTGATTGGTCACTATGGGTCAATGACCGGCAGTACCGCGACATTCGGTCAATCCACCGACAAGGGGGTGCGGATGGCGGCGGAGGAAATCAATGCCAAGGGGGGGATTCTGGGTAAAAAAATACGGATTGTCACCGAGGATGATCAGGGACGGCCCGAGGAGGCGGTGAATGCCGTTTTGAAGCTGATCAACCAGAACCGTGTGACCGCCGTCATCGGGGAGGTGGCCAGTTCGCGCAGCATTGCCGCCGCGCCACAGTGCCAGAGTGCCCGGGTGCCCATGTTGTCGCCCGCCTCGACCAATCCGAAGGTCACGGAAATCGGGGACTTCATCTTTCGCGGATGTTTTATCGATCCCTTTCAGGGGGCCGCCATGGCCAAGTTTGCGATGGAGGATCTGAAGCTCAGGAAGTTTGCCGTTTTTACGGATGTGAAGAACGATTACAGTGTCGGTTTGGCCAAGTTTTTCAAGGAGAAGGTCAGGGAATTGGGCGGGGAGATCGTCGCCGACGAGTCCTATTCCGAGGGGGACGTGGATTTCAAGGCGCAGTTGACGAGCATCAAAGGCCGGAATCCGGATGCCATCTTTCTTCCCGGCTATTACACGGAATTTGGACTGATTGCCCGCCAGGCGCGGGAGTTGGGCATGACCGTCCCCTTTTTGGGGGGTGATGGGTGGGATTCCGAAAAAACCTTTGAGATTGGCGGCAAAGCCATCATCGGCAGCTACTACAGCAACCATTATTCCCCCGATGACACCCGTCCGAAAGTCCGGGAATTTGTGAAAGCCTTCAAGCAGCAGCATGGCCAGGTGCCCGACGCCATGGCAGTCCTGGGGTACGATTCCATGTACATGATGGCCGATTCCATCCGCCGTGCCGGTTCGACCGACGGCCAGGCCATCCGGGATGCGCTGGCCACCATCAAGGGATTTGAGGGAGTGGCGGGGAACATCACCATGGATGCCGGGCGGAACGCCCAAAAGTCGCTGGTGGTCCTGAAAATTGAGGATGGAAACAAGACCTCCTTTGTCAAGAGCGTGGAGCCCTAGGGCCGGGAAGCCCGTGCAAACGCGTGGAATCGCCATGAAACGTATGAAAGTCACACCCCTTGAATTTGAAAAACCCATTGTGGAGCTTGAAAAGAAGCTGCAGGACATGCTGGCCCATGTGGATGAGCACAAGATCGATTTTGAGCAGGAAAAAACGATGCTTGAAAACAAGATCGAGCAGACCCGGCGTGAGATTTATGAGAGCCTCACCCCCTGGCAGCGGGTGCAGATCGCCCGGCACAACCGGCGTCCGTACAGTCTGGATTACATGACCCATGTCCTGACCGATTTCATCGAGCTGCACGGGGATCGCCGGTACAGTGACGACAAGGCGATTGTGGGGGGGTTTGCCCGGCTCGAAGGCGAGCGGGTCATGGCCGTGGGGCATCAGAAGGGGCGGGATGCGAAGGAGAATGTGAAGCGGAATTTTGGCATGTCCCATCCCGAGGGATATCGCAAGGCCATGCGGTTGATGGAATTGGCCGGCAGATTCGGACTCCCGATCATCACCTTCATCGACACCGCCGGGGCGTATCCCGGTGTGGGTGCCGAGGAAAGGCATATTTCCGAGGCCATTGCCGTCAATTTGCGGGAGATGACCCAGTTGCCCGTTCCGACGCTCGGTGTGGTCATCGGCGAGGGAGGCTCGGGGGGGGCACTTGGCATTGGAGTCTGTGACCGGATACTGATTCTGGAAAACGCCTATTATTCCGTCATTTCCCCCGAGGGCTGCGCCGCGATCCTGTGGAAGGATCGGAAGTTTGCCGCCCAGGCCGCCGAGGCCCTGAAGATGTCCGCCCGCGATCTGCGGGGGTTGAATCTTGTGGACGAAGTGGTGCCCGAGCCCATGGGCGGAGCCCACCATCACCCCGCCGAGGTGTATGCCAATGTCAAAAAGGCCCTGGTCAAAAACCTGGCCTCACTGAAAAAACTCTCCCTGGAGGACCTTTTGGATCAGCGGTACGCCAAATACCGGGACATGGGTGAATATCAGGAATAACCGGTCCGCACCCGGAAAATCCCGCACTTGAAGGAGTCGGGGCATCTGGTAGAGTCCTCAAAATCATGTCCTTTGCCGATACGCTGATCCGCCTGCCCCGTGTGAAAAGTCCGCTCCTGGAGCGCTTTGAGAGACTCATTTCCGCGTCGGAGACCCGGCATCTTGAGGCCATGGCCGTGCAGTCCCGTCAGATCACCCTGCGCCATTTTGGACGGACCATCCGGCTTTTTGCCCCCCTGTATGTGAGCAATGAATGTGTCAATAACTGTGCCTATTGCGGATTTTCCCGGGATAACCACATCCTGCGCGTGACGTTGAATCTTCCACAGGTTCTGGCCGAGGCCCGGCATCTGGCCGATCAGGGATTTCGCCATCTGCTGCTTGTCAGCGGGGAGCAGTCCCGATTTGTATCGGTCGAATATCTTCGGGACCTCACACGGGCCCTGCGGTCCCTGATGCCCTCCATTTCCCTGGAGGTCGGTCCCATGGAAACCGATGAATACCGTCGCGTGGTGGAGGCCGGGGCGGAGGGATTGGTGGCCTATCAGGAGACCTATCACCGGGAGATGTATGCACAGGTTCACACCCACGGTCCCAAAAAGGATTTTGACTGGAGGTTGGAGACCCCGGAACGTGCCGCCGCGGCCGGATTCAAACGGCTTGGAATCGGGGCCCTGTTCGGACTCGCCCCCTGGCGTGAGGAGGCCCTGGCCCTGGCCGCCCACGCGGAATACCTTCTTCGGGAATGCTGGAAATGCCAGATCACGGTCTCCCTCCCGCGCCTGCGTCCGGCCGCGGGTTCATACGAACCCCGGCATCCCCTCGGGGACCGCGAGTTGGTACAGCTGGTCTGTGCATTGCGGATCTGTTTTCCGACCCTCGGCATCGTGCTTTCCACCCGGGAACCCGCCGCACTGCGGGACGGGCTCATTCCCCTTGGGGTGACCATGATCAGTGCCGGATCGCACACCGAACCGGGCGGCTACACCGGTGCGGGGCGGGATCAGGTCCATGTGACCGTTGGCGGGAGAGTCCGGATGGACGGGGAGAGGGGGACGGTTGAAACCATCAAGTCCGAGGGGCAATCCCTGACCCCCGCCGAGGAGCAATTTGCGGTGGCCGACCTCCGTTCGCCGGATGAAATGGCGCGGCGACTCCGTGAGATGGGGTACGAGCCCGTGTGGAAGGACTGGGATGCCGTCCTGGCCCCCGGCATGGCGGAGGCCCTGTCGTGAAGGACCGGGGCAGGATCACCGTCACCGCCAATGGTCAGAAGGTGGAAATGGACCCCGGCACCCGGGTCGGTGATTTTCTGGCGCAACATCGACTGGAACCCCGATCGGTTCTGGTCGAAATCAACGGCGCCGCGCTTTTGAAATCCGAATTTGACACCCGTGTCCTGATTGCGGAGGACCGCGTTGAAATCATCCGTGTGGTGGCTGGGGGATAAAACCATGGTGCCATGTCTTGTTCCACTGATTTGTCTGATCCTGGGAGGACTGCTTTTTTCCCAGGACGCTGCCCTTCCGGAACCGGGGCATCCTGTGGCGTCGACCGCGGCGGCGGCCACCAATCCCTTTGAGATCAAACCCAGCCTTCTGGATGCGGAGACCTTTTGGAAGGTCGGTCCCGACGAGTTTTTGGCGCAAAATGCGCCGGTCATTTTCAAACAGGATTCGGCCACCGGCGATGAAAAGGTGCTGAGGAACTTCCGTGAATTCAGCTTTGCGGGATTTGAGGTGATCGAAACACTCGTCTCGTTTCATGCGGGAAAGCCACGGCTCGTGACCCTGAATTTTTACAACCGGGGCGATGTCGGCGAGCAGCCGGCGGCGAAGGTCCGGGAGCGGGCGGCGGAGCTTCGGGGGAAAATCACGTCCGTCCTGGGTCAGGAACCCCGGCCACACGAGGAGAGGGTCTCCGCCGTGGTCGTCAAAAAATTCCAGCGTTGGGTGGCGGGGGAAACCGTATTTGACCTGAATGTGTCCGTTCCCGACTACATCATTCTTGAAATCAAACCCAAAAAGGGACATGTGCTGGATCTGATGGAGCAGGCGAAGGCCAATGCCCTCAAGCCCCCGCCGCTGACCCAGGTGCAACTGGCCCAAAAGGTGGTGAGAAAGGACGGCGAGGTGTCCCTGCCCGGAATCCCCATGGTGGATCAGGGACCCAAGGGATACTGTGCATTGGCAGTGATGCAGCGGATCGGCGAATATTATGCGCTGGATGTTGACCAGCACATGATGGCCAGGCTTGCAGGGACCGGGACCGGGGAACAGGAGGGGACGACCTTTGAGGGGATGGAACGGGCGATCAAACGGATCTGCAGTGGCAACAGTGTGAATCTGGTCCGCCTTTGGGACCGGTGGAGCGACCTGAGCAAAAACGGGTATCACCGGCCGGCCCCGGAGGATTACAAGTCATCCAGGAGCGAACAGCAGAAACTCCTGATGCGGGTCAAACAGCATATTGATCAGGGAACCCCCCTGATCTGGGGGGTCGAACTTGCCGCCGCCGGGGAGACCGGGACATTGGGGGAAAGCGGACACCTGCGGCTGATCATCGGTTACCACGAGGGAAAAAAGGAGATATTGTATTCGGATACCTGGGGACCCGGCCACGAACAAAAAAGGATGAGTCTTGAAAATGCCGCGACCATGACCACGATGCTGTATATCGTCAAACCCCAGCGCGCCCAGTGAATCGCGGGGAGACCCTGTACCGCCGGATGAGTGCCGTCAACCATTCCACCGTGGACACAGCCAGGCATTTCCGGCGGGCGGCAGGTCACGGGACGTCGATGGTGCCGGTGAAGGTGAAATCTGCGGGACCTTTGAGAAAAACATCCACGGGATTTCCCCCCTCAAAACGGAAATCCACCTCCAGCACGTCGCCGCCCTGGACGAGCACCTGGACCGGGGTGGTCACACCCAGGACCTTGTGGGCGACGATCGCGGCGGCAGTCACCCCCGTACCGCAGGCAAGAGTCTCACCCTCCACCCCCCGTTCGTAGGTGCGGACACGGATGCGGTCGGCCCCGAGTTTTTGGACAAAATTCACATTTGTCCCCCTGGGCGCGTAATCGGCATGGTAACGGATTTCCGCGCCCAGCTGGCCGACATAGGCCCGGTCCGCATCGGGCACAATCAGCACGGCGTGGGGGACGCCGGTGTTGCAGTTGTGGATCTCACATTCCCCCTGTGCAAGACGGATTTTCCGGCCCAGCTCCAGCCCCTTCGGATTGCTGAGATTCAGCCGCACCAAAGGTCCGTCGTATTCGGCCTGGATCAGTCCCGCGACCGTTTCAAAACGCAGCGTTTTGGCGCCGGGTTTGAAGGGTTCCGCAAAACGCGCAAAGCAGCGGGCCCCGTTGCCGCACATTTCCGCCTCTCCGCCGTCGCTGTTGTAGTAGCGGAACCGGAAATCCCCGTCCTTCTGCGGGGGCTCGACCAGGAGGAGACCATCCGCCCCCACACCGCGGTGACGGTCGCAGATATGGGCGATCTGTTCACGGGAGAGAGTGAGGGTTGCGGAGCGGTTGTCGATCATGACAAAGTCGTTGCCCGCGCCGTTCATCTTGGTGAAATTCAGTTTCAGCATCCCCCATATGAAGCCGAAAACAGGCTTTGGGAAAAGGGGAAAGTGGCCCCCGGGTCCGGGTCAGGATCCGGGCGGATGCGGATGGGCCTCCATGAGGACCAACCGATAGCTCAGATTGGCCTGGATTTGCCCATTGACCAGACACTGCACCCAGTATTCATCGGGCAGGGGAAAGCTGACCCCCGCCAGGCCCACGGGGAATTCGCCGGTCATGTCCTCGAGGGTGACATTCGCCTCCATGGGTGGCTGGGTTTTGTAGATGACCCTCTGGTCGGAATCCGTGATCTGCACCTCGATTTTGTGCTGACCCAGCGGGAGGCGCAGACGCAGATAGATCGCCAGCGGACCGTGGGTGCAGGGGAATTTGATCGCCCAGATCCTGTCAAATACACCCACCAACGTGTATTTGCCGCTGGAATGGGCAATCGCGTCACAGGCCAGGATCGTTTCGAGTTCGACAAACGTGCTCATGATTCGACTCCGATGGCCGCCGTGATCCTCCCCAGAATGCGGCGGGAATATTCGCGGAGCCGGTTCTGGTCATCCCCCTCGATCAGGAGCCTGATTTTGGGTTCCGTTCCGGAATAACGGAGAAAGACCCGGCCCTTGCCATTGAGAGATTCCCTGACCGACTCCACCTCCGCCATCACCTCCGGCATGGTTTCGAGGGGGGGCTTTGATTTGACCCGGATGCTGCGGACCTCCTGGGGGTAACGCCGCAGGCATTGGCGCAGGGAGCTGAGGGGTTTCTGCTGTTCCTTCATGATGCGCAAAATCTGCAGGGCCGAGATCAGACCGTCGCCGGTGGTGGCATGGTCGCGGAAGATGATGTGGCCGGACTGCTCCCCGCCGAGGTTATGGTCACGGGCCATCATTTCCTCGATGACATAACGGTCCCCCACACCCGTGCGCACGACCGTTCCACCCGCCCGGGAGATCGCCTCGTCGAGACCCGCATTGCTCATTTCCGTGGCGACCAGCGTCCTGTTGCGGAGCGTGCCGTGGCCGAGCATGTCCAGTGCCGCGATGGCCATGACCTCATCCCCGTCCACAATCTCCCCGTTTTCATCGACCAGCACCAGCCGGTCCGCATCGCCGTCATGGGCGATCCCGACATGGGCCCCGTGAAACCTGACCATGCGACAGACCTCCTCCGGGTGCATGCTGCCGCAATTGACGTTGATATTGGTGCCGTTGGGGGTGTTTCCGTAAATGAACGTTTCCGCGCCGAGCTCGTGCAGGACACAGGGCGTGGACTTGTAGGCCGCCCCATTGGCCATATCCGCCACAATCCGCATCCCATCAAGGGTGAGCCCCTTGGGGAAGGAGTTTTTGACAAATTCAATGTACCGGCCCAGGGCGTCCTCGATGCGGTAGGCCTTGCCGATTTCCTCGGCGACCGGGCGGATCGAGTCAATTTCCCCGCTGAAAACCAGGTCCTCGATCTGGGCCTCAATGGCATCATCCAGCTTGTATCCGTCGTGGCGAAAGAACTTGAAGCCATTGTCCTCGTAGGGATTGTGGGAGGCCGTCAGGACAATGCCCGCATCACAGCGCAGGGAACGGGTGATGTAGGCAACCCCCGGCGTGGGCAGGGGACCGATCAGGAGCGCATCCACCCCCATGGAGGTGATGCCCGCGACCAGTGCATTTTCGAGCATGTACCCCGACAGGCGCGTATCCTTGCCGATGACAATCTGGTGCCGGCGTTTCTGGGTGGTTTTGAAAATATGGGCCGCGGCACGCCCCAGTTTCAACGCGGTTTCGGCTGTGACCGGCTCGATATTGGCCGTGCCACGCACCCCATCGGTTCCAAAAAGTTTTCGGTCAATGCCCATGGATCGGTCCTTTTTTGAGGTTGGAAATCGGGAGTCGGGAGTGGAATTCCCTTTTTGAAAAAATAGACGGTCCGGGCAAAACAATCCATCCCAGATTTTCAGACCCCTGCAGAAGGGGTTTTGGCGCGGATACGGTCCAGGACAGAAAGCGCCTGCCGTGTCTCTGCCACGTCGTGGACCCGCAGCATCGCCGCCCCGGCTCCCGCCGCACTGATGGCGGCGGCCAGAGATCCCGCGAGCCGGTCCTCCGTCCTGGCAATGCCCCCGGCCTCCGCCAGGAACGATTTCCGGGAGGCTCCGATCATGACCGGGCGTCCGAGGGAGGTGATCTCCCGAAGCCGGGCCAGAATTTCAAGGTTATGGGAGGTTGTTTTTCCAAAACCAATGCCCGGGTCCAGGGCCAGACAATCGGCAGGGATCCCCTCCGCCATCAGCCGACCGGTCAGCGTGCGGAAGAAGGTGGCGATTTCCGCGGGGCAATCGCCGTACCGAGGTTCCTGCTGCATGGTGTGCGGGGTGCCCTGCATGTGCATGAGAATCCAGCCGACCCTGTGAAGACGGACCGTTTCCGCCATGAGCGGATCGCGGCCTGCGGAGATGTCGTTGACCATATTGGCACCGGCCTGAATCGCCGCCGTGGCGACCACGGCCTTGCAGGTGTCGACGGAAATGGGGAGGGGGCAACAGGCCCGCAGGGCGGTGATGACCGGGATGATGCGGCGGATTTCCTCCTCTGCCGGGACAGGTTGGGACCCCGGGCGTGAGGATTCCCCGCCGATATCGATGGCATCCGCCCCTTCCGCCACCATTTTTTTTGCCTGTGCCAAGGCTGATTCTGTACAGACGTACCTGCCGCCATCAAAGAATGAGTCCGGTGTCAGATTCAAAATCCCGAAAATTTTTGGGGGACCCGGATTCAGCCAGGACCAGGATCCCTCCCGGAAAGTGAAGTGCATCGGGATAGATTGATTCTGTTGGCAGGAGGAGAAAAGGATAAAATGCGTTCCGAAAACCGATCAGACCATGGGACACAAAAAACCCCCCGGAGCGCCGGGGGGTTGGAATTGACTGGAGACAGTGAGGATATTGGGATCAGTAGGAAGCCAGGACCTGGGTTTCCACATCCTTTTTTCCCGACTCTTCAGCGGACAGACGGGACTTTGTGCGGGAAAAGCTCAGAAAGTTCAGCAGGGAACGGTTGCTGGATTCGATGAGGGAATCCACCTCCTTTTTCCAGGCCATCGACGCAATGGCTCCTGAGACCGTGAAAAGGGCTGTTCCGAGGTAGGCCCCCACCAACATGAAGGTTTCTGTACCCGTCAGGGACATGGTGGCGATGATCAGTGTGATACTGGCCGCCATCAGCACGAAGCCCAAGGCTGTCCCCACCAGACTGATTTGTTTGATTTTGCGTTTTGAATCATGGTTGTTATGCATCATATCTTCCTCCAGGTTGAAAATAGTATGCATGTACTACCGAATTGAGTCAATTAAAAATAATAATATTTTATAAGTTATTTTACTGCAATAATCTGAATATTATTTATACTTTTTAAAATATATATTATTATTGATTTTTTATCTGCAAAAATGACTATTTTTTTGATTTCAGATATGGATGCCCGACAAAATTTCATGAGTGTTCTGAAACGGAATATGTGTGTGAGTAAAAGAGGCGTTTTTGACAGGCCGAAAAAGTCCATGGTGAGTGGCGTGCTGACATTTTTTGAAATCCGCGCGATGCCGGTTGCAAAAAATCGTTTGCATTGTCCGGGACAGGGCGTAAGGTCCGGATTTTATGGGAAAAAAATACAGGGCCGTACTGGCCGGATGCGGTGGAATGGCCCAGGCGTGGGTGGATGCCGCCAAACAGGTGCCGGAAATGGAATGGGTTGGATGCGTCGATATCCGTCGGGAGGCCGCCGTGGCTTTCACGGAAAAATGCGGAATCAGCCCCGAATCCGCCGGGACAGACCTGAAAACATTGATCAAAAGGACTTCCCCGGACTTTGTGGTGGATGTCAGCATTCCCGCCGCGCACAAACCCATCACCCTGGCCGCCCTGTCGCAGGGATGCCATGTCCTTGGTGAAAAACCCCTTTCCGATTCCATCCCCAATGCCCGCAAAATGGTGGCCGCAGCCAAAAAGGCCAGACGCATGTACATGGTCAGCCAGAACTATCGTTGGAACCCGCAGGTCCGTGCCATTCGGAAAGCCGTGGCCGAGGGCCTGATCGGTGAAGTGACCACCGTGAATGTTGATTTTTATCTGGGTGTGCATTTTGGCGGATTTCGCGAGCAGATGGAGCATCCGCTGGTGCTGGACATGTCGATCCACCATTTTGATCTGGTGCGCTGCACCACACAGAGCGACCCCCGGTTTGTGTACTGTCTGGAATTCAATCCCAAGGGAAGCTGGTACAAGGGGGATGTGGCGACAACCACCGTGTTTGAGATGTCGCAGGGTCTCGTATTCACCTACCGCGGCAGCTGGTGTGCGGAAGGTCCCCAGACCTCCTGGAACGGTCAGTGGCGGATCATCGGCACCCAAGGGACCATTCTGTGGGATGGCAATTCCCCTCCGCAGGCGCATGTGCTGATCCCCAAGGGGGAGTTTGTCAATCCATGCGAGGTGCGGGAACTGGCCCCCGTCGATGAAGGTCCGGCGGGACAGCATGGATCGATTGTCCGTTTTCTGGAGGCGCTTCGGACCGGACGCAAACCGGAAACCGACTGCGTTGACAATATCAAGAGTCTGGGGATGGTTTTTGGGGCCGTGAAGTCGGCCAGCACCCGCAAGCGGTTGAAAATCGGGGCGTAGCCTGCAAAACCGGACACGGACCCGGATTCCGGAATGTTGACAGTCAGAAAGTGGTAGCCCTAACGGGATTCGAACCCGTGCACCTGCCTTGAGAGGGCAGTATCCTAACCAATTAGATGATAGGGCCTTTGATGGGTGCCATTTTTTTATCGCATTTCAGGGAAAATGCAACTTTGATGTTCACTAACGATCATGAGTGTACTCAGGGAACTCACTGCACAACTCGAAAACCGCCGCAATCTGGACACGGCCGGCATTCACGCCGCCAGCGAGGACCTTGCCAATGAGGACATTGATTCCGTCCTGAAGGAGGGATTTTTGACCGCCTGGAGCCGCAAGGGGGAGACCGCCGAGGAAATCGCCGCCCTGTCGTACGAACTTCGCAAAAAAGCCATCAATCCCGGCATCAATCTGGACCAGTGTGGCGGACGCCTGATTGACGTGGTGGGAACCGGGTCCGACCGGGCGGGCACCATCAACATTTCCACTGCCGCAGTCATCGTTGTGGCGGCTGCGGGCATTGCCGTGGCCAAACACGGCAACCGGAGCATCACCAGCAAATGCGGCAGTGCGGATGTGCTGGAGGCACTGGGGGTTCCCATCCATCAGACGCCCGAAAAACTCCGGCAGTGTGTGCATCAAAAGGGGATCGGTTTCATCTACGCGCCCAATTATCATCCCGCCTTCAAGGCGATTGCACCGGTTCGCAAAAAGCTTGCTGAGCGGGGGCAGTCCACAGTCTTCAACATCATGGGGCCTCTGCTCAATCCCGCCCCGCTGACCCATCAGCTCGCGGGCGTGGCCCAGGAATCACTGCTTGAGAAATATGCCCAGGTCCTGGCCCTGCTCGGTCGGAAAAAAGCCTGGGTGGTGCATGGACGTGCCGGGGACCAGCCCATGGATGAAATCTCGACACTGGGTCCCACCCTGATTGCCGAGATCAAGGACGGGAGATGGCGGATGTTTGAGGAGAATTTCCGCCAGTATTTTTCCGTTCCCAATCACGATCTGGAGGATCTGGCGGGGGGGGATGCCCGGACCAATGCCCATTTTATCGAGTCCGTCCTTCGCGGGGAGGATGTTTCCGGGAAAACCGACATCATTCTGGCAAACGCCGCGGCGGCCATTTACATCGCCGGGAAGTCCGGTGATTTTATGACCGCGCTTGCGGTCGCCCGGGAAATGATCTGGTCAGGCAAGGCCTTTGAAAAGCTCGAGCAGTGGCGAAACTTCAACTGAAGACGCTCGGCAGTCGGCAGATGGCCGGCAGCGGACCCGGGTTGGGCAACAGGGTTCTGCCTCTCAATGGCCCCGGGAGGAGAGCTTCCGGATGAGTGAATTCTGAACTTCCCGCAGCCGGTCCTGGTGGGTGATTTTTTTGTGGAATTTATCCGTGATGTAAAAGACGTCCAGGGCGGTGTTGCGGACGGTGTCGATGTTGGCCATGTGCACATCCACGGACTGGTCGGAAAGCTCCTGCAAAATCGCGTAGAGCAGTCCCAGCGAATCGTCACACTCGATCTTGAGGATCGTTTCCTCCGCGGATTTCTGGTTGTCCCATGAGATCACCGGGGCGGCGGGACCCGTCGGACGGAAACGGCTGGTCGGATATCCCCGTTTTTTGAGTTTTTCGACCATCAACTTTTCAAGGTCCAAATCCGCCCGGCCATCCAGACATTCCGCCAGAAGTTCCTTCATGTGGATGAGGCAGCTTTCGTCGTGGACATGACCGCCTGTCGGGGCGGTGACATGAAAGACATCCAGAACGACATGATCCGCCCGGGTGTAAATGAAGGCCCTTTTGATGTTGATATCCGCGCAGGCAAAGGCCCCGGCGATCTTTGCAAAAAGCCCCATGCGATCCCAGGAGGCCACGATGACCTCCGTATAACCCTCGTCCTCAAAATGCCGGGATTGTACGGTGGGCGGGGGAACCTCCGCATTCGAGGTCACCAGAGACTCAAAAAAGGAGTTGATCAGACGGAGGTGATAATTCAGGTTCTGCTCGGTCAGCCCCTCCCAATAACGGGTGGGCATGCTGTAAAGATGGGCTTCAATTTCCTCGTGTGTGATAAACTGGGGGGCCTGACGCATAAACTGATCCATGACACTGATCATTTTTAATTCGTGATCGACATCGGACCTGCGGATGTCCGAATGCCTTGCAGGGCTCTCGTGTAGCGAAAATTGTGCCGGGTTGCCCATAAAATCAAAAAAAGTGATCCGAGGTGATTGCCTTGACTCGACAAATTTAACCCATCACCCCACTTCATCAAGTGGTTCCTTGTGACAATACGCAGAAAACACCCCCCTTTTTATCTGGTCGACCGTGAAAAGAGGGGCAAAAGTCGCCGTTGCACAGTTTCAGCATCCGTTTGAACAGTCCGGAGTGGGGAATCGAGCCATGAGGACAGGCATGGTGGTATATGTCGGATACAGGAGATGCGAGGAATCGCCTAACAGTTCAAGCTCAGCGATCGGAGCGGAGATTCGCTGGAGTGCCTAGTTGAACGAAGCCGCTGTCGCGGCGGTTTTGAAAGTTTTCAAGGTCATGGGTTTTGTTAGAGTTAGAGAGCCCGGCCTGTATGAAGCAGGCCGGGCTAAACAATAAATACTCCTAAGGACAAGATAATGAATATAAAAAAAGCCATTCCCATGCAATCCTGAAAACGTTTGCCGATGATCTCAATCTGCTGTCCTTCGTCATGAGATTCCGTCTCCGCATGGGGAGCGCGTGCGCCCCCGCATGCCCTTTGGGGCGCCCACGCCCCGAAGAAAACGTCTCTCTCCTGCAAGGGTTAACCGTCAATTAA
>JANRIZ010000083.1:0-15860 GCA_033764445.1 Verrucomicrobiia bacterium | reverse complement strand
ACGATGGATCTGTGGCTGGCCCGGTTGGGCTGGAGCTGTAAAAAAAACTCTACACGCCGCCGAGCAGTCACGGCCCGACGTGGCGGAACAAAGAAAACAGTGGCCGCAACGGTTGGCGGGCGTTCCCGCTGAGCGGCTGGTATTCTTGGATGAAAGCGGTGCTCGCTGGCCCGGATCTCCGCCAGCAGGTTACGTAATACTCCTTGCTCAGGAACGCGCCATTGTTGAGCCGCTCCTTGTCTAGTACATAGCCCCGGATGGCAAAGTCCCGCAGCACGACCGTCGCCCACTGACGGAACTGGATGGCCCGCGCCGGATTCCAAGTCCTCACGCTCAAGGTAATCTTCGTCGGCACTCGCCTCGTCAGTTTTTTGATTGCGAAGCGAAATGACGTCTTACAGGCGGTCGAAAGTCCAGCGGTCAGGTAGCACATCAAGAAAGCTGTCTTGCTGAGTGTTCATTTCCCTCCCCCCATTTCCCCCCGCACGACATCCGCGAGCTGCTTCGCCGTCGGCAGCTTCCCTTTCAGTTCCCCCGGCAGCTTCGACTGCAACTGATAAGCGGCGACGCCGATGGGATTGACCTTCGAGCGCAGGGCATACTCGACCTCCACGTCGTCCTTCTCCGCGCAGAGGATGATGCCGATGGAGGGCTGATCGTCGGGGCCGCGTTCCGTGTCGTTGAGGAGGTTCAGGTAGAAATCCATCTTCCCGGCGAACTCCGGCTCGAAGGGGCCGACCTTGAGATCGAAGGCGACGAGGGCTTTGAGGAAGCGGTGATAGAAAAGGAGATCGATGAAATACTCCTTCTTCCCCAGCGCGAGGCGGTGCTGGCGTCCGACGAAGCAAAAGCCATAGCCCAGTTCGAGGAGAAAAGCCTGCAGGCGGGAGATAAGGCGGTCTTCGAGTTCGCGTTCGCGCACGGCCCGGCGGATGCCAAGGAATTCGAGATTGTAAGAACTCTTCAGCATTTCGTCCGCCTGCTCCGCGAAGTGCTCTGGCAGGGCAAGATCGAAGTTGTGCGTCTTCTTCTCCGTGACGGCGCGTTCGTAGGCCCCGGCCTTGATCTGATTCAGCAGCACATTGCGCGACCATCCGAAGCGGGCGGTGGCACGCAGATACCAGAGCCGGGCGGCGGGGGCTTTGACCTTCTTGAGCAGTTCGACGTGGTGTCCCCAAGCGACAGGGCCAAGCAATTCTGGAACAAGCTGTGCCAGAAATTGGTCGTGGCTAAGGGCCGCAGGCTTTCCGGGCGTTTCTGCAGCAGCTTGTTGCAAAAACAAGGAGCCCCGTTTTTTCATTTCTGGAACAAGCTGTTCCAGAAATGAAGGGTCGGCGTAGTCGGAGAAAAACTGCCGCATCCTCCAAACGCTGTCTGGAGAAAACCCGCGCATGTCCGGAAACGCCCGCCGCAAATCTGCAGCCACCATCTCCACGACGGAATCTCCCCACCCGAGGGTTTTCTGCTTCTCGACGATCCCGCGTCCGATATCCCAGTAGAGCAGGATGGCCTCATGAGTCACGGCCCTGGCGGCTGAAATGCGGGCGGAAATGACCCGCGCCTTCAGTTCTTCAATGAACTGGCGGTAGTCGGCGCTGATGGTCAGCGTGGTGTCGGCGGTCTTTTTCATCGGGCGAGCCTCTCGACGAGGCAGCGCACGACGCAGGACGGGCTGTAGAACTGGCCGCCGTTTTTGCCCTCGCTGGCGAGAAGCTTGGCGGGGCGTTCCTCGAAGGTGTCGGCGTGTTCCTTGCCGATGTCGGCCTCGAAGCCGATGGTGGCGGAAGATGTTGATGAAGTCGCTTTTTTCCGGACAGGCATACGAAGTGAGTTGGCAAAATCATGGTGATAATATTCCCGGAGACAACGTAAAATTTCAAGATTCCTGAAGTGAATTTTGCCTCTTTGTGGCTGAAATGTTCATGCCTGCAGCTCGGTCATGCTCTTATGTCGCTCCGAAGTGTGATCATTCGGGATGTGGATTTATATCCACAGCGGATCATCAGAACCAAGAAATGAGGCAAGCCGGGACTCCACGCTAACGCTTGATCTCAAATGCGAGATTTCAAATGACTGAGGGACTCAACAAGGGACAGGTCTGCGGTTAAAAGTTCAGTCACAGATTCATCCCGCCACCCAGCGGGCATACAGGGACTTGCAGGCCATGTAGGCCCGCTTGGGCAATATCCGGCAGAGGACCGACTGAATGGCCAGGGTCTCGACCAATTGCGCCCAGAAACGGGCCGCCCCCACCCCGCGTAATCCGTCCCGGCGTGCCTGGGCCGACACATACACCCGGTTGGCCACAAAGGTTTTGCTGTCGCCCCTGATCGGAAATTGTTCCTCGGCCAGCAGCTCAAAACCCTTCCCGGTCAGAAAGGAATGCACCGCCTCCTGACTGCGCTGACCCTGCCGCAGCGGGGCGGACTCGACTTCGATATGGATCAGACGGACCGATTCGAGCAACGTCCCCGCCCCCTCCAGGACCTCGATTCCGGCCCCCTCCACATCAATCCACAGGGCAAAGGTGGTCTGCCGCCCCAATTCCCCCGCAAACAGGTCGGCCAGGGTGGTACAGCCGACGGTCACCTCCTCCGCCGTGCCGCCCCCGGGAAAGAGGGAGCTGGTCCCGCGATTCTGACCTCCGGAATAGTCCTTCACATCGACAAAAAAAACCGTCTCCCCCTTTTTGTTTGAGACAGCCAGCGGGGAGAGTTCGATGCGATCCGTCCGAAAATCCGGATCCTGTTTCATCAGCTCAAAATTCCGGGGATTGGCCTCAAAGGCGACAATCCGGGCCGACGGACACGCCCGGCGGAAAAGTTTCGCCTGACTGCCGTCCATGCTGCCCACGTCACAGATCACCTCCACGGGATTGGCCGCGATGAGCTTGAGAAAAAAAGTCGTCAGATTCATGCGGGCACTATGACGATCCGCCCCCAAAAAACAAGCCACCCGGCCTCCGGCCTCCTTTCAAAGGCTTGCCCGACAATGGGAACCGGCTAGAATCCTCCGCATGCACCGCCCCGGTCGCTCCGAGATCATTTCCGCATGGCCGGATGCCGTCGCCTTTCTCGTGGGGCTGGGCTTGGCGTGGTATCTGAAATGGGAGACCCGGGACCTGGTGTGGAGCCTGTGGCTTTCGAGTCTGCTGATCGGGTACACGCTGATTCTGATCGGGGCCTTCGCCCCGGCGTTTGCCGCCGGTCTTTCCCCGGTCAAACGCATCGTCAGCTTCCTGGGCGGACTGTTCCTGGCGGCATTTTTCACACTGCACTTCGGGGGATTCCACCTCGGACACTCGATTTTTCTCCAGATGTTCTTCCCGATTGAAAGCGGCCCGACCCCGCAGGCCCTGTCCTGGGAAAATTACGGGGTGATCCTGGGCACCTACTGGCCCTTTGTCATCGCGGCTGCGGTGTCGGAAAGAAGGTCCTTCCTCGAACCCTGGGACACCCGCGGCATCGGTCCCTACAAAAACGTCATCCGTCTGCACCTGCTGATTTTCTTTTTTGCCGGGACCGCCGCGATCCGGATGGATTCATTCCTCGTGTATGCCGTCGTCTACCTCGTTTATTTCTTTCCATTCCGCCTCTTTTTCCCGGCGAAAAAAAAGGGAGGGTAGTTTCCACGAGAAAGGTTCCGCAGACCGCCTAAACCGCTGCCGGTTGCGGTTCCTTGCGGGAGCCCAGACGCGGATTCGGGCAGGGCTGAACGTGCTGGTAGGAGGGTTCCTTGTCCTGACGCGCCTGAATTTCCGCGATTTCCCGCCACGCGCCCACAAGACCCTTGGTCGGAGGGAGGTCGTGTTTGACGGCCTGGTGCAGACGGGGAAGGTTGTAACACGGCACGGCGGCATACATGTGGTGCTCGGTATGGTAGTTCATCTGCCAGTACAGAAACCGGGTGAAGGGATCAAGCCGGATCGTGCGGCAGCAGAGCCGGAAATCCGGCACCTTGTCGGTCAGCCCGATGTGCTGGGTGTTGTTGCAGAGGAAAAACAGCCAGCCGCCGTAGCATTGGTTGAGGGAGACGAGCACGGGCACGAGCCACCAGTGCATGTAAACGGAGACAGCAAGAATGACCCCATGCCCGATGAGCATGAACCGCGCCCAACGGATGGGCAGTTTCTGCTTGGCGGGTTCGGAAACGGGAAAAAGGTGGGTTTCCCATTCCCCGCGGAATCTGCCCCGGGCGATGCGGAGGGTTTCGGTCACATGATAATACGGGGCGCGCCAGTTCACAAAACCCAACCCGATGAAATGTCTGATCCCCAGGCGCGTGGGCAGCACCACCTCCTGGTCATCGGGGGCATGGAGCGTGTAGCGGTGATGCCGCAGATGGCTGGACTCAAACATGCGGAAATTGATCCACCCCAGGAAGGAGAGCAGACGCACAAAAAACCAGTTCAACCACTGGGTCCTGAAAACCGTGTTGTGGCAGAGCTCATGCACCCCGTTGATCATGAAGGCGCAGACCATCCCGTGCAGGAAGACGGCGGCCACGGTGGCGTACCAGGGCCATTGGTAAAAGCTGTACAGGCTCAGGGCCGCCGTGGCGGTGATGATTCCCACGTAGCCGAGGGTCTGGACAAGCGCCTTGAAATCGCTGCGTTTGTGGAGGGCCTGCAGGAGCTTGGGGTCGATCTTGGTGCGGTACCACGAAATGGCCACCCCCCGCTTTTCCTCCTCGCGGTTCAAATCCTTTTCATCTGCCATCAATACGGTTTGGTCACTCATAGGGTCTCTGGTCTGGGTTGATGGGGACACCCTAACCGGTCTGCGGGGAATTGCGTTTGCGGCGGTATTGCGATACGATTTCATACATGCCCCGACGCCTTCAGATCCCGCTCCGCCCCCTGGGCCTGCCCGAGATCGCCGTCCTGGGCCGCTACGACTACAGCGAAGCCATGACCGGGCTCGAGATGCATGCCCATGCCAACATGCTGGAAATCTGCTACCTGGCCCGGGGCCGGCAGATTTACCGGGTGGGCGAACGCGATTTTTCCCTCAAAGGCGGGGACCTTTTCCTGACCTTTCCCGGGGAGGCCCACAGCACCGGGGAAACCCCGCAGGAAAAGGGGACCCTCTACTGGATGCAAATCCTTCTGCCCCGGAAAAACACGCGGTTCCTGCACCTGCCCCCGGAGGA
This sequence comes from Verrucomicrobiia bacterium, assembly GCA_033764445.1. GTDB lineage: Bacteria > Verrucomicrobiota > Verrucomicrobiia > JAWXBN01 > JAWXBN01 > JANRIZ01. The sequence continues at coordinate 10,709 of JANRIZ010000083.1, read as the reverse complement.
CTCGCGGGCGATGATCCGCGCCCTTCTGGGCATTGCGCACCGTCATTTCAAGGGCATGCCCGGGCTGAGGGACCGGCTCGAATCCATCATCACGCTGGCCCCGCAGAAAAAGGCCCCGCTCCAGCGGGTCCGGTTGCGGCACCATATCCTGGATTTTCTGCTCTTAGTCATCGAATGCTCCCGGGATCTGCCCCGCGAGAACCTTTCATCGTCCATGAGCCAGTTGATGCACTACATCGAGACCAACGCGCATCAAAGTCTGCCCGTGCCCGTGCTGGCCGCGCGGGTCGGATTGTCAGTGCCCCGGTTCAAAGCCCGGTTCAAACAGGAGGCGGGCATTCCGCCTGCGGAGTTTGTCCTCCGCTGCAAGATCGACCGCGCCAAAAAAATGCTGGCCTCCCCGCAGTCGAGCGTCACCCGCACGGCCATGGACCTCAACTTCCCCTCCTCCCAGTATTTCGCCACCGTCTTCCGCCGCTACGTGGGGCAGACCCCCAGCAGGTTCCGCCACCAGCAACTGTCGGTCCGGGACTCCGGGGCCTGAACCGGCTCTCCCGCGCCTCACATCCGCACGGGCACCAGTCGAAGTCCTCCGATCCGGACTCCGCCCCCTTCCCCCGCCTCAAGACCCAGGGTCAAAACCTGCGGACCGGCGGTTTCAAAACCGACCACCCCCAGACACAGGGAACGGAACCGGATGAGCGGCCCCCCGTGCGGTCGGCTGTCCACGTTGCCGCTGGCAATCATTGGAAAAAGCAGTGACGCACCACCCCATGTCATCCGCCACTCGGACTGGTCGGATTCAAGGCAACAGGCATACTCAAGCTCCAACCGGAACCATCCGGGTTCCACAAGGCTCACCTCCCAGCGGGCCTGCCCGCCCGTCGTCCATTTTTCAAGGCATTCCCGGTGTTTCCACTCGCCCATCTTTTCCATCCAGGAAGCCTTCCCCAGCACAAATCCGCTTCCGACGGCCTGGTAGGCCTCAAGCGCATTCTCCCAACCCTTGAGCAGGTACAAACCGGGACTGATTTCCAACCCGGACCCATTTTCAATCTCAATGACCGGGATCAGCTCCTCCGGCCTGCCAAGGGGAAGCGCGACGGCAAGCCCCCCCTGGCAGGGGGTCACGGTGAGGGAGGATCGGTCGCCGCCGAGCCGCCGGGCCTGGACTGGCTGGCTGGCCCGGACCCCCGGCAGCACGAGCCTTCCGTCCCGGGGCCAGTCAAGGACATGCAAAAAAATCCGGTCTCCTGACCGTGTCGATTCCCCCCACGGCACACCCGGCAGACCGGACGGACCCGCCCCGTACACCGAGGGCCCCGCCCCCTTCAACCATTCCCCCACCTGACGGAGCGCCCGGACCGAGGCCTCGGGCAGTTTGCCCGAACCCTCGGGGCCGACATTGATCATGTAATTGCCGCCACGGCTGACCACGCGCACAAGGCTCACGGCCAGTTCCCCGGGGGTTTTCCAGTTGAGATCATGCGTGACAAATCCCCAGGAATCGTTGTGCGTGTCGATCGTCTCCCATAAACCCTCCACGGGCTGGTGGGGAATTTCGCTGTCACCGAGGGTTTCATAATCCCCCCGTCCGTTGCCGATCCGGCTGTTGATCAGGCACCCGGGCTGAAGCGCACGGATCATCTCCTCGAGACTTTTGGAGGCTTCGGCGGAAATCGGCCCGGGGGTATCGAACCATATCAGGGCCACCGGACCATAATTTGTCAGCAACTCACGGATTTGCGGAAGGGCCTTGTTTTGGAGGTACCGGTTGAAATCCTTCGGGCCGGTCCAGGCATCCCAGTGGTTTCCCTCGGCATCGGGCTCGTGCCAGTCCTGGGTTTGCGAGTAATAAAATCCCAGACCCAGCCCCTCGGCCCGACAGGCTTCCGCCAGCTCCGCCACGATGTCACGACCAAAGGGGGTGGCCTCCACCATGTTGAAGGGACTGACCTGGGACTTGAAAAGGGCGAACCCATCGTGGTGTTTGGTGGTCAGGACGATGTACCGCATTCCCGCCTCCCGGGCGACGCGGGCCCATTCCCGGGCATCAAAATCAACGGGATTCCACTGACCGGCCAGGGTGGCATATTCGGCGGCCGGGATCCGGGCCATGCACTGGATCCACTCCCCGATGCCGTGATAAACCTTCCCCTTCCATACCCCGGCCAGCGGGGAATAGAGTCCCCAGTGGATGAAAAGGGCAAAACGCGACTGGCGGAACCAGACCCCCCGGCCGGCCGCGTCGGTTTTTGGCACGCCGGTGCTCCCCCACATTTCAGAGGTCATCCCAAATTCCTGTTGTCTTGCCTTGTCCGTCGCTTCGTTCATTCCGCCTGATTAGCACCATTTGTCCCCCTGTACAGCACAAAGAAACCAGGGACAAAATCAAGGTTTGCCAAGAATCTCGCACGGTCTTTAATCACGGGGACCATGTCAGAGGATCTGAAAGTCAAATTGCCCGTCTTTGAAGGCCCGCTGGATCTCCTGCTCTACCTCATCAAAAAGGACGAGCTGGATATCTACCAGATTCCCATCGAACACATCACCCGCCAGTACCTGGAATACATCCAGCTCATGAAGATGCTCGACCTGGAGATCGCCGGGGAATACCTGGTGATGGCGGCCACGCTCATGTACATCAAGAGCAAAACCCTCCTGCCCGAGGACCAGCAGATGCAGATCATCGAGGAGGAGGAGGAGGACATCGACCCGCGCTGGGACCTGGTCCGCCGCCTGGTCGAGTACAAAAAATTCAAGGATGTGGCCCTGCATCTGATGAACCGGGAATACCTCCAGGAAAATGTCTTCGCCCGGCCCACCACCGAACCGGAGTTTGACGCCGAGGACTCCCCTTCCCGTGCACTCAAGGATGTCGGCATCTTCGACCTGCTCAACGCCTTCAACAAGGTCCTCAAAAAACTCAACCTCCAGGAGGACCTCCGGGAAATCTACGACGAACGCTTCACGGTGGCCGACAAAATCGAGGCCATTCTGGACATCCTGGAGCGCACCGAAAGCATCACGTTCATGGAGCTTTTCATCCATGCCACCACCCGCGGGGAGGTCGTGGTCACCTTCCTGGCCATGCTCGAACTGATCCGTCTCAAAAAACTTGTGTGTGTGCAGGAGGCGGCCTTTGATGAGATCCGGATCCAAAAAAGGGAAACCGTCTGAAATTTATGCTGGAGATCAAAAACATCCTCGAAGCCGTCCTTTTCGCCTCAGCCAAGCCGCTGACGGCAAAGGATTTCCTGATCATCTTCCGCGACGCCGCCGAGTTTGAACCCGGCGAAAACACGGTTCTTTTCAAGGACATCACCCTCGAAATCATCCGGGACCGCCTTGCGGAGCTGGGGGCCGACCTCGAAGGGAGCGGACGCGCCTTCCGCCTGCAGGTCAATGGCGAGGAATACAAACTGGCCACACTTCCCGACTACGGCCCCTGGGTCAAACAGCTCTTTGACAAATACAAACCCCAGCGTCTGAGTCCCTCCGCCCTCGAAACCCTGGCGATCATCGCCTACCGCCAGCCGATCACCCGCGCGGACGTGGAGGCGGTGCGGGGTGTGAATGTGGATACGATCGTCACCACCCTGGTCGAACGGGGCCTGGTCAAAATCTCGGGCCGGGCGGATCTCCCCGGGCGCCCCATGCTCCACGAAACCACCCAGGAATTTCTCGACCACTTCGGTCTCAAAAGCCTGGAGGACATGCCCAACCGCGAGGAACTCCGCAACATTCCGCTCCGGACCGCCCCGGTCGAGCCCGAACCCGCCGAGCAACAGCAGGAACTTCCCATCGGCGATCTGCCCCCCGCCGATTCCCCCGCCCCGGAACCCGGGAAAACCCCTCCCGCCGACCCCTCGGAACCCCTGTCCCATACGGAAGAAGCCCCTGCACAACACCCACGATCCGAACCGCAAACGCCCCCGCAGATGACGCCGATGGACGCAGATGAAAATGCGGTTTGATTTTATGGAAAAGATCACACGGCGGTTTTCCGACCTTGCCCGCCTGATCCTCGACAGGGAATCGTTTTTCTCCCCCAATCGGTGTCCCTCTGTGAAATCGGCGGCGGCCTCCCCCAGTTTTTTTTGATGGCACAACGCACCGGCACCCCGCATAACTGGAGCCGCCATGGATCTCCCGGAAATCCGCAAACACATTGACGCGATCGACTCACAAATCGTCGCCCTGCTCAACGACCGGGCCCGACGGGTGGCCGAGGTGGGCCATCTCAAAAAAGCCTCGGGCCGCGAAATCTACGCCCCCGAACGCGAAGCCGCCCTCCTCCGCAAATTGTGCGCCCTCAACAAGGGTCCCATCAAGAATGAATCCCTCCGGGCCATCTACCGCGAAATCATGTCCAGTGCCATCTCCCTGGAAAAGGACATCGCCATCGCCTTCCTCGGCCCGGTCCGCAGCCCCTCCCACCAGGCCGCCATCGCGAAGTTCGGCAAAAGTCTCCGCTATCTGCAGGAAAAATCCCTCTCGACGATCTTTGACCGGGTCCGCGCGCGCAAGGCGGATTACGGGGTCGTCCCCATTGAAACCGTCGGCGACGGCACGGTCAGCCACACTCTCGACCTCTTTGCCGAAAGTCCCCTGAAAATCTGCGCCGAAATTGTCACGGCGCAAAATGCGGCCGCCAAAAAACCACATCACATGGCCCGGTTTTATGTGATCGGACGGGTCTCACCCCCGCCGACGGGGCACGACCAGACGAGCCTGCTCTTTTCCCTTCCGGATCAGCCCGGGCGCCTGGCCCAGGCACTGGCGGTTCTCTCCTCGTACAAGATCAATCTGCTCAAGATCGAATCCCGGCCCAGTTGGCGCCAGGGATTCAAATACCATTTTTTCATCAAAATTGCCGGTCACGCAGAGGAACCCATTGTCAGCAAGTCACTTGCAAAAATGTCGAGCCTCTGTTCGGCCCTCCAGATTCTGGGGTCCTATCCGGAGAGCTTTGAAGGATGAAATATTACTGAAAATGATTGTAACCTAGGGGGGAGTTCCGGCGTCTTGAGTGGTATGTACGCCGGAATGGAAAATACATTATGGAGGACAAGGCCGCCTTTGACGTGGAAGGGTGTCTGGCAGGGGTGCGTTTGGGAAACCAAAACGCTTCGGCGCAGCTCGTGGAGTTTCTTTACCCGGTGGTCATCCGGGTGGTCCGTTCCAATCTCCCGCGCCATGCGGATGAGCAGGACCTCGCACAGGAGATTTTCATGAAAATGTTCAGCCGTCTGGATCAGTACCACGGCAAAATGCCCCTGCAACACTGGGTCTCCCGCATTGCGGTGACCACCTGCATCGATGCGCTCCGGTCGCGGCAACGCAAACCGGAACTGCGCTGGGCGGATTTCACCGAGGAGGAGGAGACGGTTTTTGAAACCCTCAATGCCGACGACTCCACCTCCCGCGATCTGGATTCCCGGGCGGCCCGCGAGGTTCTGGAAAAACTCCTCGCCCAGCTCAAACCCGAGGAACGGCTCATCATCCGCCTCATGGAGCTGGAGGAAAAATCCGTCGCCGAGGTGGTGGCCCTGACCGGCTGGAACACGGCCGTCGTCAAGGTCCGGGCCTTCCGGGCCCGCGCCAAATTAAAGTCCCTTGTGGCACGCATGGAAAAAAAATCACTCCCATGAAAACCCCCGATCAAAAACTCAAGGCACTGACCGAATCCGCCCGTCTCCATTACCGGGAGGTCCAGGCCTCCGACGATGGTTCGGCCCCGCTGGGATTTGCCACCCGTGTCGCCGCCCTGGCGATGGCCCGGACCGGCCCTTCACCGTTTTTTGAAATGGTCTCCCGCTGGGCCACGGGAATCACCCTGACATCGCTGGCCCTGGCCGCGCTGGGCGGGTTCTATCTCTCCCACATGGCCCGGGACTTCATGGCCGAGGAACGGCTGGCCGCCGAGGAGGAAGTCGCCGAATTCCCCGTCATCTAACCCCCTTTCCCCAGAGGTCCCCCATGAAAAATCCTTTGCAAAAAATGCTCACCCACTGGAAAATCATCGTCTGTTTCATCTCGCTTTTCCTGGCCGGGGCGGTCGTCGGCTCGGTCGGCACGCTGGCGGTCATCAAGCGCAAGACGGAAAAAATGCGGACGGGGGCCTGGATTCCCGTATCCCTCTCCCGCATGAAAAGCGCCCTGGATCTTTCTCCGGACCAGATGAAGGAACTTGAACCGATCCTCAAACAGGCACAGCAGGACCTGAAGGGGGCACGGGAGGAGGCCCAGCGCGAAAGACAGGACATCATCCGGAATGCCATGCAGGGGATCCGCGAGGTGCTCGATCCCGAACAGCAGGAAAAATTCCGGAAACTCATGGAGGAACGGGCCAAACGGGCCAAACGGTTCCGGGGTGAGGACGGATCCTCCGAAAGGCCGGGCATGCCTCCCGGCACGGGGGGACCTCAAGGCCCGGATGCCATGGCCCACCCACCGTCCGTTCCCCGACCGGGTCACGGTTCTCCGAACCCTTCGGGAACACAACATTTCCAAATGCAGCCGGGACAGACACCCCCGGGCTCCCTGCAGGGCAATGTCAGCAACCATGTCGGGCCCATGCCTCGTCGCCCCCCATTTCAGGGCGGCCAACGTCCCGGCCCCCAGAATCCCCCGGAATCATCCGAAAATCCTCCTTCCCCCGGAAAAAACTGATCCGGTCAAGGTTGGACGGATTTTTGTGCTTTGATGGGGGAAACACATTCTGTACCGTCCTCATCCACTGATGTCACTTTGGAAAAACATCCTGTTGACCGGGACACTGACGGTATTTGTCGGATTTCCCGCTTTCCCGGCGGAAGTCAAAAAAAATCCCGCCACGCCTGCTGCCCGGAAGGATTCCCCGCCCCCGGTCACAAATTCCCCCACCACCCACGCGGTCTCCTCCCTCACCAACAGTCCGGCCCCCCCGGCCCCGGTCGTCAAAAAACACAAATATTCCAGTCCCTGGGTCGAGCGGTTTGATTCCGACGGGGACGGTTACCTCAACGCCACGGAACTGGAGGAGATGAAAACCTACAAGGCCGCCCTGCGCAAAAAGTTCATGCGCTCCTACGACCGCAATGGCGACGGGAAAATCGACCAAAAGGAAAAGGCCCGCATCCTTTCGGACATCAAAAGAATCCAGGAAGAGCAGCGCCGGGACCAGGAGGAGGACCAACGTCTGCAATCGACGGTCGAGGAGGCCCTGCAAAAGGATCATGCGCCATCCATGACCCCCAAAAACAAAGTCCTCCCCAAAAACCCCGAGTGAGGAGGGTGCGAAGTCGGAATTTCTTGACCATGCTTTTTGAGTGTTTGGGACGCCGCCCGCCCAACACCTCTCACGCCCAGCCGATTCTGGTGGTCCCGACGCTCCTCCGACCCGGACTCCTCTACTCCACCGGCTTGGACATCCGGAGAAGAAGTTGCGGGGCATAGTCGGACTTCTGACGGGAATTGACCGTGGGCACCAGGACCATGCCGGAGCCTTCGCTTTCCATGACCAGACTCAGCTGTTTGGAATCCCCCTTGAGCATGGCCCTGATTTCGTTGGTGACCGGAACCCGGACATCGGTGGGGGCGGGGGCCACGGCCGCACTGTAAAACGTGTTGGAATCCCGGTCGGAATACCCACTCGCCCCGGGGCTCATCCAGAGATTCTCGGGATCGGCATTGTTCCAATCCGAACGGTTGTTGAGTTCGCGGTTGAGTTTGTACAGGGACACCCGGGCCGGATTGCGGTCGCCGGAAATGGCCTGAAAATAGATTTCCGCCTCCAGCAGATTGAGGTTGCCCATGAGGAGGTCCTTTAATGCGGCGGGAATCCGGGCCGGATTCACCAGTTTGATAAACGCACGCATCGGGGGCATGCGGACCCCCGGGGCCAAACGCAGCATCCCCGCCGGACCGGGCCCGATGGGCGTCGTCTGCACCGCATCGGCGAGGACCAGCGGTTTTTGTGCGTTCAAAAAGGAGGAATATTCGGCAAGCGGCCCCGGCCATTGTTTGCCTTCGGCTTTGGCAGGGACGGGCGGCGGCGCGGGGGCCGGGGCGGGGGCAGGCTCGGGTGTCCTGGGATCGGGCGCGGGAGCCAACGGGGCGGAGGCGGGCTCAGGGGGGGGCGGTTGATTTTCTGTGTCTTTTGCCTCCCTGTATTTCTTGAGCAGCCGCGGGGCGGCAAGGGCCGCCACAATCAGCAAAAGCACAAGCAGGATCAGCCCCAGTTTGGATTTTTTGGGGGGAGGTTCCGCGAAGGGTGCGGACTGCGAATGCGAATGGAGCGGAGTGGCCGTCTGCGACTGGGGCTTGAAGTGAAGCGAAGACTCACTGCGGGGGGAGCTTCCCGACCCCGGGCCGGAGGAAGCCCCCGTCGGCGCGGTGGCCGACTCCGGGGAAACCTGGCTGAGCTTGACCACAAACCGGCTGGTCCCTGTGGACGCGACTGATTCAGGCGCGGGGGGGAGAGTCGTCGAGGAAGGGACAGGCGTGGGGGCGGAGGGAGGGTTGTCCGCGAGCTGGGGACTTTCGGGGAGAATATTCAAACCGCTGCCGGAGGGGGCGGTCTCGGGAATGACGTTCGGATCAAAATTGGCGAGGATTTCCTCAATGACAACAACCGAATCGTAGCGGTCGGACGGTTCCTTGGCCATCATCTTCAAAATCACCCGCGCCGTGTGTTCGCTCAGATTCGGGTTGCGATTGCGGGGATCCTCCACAGGCATGTTCATGTGGTTGGACATGACGACCGCACTGGTGTTCCCGTCAAAGGGCACGGTCCCGGTCACGATATGGTAAAACGTCGCCCCCAGGGAATAGATGTCCGAGCGGGCATCGATCTTCTTTTCCCCGCGGATCTGCTCCGGGGAAATGTAATAGGGGGTTCCCAGCGCGGCTCCCGTCTGGGTCAGCGACATTTCATCCCCCATATTGACCTTGGCCAGGCCCAGATCACCGAGCTTGATCTCGCCGGCATGGGTGAGCATCAGGTTGTCAGGCTTGATGTCCCGGTGGATGATGCCCCGCTGATGTGCGTAGGCGAGGGCTGAGCAGGATTGACGGATGATGTTGATGGCATCCATTTCCGGGAAGGAGGTGTACTGGTGCAAGAGACCCGCAATGGAACTGCCCTCCACAAATTCCATCGCAAAGTAGTAGATCATGTCCGCATGGCCGAAATCGTAAATCTGGATGATATTCGGGTGGTTGAGCTTGGCCGCCGCCCGGGCTTCGACATTGAACCGTTTGAGATAGTCGGGATCGTTGGCCAGATGGGCCGGCAGAATTTTCAGGGCCACAATCCGGTCCAGCGACACCTGGTTGGCCCTGTACACAACCCCCATGCCGCCCCGGCCCAAAAGGCCCAGGATTTCAAATCCATTGAGTGTTTGCCCGATGAGGGGATCCGCAGACATGTCCATAAGGTGCGTGTATATAAACTCCTGACCCGCACAAATAATCGGCGATTCGGCCTGAACTGTCACGGTTATTTTTGTTCCCGGAACCCTCCCGGAATCGGCGACGCGACCGCGCCGGATACTTTTTTACATTTGACCGGAAGCCCCCTAGCGTGGGTCCGTGTCTCCCCACCCGCCCCGGAAAATCCTCATCCCGCTTTGTTATGCCGCCATGATGGCCCTTTCAATCGGCATCAATCTGCTGCCCGTTTTTCTGACCACCCTCAGTGTTCATTTCGGCGGTCCGTCGGGCCTGACCCATGAGGCGCTGGGGCGGATCGGCGCGGTCCTCTTCGCCGGATTGACCGCGGGCATTCTGCTGACCGGACCGCTGGCGGACCGGTTTGGCACAAAACCCTTCGCCCTGATGGGCAATCTTCTGACCTGTCTCTCCCTGGTCGCCTGTGCCCTTGCCCCCTCCTATGCCACGCTGCTGGCCGCTTGTTTTTGTGTGGGACTGGGGGCGGGGATTCTCGACATGGTCCTCAGTCCCGTGGTGGCGGCACTCGAACCGGAACGGCGGTCGGCGGCCATGAATCTGCTCCACTCCTTTTATTGTCTGGGGGCGGCGGCCACAATCCTCATCGGCATGGTGGCTCTCGCATTTCATATGAGCTGGACGGCGGTGTGTCTGGTGCTGGCCCCTTTTCCCCTGGTGGTGGCCCTGCTGATGGGACTGCTGCCCTTTCCACCCCACGTGCAGGAGGGTCACTCGCGGGTCCGTCTGCGCGATCTGATGCGCGTGCGCTGGTTTGTCCTCTGCCTGGTGGCCATCGCCCTGGGCGGTGCGACGGAACTGGGCATGGCCCAGTGGCTGCCCGCCTACGCGGAAACAATCCTGGGCTACGGAAAAGGGACCGCCGCCCTGGGACTGCTTCTTTTTTCGCTGGCCATGGCCCTGGGCCGGATTGTCATCGGGCTGGCCTCGCACCGTCTCTCTCCGGTGACCCTGATGTTCGCCTGCTGCGCCTCCTCGGTGGTCCTGTTTCTGGCGGCTTCCTTTTCCCCGCTGCCCTGGCTGGCCTACACCTGTTGCATTCTGGCGGGTTTTGCGGGAAGCGCCCTGTGGCCGACAACCCTCGCCCTGGCCGCCGACCGTTATCCGCAGGGGGGAGCGACCATGTTCGGCGCACTGGCCGCACTCGGTAACGCGGGAGGCATTGTCATGCCCTGGCTGGTGGGTTCGGTCGCCGACACGGTCAATTTGCGCTGGGGCCTGGCCACCTCCGCCGTGGCTCCGCTGCTGATGGCGGG
>JANRIZ010000078.1:0-2291 GCA_033764445.1 Verrucomicrobiia bacterium | reverse complement strand
CCGATGGCCCGGCCCAGGGCGGGCAGTTTGGCGGCCCCAAACAGAAAAATGATGATCAGCAGGATCAGCAATCCCTCGGTAAACCCGATGCCCAGGACGGCGATGAGCGGAGGCGTCATGGTTGCTTCTTCTTGACGATTCCAAATTCGTCCCGGCGGTTTTTGGCCCAGGCCGCCTCGTTCTGGGCGGAATCCAGCGGACGTTCCGAACCGAAGCTGAGGGTGCCGATGCGTTTGCCGGCAATGCCCAGACCGATCAGATAATCGCGTGCGGCGGCCGCACGGCGTTCGCCCAGGGCCCGGTTGTAACCAAGGGTGCCGCGCTCGTCGCAGTTGCCCAGGACATAGATGCTCACATCCGCATGCTCCTTCATGTACTTGGCCACGGCCTCGAGCTTGGTGCGTTCGCTGGGTTTGATGGCGGAACTGTCAAAATCAAACTGCACGTTGTAGGGCTTGAATGTCTCCAGATCGAGCTGGCTCAAAATGTCCGTGCCGTTGGGGTCGAGCCCGGTCTGCTCGGGCGTGGGCAGGGTGTTCGTGTCCTCCCATGTGGGCGCGGGTCCGGAATCCGCCCCGGTCGAATCCGTCAGATCATCACTGGCACACCCGGCGAGTACCAGCACAAGGGCCAGGAAAAAAAATGGAATCAGTTTTTTGGGGGGGAGGGATGCGTTTTGTGTATTCATGTCGGGTTGCGGAACTTTTGTTATTTTGACCACGAGGGCTCTGTGCATTCGCCCAGGTTGCGGGTAGCTTGTAACGTCTCACCGGTCAGTGAGTCAAGGATAATGAGGTTCTTGCCCCCGTACGCCGTCCCCGAAAAAATCAGGTGCCGCCCGTTGGGTGCCCAGCACGGACTTTCATTGCTGCCGGACTTGCTGACCACGGAGGTTGATTTCTGATCCAGATCATGGACGGCGATCTGGAATCCGCCGCCCAGACGTGTGGTAAAGGCCACTTTGTTCCCCCGGGGCGACCAGTTCGGCTCGGTGTTGTACCCGTACCCGGTCGAAAGCCGCTCGGACGGACCGCCCCCCCTGCCGACGACAAAAAGTTGCGCGGACCCGCGGTCGTCGGAGGTGTACACGATTTTCTGGCCGTCGGGCGACCACGAGGGGGTGGCCTCGGCCCCGCGGGTGTTGGTCAGGCGCGTGTCCGCACCCCCATCAATGGGGACAATCGCAATCTCGGGATTGCCATATTTGCCCACGGTCAGGGCCACCTGCGTGTTGTCGGGCGAAATCTCCGCACCGGTATTGGTCCCGGCAAAGGCGACGATCTGTTTGCGCCCGGAGGCATTGACCCGTTGCAGAAACACATTCGCAAAAAATCCGCCCCGGTAGCTGGTGTACACCATCAGGGTCCCGTCCCGCGAAAGTTTCGGACCGACGTTCAGGGTCTTGTCCGTGGTCACCTGCCGCGCATTGGCCCCGTCATAGTCCGCCAGATAAATCTCCTTTTTGCCGGTGCGGTTGGAAACAAACGCAATCCGTGTCGAGGCGATGCCCTTCTCCCCGGTGACCTTCAGGACGATGTCATCGGCAAACGCATGCACGGCCGTTCGCAGGGACCCCGGAAAAGTCCGGCTGATGAGGCTCGTGCCATCCGCCCCGTTCAATGTCCCCTGCACCCCTTCCCCGCCGACGGTCCCCCGGACACTGTATTTTCCGCCGCTGGACACGGGCTTGAAACCCTGGATTTTCAAATCCTGCTCCAGAACCTTTGTCGCCTCCGCTCCCCCGGTCCCGCCAAAGAGTTCCACGGTGATCGGGATGAGGCTGCCCTTGGATACGGTAATGGCGGTCTCCTGGGCCCATAGAAGCGGGCTGATCAACAGCAGTCCCAGGAGGGCGCCTGCAAGGGAGGGAAACGGAACGGGTTTGAATCTCATATTTTCAGAAAGGGTGGAGGGGTGTGGCCCTACAGTCAGACAAGCGCCCCGACTTTCAAGTGAATTTTTTCCACGGCGTCCGCACAGGTTCGCCGATTTCCACCGTCACTGATCCCTCAGACCGTGGACGGTCAACCCGCAGACGACATCCCCCCGCCGCTCTCCGCACCGGTACGTCCCCTTGCCGCAAAATGCAGCACCAGCAAAATCAATCCGGTCACGGCATAGGCAAAGACAAATTGCGGCGCGACCATCCATCCGAATTTCGGTGCGATGCCAAAGGGGGTCAGATCATACGAATGAATGACGCCCACCGCGGAGCAAAATGCGGCGACAAAGGCCCAGAGGGAGGCCTTCCAAAACTCCCGGTCGATGAGCAGGGCCATGATCGCCCCAAA
>JANRIZ010000037.1:0-18957 GCA_033764445.1 Verrucomicrobiia bacterium | reverse complement strand
TTGCGAGCGGCCCTGGCACATTGGGAGCGGTTTATACGTCGATCAATCCGACGACCCAGTTGAGCGTTGTGGAATCCCTCCGCAACCTGTTCACCCCGACGGTTCTGACCACCGACACGATCTGGAACTGACATTCCAAGTCAGAATACTTCAAGCCACCCATTTTTGGGTGGCTTTTTTTTTGCCTTGGCCCCCCGCCCAATCCGGTCACAATATCCCCCATGGAAAAGCCTCCGGAGCCCAGACTGACCGTCAATGAAATCTACAAGAGCATCCAGGGGGAGAGTACGTTTGCCGGTCTGCCCTGCGTGTTTATCCGGCTGACCTTCTGCAATTTGCGCTGCACGTACTGTGATACGGCGTATGCGTTTTATGACGGTGAAAAAATGGAGATGGGGTCGATTCTCCAAAAGGTGGAGGCATTCGAGTGTCCTCTGGTGGAACTGACCGGCGGGGAGCCGCTCCTGCAGCCTGGGTCATTGCCCTTGATGGCAGAGCTGTGCCGGAGCGGCAAAACAGTGCTGTTGGAAACAGGGGGCTCCCTGGACATCAGCCCGGTCGATCCCCGCGTCCACATCATCATGGATTTGAAGTGTCCCTCCAGCGGGGAATGTGCCCAAAATCGCAGGGAAAACATCGGGTTTCTCAGGCACAAGGATGAGGTGAAGTTTGTCATCGGGACCCGGGAGGATTATGAGTGGGCGTGCGGGCAGGTGCGGGAACACGAACTCCAGACACGGGTGGGCACGGTTCTGTTTTCGCCCGTTTTTGGTGCGCTGGAGCCGAAACAGCTTGTGAATTGGATATTGGAGGATCAGATTCCGGTCCGATTCCAACTCCAGATGCACAAGGTGGTCTGGCCGAAGGAAACGAGGGGGGTATGACCGGGGCCGAAGGGCGGATTTCCAGATTCGCCCGTGAGTTTTTCAGTAAAAACGGACTTTGGGCGCTCTGCCTGCTGCTGATTTTGCCAGCCATTTTCTGGTCGGTACTGGATCAAAAAGTCTGGGCCTGGGATGATGCCGAATATGCACGGCAATCATTGGAAGCTTTCATGGAATTGCAGCGTTCCCTGGGCGACTGGTTTGAAAGATGCACGGCGATGATGAGACACAAAGCCCCCGGATTGCCGGTCATTGCCCAGGTGGCGGTCCCTTTCGGAATCATCACGGAGAGGTACAATGCCAGTTTTCTGATCCTTCAGGTCCTGATCCAACTGGCCACCTTCGGGCTGGTGGTTGTCACATACGCCGGGAGGAAATTCGTGCGGTTTGACTGGGTGACCGCCTCCGCCGTGATGGTGCTGGCGTCTGGTCCGATGTTTTTGGCCATGGGACAGCAGTTTCTGGTGGAGCCGTTGCAGGGATTGTGCGTGATGTGGTTTGTGCTTTTGATGACCCGAGCGAGGACATGGCAGAAAAGCCGGTTGCTTTTACACTTATTCGCGCTGATCCCCCTGTCGCTTTACGTCAAAATCAGCACCCCCCTGTACGTCCTGGCCCCGGCGTTGATCATTTTGTGGGCGTTGGTCAGAAGGCCCCCCCCGGCAGGGGACAGGAGAGGGGGACCGAAATGGGAAACCTATGGACTGCTCGTCTGCGGAGCGGGAGTTGGATTCATGTGTGTCGCCTGGTATGCCGAAAATCTGGGAACCATCATTCAGTTTATGAAATCCAATTCCGCCGGAGCGGGGGAAATGGCCATCTACGGCAGGCATTCCGGGCTGGATGAAAAACTGCCGCTTTGGATCGGATATTTTTTTTCCGGGGCCGCCCCGACCAAGGTGGCACTGGTCGTGGGGATACTGGTGGTTTTGATGGGAGGGTGCTTTGGGGACAGAAGAGAGCGGCAGAAGTCGTCATCCGGTGAATGGATCATGCCTCTGGCCTGTGGGCTCAATGTGTTTCTGGTGATGATCAGTTTTTCCCTGCAATACAATGAGGCCTCCCGATACCTGTACGCCGTCTACCCGCTCTGCCTTCCGGTATTGGCATGGGTTCTGAAAAAAACCGGGGAATATTCCGCCAAGGGGGTTTTTGTCGTGGCGTTGGCCGGGTGGGTGCATCTGCAGGGTGGCATGTTTGGCCTGTGGCCGATTCCCGGGTCCGCCGGGGGATTCGTGCGTCCCTTGGATTTCCAGGGCCAGCACCTTTCGGAGGTGAGGACGCTTGTCCAGGCCGTGGCCACAGGACCGGAATCCCGGGGGAGGGTCGTCATTCTTGCCGCCTCGGTATGGTGGTTTAATCCGTCCACCCTCAACTATTACGCCCTGCAAAATGCGGCGGCCCGGGAAAACGAGGTGTTGTTTCTCACCTATAAATTCGGCGATCTGTCACAAAAAATGCTCATGACCCGGCTCGCGATTCGCCAACCCCTCTACGTGGTCTGGTGCGGGCCGGAACATCTGGATCGCGAACCCGCGCTCCTGAACAAAAATGCCCTGATGTTCCAGGAGCTCATCAGGCGCGATCCGCAATTTGAAAAGATCACACTCCCCGGAACCTCCGAGGTGACCATTTACAAAAACCGCATGCCCTACGATGCCCAGAAACAAATCGACCGGCTCATCAAAAGACCTTAACTTTTGAATCATCCCATGCGGCCCCTTCGAGTCAGCAAAACCATTCCCGGTCCCCGGTCACGGACCCTGGCGGCCCGATTGCGAAGGTATGAATCCCGCAACGTGACATTTGTCTCCCCGCAGTTTCCGATATTCTGGAAAAAGAGTCGTGGCAGCAATGTCTGGGATGTGGATGGGAACCGGTATCTGGACATGACCAGCGGGTTTGGGGTGTCATCGCTCGGATTCAATGCGCCGGTGATCGTGAGCGCGCTCCGAACCCAATCGAAGCAATTGCTGCATGTCATGGGGGACGTCCATCCCAGTGCCCTGAAGGCGGACCTGTGTCAGGAACTTTCCCGCGTGACGTTTGAACGGTGGGGGGCTGGCAGGGCCAAGGTCATTCTGGGAAACTCAGGATTTGAGGCCGTGGAGGCCGCCCTGAAAACCTCGCTTCTGGCAACCGGGCGGAGGGGAATACTGGCCTTTGAGGGGGGGTACCATGGGCTGGGACTGGGATCATTGGAGACAACCGGGTGGCCTGTCTTCCGGACCCCCTTTTGCAAAATGCTGGGGGGGTTTTGTTCCTTTCATCCATACCCCCGAGGCGATGATCAGGACATGCAGCAGGCCGAAAAATCGGTTTTGAGACTGGTCCGGTCGCGGGGCATTGGTGCCGTGCTTGTCGAGCCCGTGCTTGGCCGGGGCGGACATGTGGTGCCGCCGGAATGGTTTTTGCCCATGCTCCGCCGGGTGTGTGATCAGGAGGCGATTCTGCTGATTTTTGACGAGATATACACCGGATTTGGGAAGACCGGGAGGATGTTTGCCTGTGAAGGCGCCGAGGGAACCGTTGTTCCCGACCTGATCTGTTTGGGCAAGGCATTGACCGGGGGGTTCCCGCTTTCCGCCTGTGTGGGCCGGGCCGACCTCATGGACCGGGCATGGCCGGAGAGTTCGGGGGAGGCGTTGCATACGAGCACCTATTTGGGGCATCCGGTCGGATGTGCCATGGCCCGGGCGTCCATCCGTGCCATCCATCGGCCCGGACTGTTGAAATCGGTGGCACACAAGGGAGGGTATTTTTTGGGGCTTTTGCGTCGGGAATTGGATGCGGTGCCGCGAGTGGCGGGAATCCACGGAAAAGGGTTGCTGTTGGGCATTGAAATGAAGCAGCCCGGGACCGGTCACCCTGATCCGGAGGGTTGCACAAGGGTCATGATCGAGTCCCTGCAGCAGGGTCTGATTGTATTGGGAGGCGGGTTGCAGGGGAATGTGCTGAGTCTGACGCCCGTGTTTGGTGTGACGGAGACGGAAATGAAGTGTGCGGCCTTCATTCTGCACAAAATCATGAAAGGCCTCTGAAGTGTGTGTGGATGTGGAAAAGCCCCCTTTTTTGGTCCCGTGAACCGCCAACAATTTGAAAGCCTCAGCGGCTGCGGGACTTTTTGGAGTCCATATTGAAATCGTAGGCAATGCGGGCCATGGTATTGGGCTTGAGGATTTCCTCCACGTATTTCAGATACAATGCGTCATTGAGGAAGAGTTCCAGGCGTTCGGGGCTTTCAATATCCATGGCGACAAAAAAGTGGAACTCGCTTTTGGGATCGATGTTCTTACCCACCTTGAGATTGTTGACTCCCTGCACTTTCAGAAGGCGTATCCGGCTTTCGAGGATGATTTCATCCAGTTTCTGGGGAGTGACACTTGAATGGAGTTTGAAGAGAGTCAGGTGGTAGATCATAGGAAGTTAAAAATGTCCCATATCCTTAGCCGAAGCGGCGAAAATCTCCATCGAAATTTTTCAGGGATACGTGTGTGGGTCCGGCAGAGAAGGGGGATTAATTGGCCACGGGGCGGCGGCTGTTTTCAGGGTCCGTGTGGGGGCTGTCGAGAACGGCGGCCGCTGTTTGGGACGAATCCTCCACAGGGGGCAGAGTGTTGATCGCCCCGCTGAGCAGTCCGCCTGCTTCCATCCGCAGCCGTTGGGTCAACAATTCGCCCTCAAAGGCGCCGGTTGGTCCGATCAGTGCCAGGCCCTTGCACACAAGACGTCCGGAAATCTTTCCCAGAATGTGAACCGACTCCACTTCAATATGGTCCTTGATTTTCAACTGGGCCGATTCCATCACTTTCAGGAGTTGGGCGCGGATATTCCCCTGGACGGAGGCCGTGGGAAAAAGCTCGACGGAACCTTCGCAGACAAATTCTCCGACGCGCAACTGACCGCGGATTTCCGCGTGACCGACGATGATTTTTTCGGCGGAAAGGATGCCCTTTTCACCGATGAGCAGGGAACCCTTGGTCTGGAAGTTGCGGGCGACGCGGCTGTTGATGGTATAGTCGTTGAGGTCCACGCAGTGGCCGCAGACATTGCAAATGGTTGACAGGGCTTCCGGGGCCACATGGAGGAGTGACCTGCATTCAAAGCAATGGAGTGCCCGTTCCGAGACCGAAGGACGGTTTGGGTTGCGTTTGGGCTTGAGGGCCTTGTTGAGTTTGAAATGGGCCTGGCAGCTTTTGCAAAAGGTGGAGATGCAGCCGCTGGGCTCCAACTGATGGGCCCCGCAGGAGGGGCACACGACCTCAATATGTTTACGTTTGGTAAAAAACATAACCGGGAGGTTTCACCGCTGCCGACCAGGCACAGGGGTGTTGTGCCCTACCGGTTGAAGACGGATTTCTGTTCCGCAGGCCCCGTGGGGGTGTTGGCCTTTTGGGCCGGGAAATTGCCGGATTTGTTGGGGGTGACCTCGGATTTTCCAACCAGGGCCGCGCCTTCCTCAATGACCAGTCGGGCGGCCTTGATGTCACCCATGAGCTGGGCCTTGGATTTCAATTCGGCACGCTCGGTAACGGTGATGTTCCCATTGACCTTGCCGATGACAACGACGGATTTGGTCCGGATTTCACCATTGATCACGGCGTTTTCAGCCACGGTCAGGGCGCCGCCATCGGAAATGATCTCCCCTTCGACCTTGCCGTCGATGGTCAGATCCGCGGCAAATTTGATGGTTCCCTTGATTTCAATATCGGTTGCCAGAAAGTTTTTGATGTGTGTGTCTGCCATAACTCCTCTTGCTTCAATTGTTTGCTCTGTGTTAGCTCCTGCGGCAGAGGAAGTCAAGCCACAGCCGGAAGGAACTGATAATTTTTTTGATCCGCGACGTTCTACGATTGAATTGGGGCTTCAAATGCCCTATTTTGGGGCCACCATGACACAGGAAGACCGGCTGGCCCAAGCCTCAAAGATTATGGAAAACGCCTCGCAATACAAGGTTTGCGAAGGGTGCGAGTCCATTGTCAAGGCCTCCGCCATCACCTGCCCCAACTGCCACGGTTACCGATTCGACCCATCCTCCGACCGGGTGGTTGCGCAGGCCCGGTTTCTGGGTTCCCGCGAGAGGACCTCCGTACTCAGCACGGATTTGGAATCATAGTCGGTTTTCCGCCCGGATGGTGGAAGACACAGAATGGGCAAGGCTTCAGGACTTTTGTCGCCCGTTTACTCCCCGAGGATGGCCACATGCAGGAGACGTTCCTGTGGCGCCCGGCGATGTTCAAAGACGTAAACCCCCTGCCATGTGCCGAGGGTCAGTCGGCCGTTCTGGACGGGGATATTTTCCGAGGACCGGGTCAGGGCCATGCGCAGATGGCTGGTGCTGTCATCGGCTCCTTCCAGGGTATGGATCCAATGCGGATCGTTTTCCGGGACGAGACGCTCCATCCACCGGTGGAGATCTTCGCGGGCGGTGGGATCGGCATTTTCGTAGATGACCAGGCTGGCACTCGTGTGGGCGATCAAAACCGTCAGCAATCCGTTGCGGATCCCACTGTTTTTCAGGCCGGTGGCCAGCCGGGGAGTGATCGGATAGGTGCCCTTTCCGCAGGTGCTGATGGAGAAGGAATCGTTGAAGATTTTCATATCCGCACCCACCCGTTCCGTGACGGGTGCCGCCGTCACTTTTTCTGCTGCCAGACCCACTGGCCTGAGGAATTCCGGGACTCGTACCAGGAACCGGAGGGGAGGGATTTGACCGCCCGTTCCAGATAGTCAGCCCGGATCAGATCCAGGGGCCTGTTGTTGATTGCATGCAGGGCATCGAGCTGCTCATTGACACTCGCATTTGCCGCCTTGACGGTTTTTTCGATGTACTCAAGGTCCGTGTCCCGGGGGCCCAGGGGTCTGGTTTCATAGAGACCCTGGCGATTGAGACCGACAACCCCGCGGCTGAGCAGGCCCGAAATTTCCGAAACCGTGATACGGTGTTTGTTTTGCACCGAGGTGGGCCCCGGTTCAACCGCGTCCGGGGTTTCAGGTGCCGAACCGGCATTGCGGACATTGACGTTCATGTTGATGTCCACCTTGATGGGTTTTTCCGGTGCGGCCAATTTGACTGTGGGGGCGCATCCGAAAAGCAGGGCCAGGCAGGGGATCAGTGACAGGGCAATTTTGTTCATAGGGTTATCTCAGGTAATTCCGAATGATACTGTCCTCGACTTTGAATTTTATATCCCTCTTTCCGGTCTTCCCGTCGAGACTCAAATTCAGGGTGCCGTTTTGTCCCCCCACATAATTGAAATCGGCGCGACCCGCATCGAAGGGATATTCGCGGATGCCGCGCAGAAAGGCCTCCAGGGCCTCGCGTTTGATCTGCAGCCAGTCGGCGGGCAGATGCTGGGTCAGCCCGTCGACGGGATAAATGTGCATCAGGCCCGGGTTGGCCATGATCAGTGATCCGGATACCGTGTCGATGGAGCGGCCCCGCGCCTTGACGGAGGTTTTGAAATCCGCCAGCCCGGTCATGGTGAATTTGTCGGCGGTCAGGTCTGAGGTCAGCTTTTCGGTGTTGATCTTTGAGACGGAAAGCCAGGCATCCCACGGGACGCCCTTTTGAAGGAAAATGTTGGCCTGGGCGTTGATGTGTCCCTCGTAGCAGGTGCCCCCGAAGCCCAGGAACACCCCCCGTTTGTCAAAGGTGACACTGGTCCAAAGTTTTTCCGCGGAAAAATCCCGCCAGGTGGCGCGGTCCACGGTCACCGTCTGCACGACATTCTGGGCATGTTTCCGGGGGGGCAGGGAAAATGCGATCTCCCCGCGCAGTCCGTAGATGGTGATCCCGTAGTGTTCAAAATCGGTCAGTTCCCTGAGCGGGGTGACCCGGAGTTTGACATTCAGGGCGAGTTTGTCGAAGGACTCGAGCACGAGCCCTTCCTGTTCGCAGGTGAATTCAATGGGCAGACGGTAGCCGCTCAGGCCCCAGTAATTCAGATACACCTCCCCTTCGGTGACATTGAACTTCTTGATCTGCCAGGGGATTTTGGAATGGCTTGCCCCTGCCGAGTCCTGGAGTTTCTGGGCCTGGTCCACGTACCAGAAAAGGTCCTCCCCCAGGTAGATGATCGGACGCTTGAATGTCAGAAATTCGATCTTTTTGTGGATGATCTCATCAGTCCGCAGCCCGATTTCCACTTCCTTGAAGATAAGGACCGGGCTGAGGACATCAAAGGGGGAGTAAATCGTGACGTTGCTGACATGGGTGGCGATGACCGGCTCGGGTCCGTCCCCGTTGCCCCGTCCGAGGACCAGGTCCGGGATGGTGATTTCGTAATGGACATTGATCGGCGGGATGGCCTCCCCCAGGTTGGAAAATTCGATGCGCCCCTCCTCGATCCGGAACACCCCGATCGTCCATCCCCGCGCAGGGGTTTCCGAGGCCCGGTCCGCCTTCTGTTCGGGTGTGGCCGATTCCCCGACGACATTTTCCAGGTCGTGGGTCAGGTTGATGAAGGGTCCCTCGAACTGGACGAGGGCGACCTTGCGATTCAGAAGGAGATCGACCAGGTGATAGCGGACGCGGACATTGCTGCACGTGAAAAACGGCGCATCAGGCTTGCCGGCCGGGAAGATTTTCAAATCCTGGATGGTGAAGGAACGGAGTCCGCCGATGTGGAGGCTCTGATAGGCGAATTCCGCCCGGATCTGGTTGTTGGCGGCCCAGGAGTTGAGCAGGTAACGGAGATTGTTTTTGATGTAGAGACGCAATCCAAAAAAGGAGGCCACCAGCAGGACCATGAGGATGATCCCGGCAACGAGCAATCGTCTGGCCCATTTTAAAAGGGGTTTGAGCATGGTCGGAGCCGAGAATCGGGAAATCAATCCTCCGGCGCAAGAGAATTATTTTCCATGGCTGTCCCCCTACTCCTGGAGGACGTTGATCAGGACCAGACCGAGGCGGCGGGAACATTTTTTGATCGTCCCGGAGAAACGGATCAGCTCGGGAATGAGGGTCGGATGCAGCAGGAGATGCAGCAGGAGCCGTCCGTATTGCAGGCGGCAGTGTTCGTCGAGAAATTCGTTGAAGTTGACCGGCATCGGTTCATCGGCGGCGTCGCTGATGACACGGATCGACAGCAGCGGACATTTTTTGTCCCGGGCCACCGGCACCACGGCGGCTGTCTCCATGTCGATGGCGCTGACGACCGTGCCGCGGCCCAGGCCGGACTTTTCGTCCGGGGCGTTGATGATTTTTTCAACCGTCTGGAGATACCCGTAATGGATGGTGATGTCCCCGAGTTTGTTTCCCAGACCCTCCCGGGCCCGGGCTAGCAGTTCGGGGTCCGACACATTCTCCGAAACCAACGCGTCCCCGGTGCGCAGGGCCGGGTCCACCCCGCCGGCAAATCCGCAGACAATCAGGAATTTCGGCGCAAAATGCGCGAGGAGGGTGCGGGTGGAGGTGTCGGCGTTGAGACGGCCCATGCCCAGACGGAAGACGATCAGCCGGCGCAATTTGCCCCGGGAGGTTTCGAGGTCGCCGACGGTGAAGGCGATGCCTTCCAGGGAGAAGGTCCGTTTGTTGCGAAGGGAGCGGAGAAAGGACTCCGCCTCCTCACGGACGGCAAAGGCGACGGCGGCAGAGGGTTTCATGGGTGACAACGGACCCTGGGTGGGGGTCCAGACCGACTACATTTCGCCACGTTTCATCTTGTTGTAGGTGGCCAGGGCCATCAGGGGAAAGCTCAGGCGGTAGTAATCGTATTTGAGATAAAAAACCTTCGGGAAACCCGTTCCGGTGATGGCATCCTCCTTCCACTCGCCGTTGGCCTCCTGTTTGCGGATGAGGTACTCCACCGCACGGCGGATGCTGTCGCGTTCCAGATCGCCGCAGGCGCACACGCCCATCAGACCCCAGGCCGTCTGGGAGGCCGTACTTTCACCCTGGCCGCGGGTATTCGCGTCGTCATAGGTATGGCAGCTTTCGCCCCAGCCCCCGTCCTCGTTCTGGCAGCTTTCCAGCCAGTCCCGCGCGCGGAGAATCCAGTCCTGGCGCATGTTGATGCCCATGGCGTGGAGACCGCGCAGCACCTGCCAGGTGCCATACACGTAGTTGACCCCCCAGCGTCCGTACCAGGAACCGTCCTCCTCCTGGGTGTCCCGGATGTATTTGAGGGCACGGCGCATCTGGGGATGGTTGGCATCCCAGTGGAAAAGACCGCACATTTCGACGATGCGGGCGGTGATGTCCGAGCAGGAGGGGTCGAGAATGGCGTTGTGGTCGGCGAAAGGAACATCCTGGAGCCAGGGTTTCATGACGTCCTTGTCAAAGGCCGCCCATCCGCCGTCCCGGCACTGGAAGGTCATCAGCCAGCGCATGGCGCGTTTGATGGACTCGTTTTTGTCCTTGTCCTTCGTGCTTTTGACCTTGCTCAGGGCCATCATGACCATGGCCGTGTCGTCCACGTCGGGGTAGTGGTCGTTCCAGAATTCGAAGGCCCAGCCGCTGGGTTCGGGGGCGGGGTTTTTGTGGACCCAGTCGCCGCGGAAGCGGATTTCCTTGGAGACCATCCAATCCACCGCCTTCTGGAGCTGGGGATGGTTTTCGGGCAGGCCCGATTCGCGCAGCGCGATGGTGGCGATGGCCGTGTCCCAGACGGGGGACTGGCAGGGCTGGACGCGGAAATCGTTGTGGGTCCTGTCGTCAACATACAGTTTGGCCAGGTCCCGTTTGGTTTTGACCATCAGCGGATGGTCCGGGCCGTAGCCGAGGGCTTTCATGGCGAAGAGGGAATTGACGATGCAGGGGAAGATGGCCCCGATGCCGTCGGCGTGGTTGACCCGCTCGACCATCCATTCCTCGCACAGTTGGAGGGCTTTTTTGCGGAAGGGTTTCCAGGGGAGGGCATCGAAGAACTTGATGCCCGCGTCCACGGCCAGGAACATGTTGCGGTAGCTGAAGAGTTCCTTGGAGCGGCGCAGGGAAAGATCGCTTTCCTCCATGCCCATCGGGTACAACTCGTGCAGGTGCAGATGGGGGGGGAGTACACGGCTGGGCCGGTAATGGTTGATGATGGCCAGGGGGATGACGATGCCCCGGCTCCAGGAGGACATTTCGTAGATGCTGAAAAAGAACCAGTCGGGCAACAGGATGATTTCGGCCGGGACCAGGGGCAGATGTTTCCAGGGGAACTGCCCCATCATGGCCAGATAGAATTTGCAGTACGTATTGCAGCGGGGAATGCCGCCCAGGCGCAGGATATTGGCCCTGGCGTGTTTCATCAGGGGTTCCTCGGCCTTGTGCCCCGCCAGTTTCAGCGAGAAGTAGGACTTGACGCTGGCATTGATTTCGCTGGGCCCACCCGGATAGATATTCCATCCTCCGTCGGGAAGCTGACGGTCGAGAATGTGTTTTTCGATTTTACGGACCATTTCCGGATCGACTTCATCCATCCAATGCATGTAAATCATGACATCGCTGGCGACCGTCGTATCGACAAAAAGCTCTCCACACCAATAGGTTTCATCAATTTGAAGGCCGAGAATGTGGTCCTGGGCGGCTTTGATGGAGGTTTGGACCTTTTGATCCAGGGAGGGGAGGGAAATGATGTCGGGATCCGCGGTCTTGGTCTGGGCCTGGCTGGCTGACACCGGGTTGAGGTTGGGTTGGGTTGCCATGGTCGGTAAGTCATATCAAACCCTGCAACTTTTGACAAGCGGTTGGGTTAAGCGGTGAAGGTGATCTGAAACCAGGCGGAACCAGAGAGTCAACCGACAGAAAAAATGAAATGGCACAGGGAACACGAAGAATCCTTTTCAGGTCGATCAGGCTGATGGTCATTGCGCTGATCACCTTCTATCTGGTTTTGAATCTGGTCCTGTGGTGGGCGGCTCCCCGGCTTCTGTTTTTTCCTCCGGCACGTCAGTCGGCCCTCCTGTCCAATGAATTGACCCTGACGCGGTCCGACGGGAGAAGGCTTTCCGCCTTGTGGCTGGAAAACCCGGCGGCGAAGGTGACCGTGCTCTTCAGCCATGGCAACGGGGAGGACCTCGACTCAATCCACGATTTTCTGCTGGAAATCCGCGATGGTGCAACCCCGGCCAATGTCCTGGCCTATGATTATTCCGGGTACGGACGCAGTGAGGGGAAACCCGCGGAGGAGGAAACCTACCGTGATATTCAGACGGCCTGGAACTGGCTGACGCAGACGCGGAAAATGGCCCCTTCCAACATTGTGGTATTCGGACGTTCCGTGGGCAGCGGACCCTCTGTCTGGCTGGCCGCCCGGGAAAAGCCGGGGGGCCTGATTTTGGAAAGTGCCTTTTCCAGACCCTCGCAGGTGGTGGTAGGGCCCCTGCCCATGCTATTCCAGCCTTATCACAATTATGCCCGGTTGCCCCGGGTGAACTGCCCCGTTCTCCTGCTCCATGGGACGCGCGACGAATTGATTCTGCCACATCACGCCAACATGAATTTCAGGCGGATCCGTACTTTGAAAAAGCTGCACTGGGTGAAGGGAGCCGGGCATAACAATGTGTTTTATACAGATCCCCACGGGTATCGGCGGGTGTTGGGAGAGTTTTTGAAGGGGGTGGAGAGGGAGTGACACCTCATTCGTTTTGGGTCTGGTTTTTATTGCTTTGTGTATTATGTTGAACGGATGAATTGTCCTGTGGATCAGGGGCCGATGGTGGTCCACAAGCATGGCGCCTCCAGTTTTCACGGCTGTCCGAAATGTTTTGGAGTGTTTTTCAAGTTGAGTCACTTTGCGGGACTTTCCCAAAAGCCGGAGCTTCGGAGGAAATGGACTGCAGTGGAATTGCCCCCCCGCAGGGTTGACTCTCGGGGACGGAATATTCCCTGTCCGTCATGCCATGGGACCATGACCTGCAAAATCCATCACGGGGTCGAGGTGGATGTGTGTCAGGTGTGCGAGGCCGTCTGGTTGGATGCCGGGGAATTGGCTGAAATCATCGACCGCTTTCAGGCGCGTGTTTTGTTGTACGCGGAGCCCGAGTCAATTCCCGGGCAGAAGCAGAAGGATTCCCGGAAAACGACCGATGTCATTGCCGATACATTGGCTGATCTGGTGGCGGATCCCGACATGTTGGCGATGATTGGCGACCTTGCTTCCTGGGTTGCAGAGGGGACCGGGACGGTTGCGGAACACGCCGGAGTGGCAATTGCGGACTTTCTGTCGGGAATTTTCTCCGCATAATCATTATTCCCAGATAATTTTCCGGCCTGAAAGACATGTCACAGGATTGTCATATATATGTCACATCCATGACATGCGCCTCTGGCTGACTTTGGCCCCATATGAAAAAATTCTTCTCGTTCCTTACCGTGGTACTCCTTTCCCTGAACGTGGCTGTTGCCGACGTGGGCATGGATGATTCCAAATCCATGTCCGGATCCTTCACTGGCGACATCACCGCCATTGAGGACGCCCGCGACTCCATCACCGTCGTCAATGACGAGGGGACAGTCAGAATGTTTGAGGTCTCCGCCGGCCGCAAAGCCAAACTCAGCGTGGGCGACCGCGTGCGGGTGGGTTACAGCGACCAGTACGAGTGGCCCATTCCTGCCAAGTCCCTGGAAGTGCTTTCCTCGGGCATGGGCGACAAATAGTCCCCCACACCGTTGGACATCCGATTCAAAAAGGCCCGCCCTCCGGCGCGGCCTTTTTTTGTGTCTGTTAAAAAGTCGACAGTCCGGGCGGCACCCCGGATGATTTGCTCATGTCCTCATCAGGCTCCTCCATTGAAAAATGGGCCCAGTTGCTGCGGGTGGTTGAGATCGGTCATTTTTTAAAAATGCCCACCCACCAGGCTCAGCGCCGTCGTCCCGATGATTATATTCTCATCTGGGTTGTGGAGGGGGAGGGGTTTGTGGAAAGTGAGGGAAGCCGCAAAAAGGCACACGCCGGGGATTTGTTCAGTCTGCTTCCGGGGCGGTCTCACGAGTACGGGTCGGACCGGCATCATCCCTGGGAGATTTACTGGGTGCATTTTGACGGGAGCCTGGCCGCGGAATTTGTCCGGCAACTCCGGGGGGAATCCGGGGGGATTGTGCGCGCATTGAAGTCTGATCAGGAGATCATTGATCAATGGAACGATCTGATGATCACCGCCGGCCCGGGGCTGACCCCGCAAAATCTGCGCTTGCATACGGGACTGTATGCCCTGTTGGGACTTTTGTTGCATCGGATGCAGCTTGAAAAGACGGGGCAGACCCAGCTGGGGGGGATTGATTCTGGAAAACTGCTCCGCTTCATGCACAACCATATCAGCAAACCCATCCGCCTCAGGGACATGGCCGCCGAGATCGGTTACTCCCCATCGCATTTTGCGCGGATGTTCCGGAAACAGTTCAACCTCAGTCCCATCGATTATATCATCCACAAGCGGGTGGCTTTGGCGTGCAAACTGCTGGGTGAAACCCTGTTATCCATCAAGGAAATCGCGGGACAGGTCGGGTATGCGGATGAATTTTATTTTTCGCGCATCTTCAAAAAAATCTCCGGTTCGAGCCCCCGTGCCTACCGGGAGCGCCTGTTTGCCGGGGTCCGCGGCGGCCGGACACAGAAGACTGGCACCCGGCACAAAATGAGGTAGATTTTTCAGGCATGAAAAAACCCGCGCCATCGCTGAAGGGCAAACTGTTGTTGGACAGTGGAATGCTGTCAGGGTCGTCCTTTGACAAAACCGTGCTGCTCATCTGTGAACACAATGCGGAAGGGGCGCTGGGGCTCGTGCTCAACCGGCCCGTGGGGCGGAAGGTCGGAGAGGTCATTGACCGTGAGATGGGGGAGGCGCTGCGCAACCACCCGGTGTATCTCGGAGGCCCCGTGCAAACCCAGGTGCTCAGCTGGCTGCAGTACGACGAATTTTTGCCGGATGCCAACGTGATGGAGAATCTCAAGCTCGGCCATGCCCTCGAGGAGCTTGCCGAGGTCACCGAGGGGTATTCGAGCACCTGCCGTGTGAAGGTGTTTGCCGGATATGCCGGGTGGAGTCCCGGGCAGCTTGATGAGGAACTCAGCCGCGGGTCGTGGCTTGTATCCGCTGCAAAGATGGATGTGATTTTTGATGTGGGCGGGGACGGGATGTGGAGGGGAATCCTCCGCACCATGGGAATCCGTCAGCAGTTGCTGGCGGACAGGCCCGACCATCCCGAGTGGAATTAGAGAGGGGCTCTATTCGAAAAAATAGACGTTGTTTTTGGTGACCCGGCCGTCGGGGCAGGTTTCGCCCGAGAACGCATCGGTGACCGGGTGTTTGAGCGTGGCATTCTTGAAGCAGAAGAAAACCTTTGCACCCTTGGGCCCTTCCCAGAGGACGCCCTTGTGGCCCTTGAGAACCGTGCGTTTTTCCATGTGATCCCGGACGAGTTTGTAGGTGGTGTTGAGTTTGCGCATGGCTGCGAAAGCCGCGGGATTGCGCCGTTCCTTGGGAACGCGCCACAGCTGGGTGTTGGGAATGCGTTTGTGGGCGTAGCATTCAAAGAGGATGTCGATGGGCTCCTCGCCCATGAGAACCTTTTCATCATAGACCTTGAAAGGTTCATGGCCGGCGAAGCCCATGACCGAATCGTAGGTGTAGCCGAGCAGATGGCCGCGGTACACGTCCCCGCCAAAAAGGGACAGGCAGGAGTGGCTCGAAAAGGCGCAAATGGCCTCGGGCATCAGATACAGGCCCGCATTGGTCCAATCCGAGTACATCTCCATCATTCCCTCGAATTGCGGGCGCATGTCGCCCTTGCTGTAGTCGAGCTGCCACCAGCCGAGGTTGGAGAAGGAGTCCCAGAGGAACCCGGCCAGGCCCGTGCGTTTGCAGGCATCGAGAATGTTGTTTTTGAGGGTCTTGAGGTGGGGGGTATTGAGGTTGACCGGCCAGCAGTCCCCTGCGTAGCCCGTATCCGGGTGGAGGCCGGATTCGCGCATGGCGAAAATGCCCCCCTTGCCGTGGCCGCCCTCCTGTTTGATGCGGAGGTAGGAAAAGGGCGTGTAGTGGGCGGCGATCCAGGAGATCACCTTGATGCCTTTTGTCATCGCATAATCGCACAATTCCTTGAGACCCTTTTCGCCGCCAAACTCGTCGGCGATCTTGAACTCCAGTGTGGCGCACATGTTGGAGGTAAAATATTTTTCCAGGATCGTCCCCTTGCGTTTTTCCTCCGGAACCGCCGCCTCCAGGGCATCGTTGAAGGCCTGCATGTTCTGCCAGGGAGGATCCACAAAGGCGTAGTCCGCATCGATTTCCGCCGCAAAATCCACCACATCCGTGTAGGCGGTGGGATAGCGCACTCCCAGCCAGATGTTTTTGCAGACGGAAATCTTGGGGGGGCCGTCCTTTTTGATTCCAAACTGACGGCGGGATTTGTCGCGTTCCTGATCATGAAGCCGGGTCCAGAGATTGAGCGTGTCGATCTCGTCAAGCCGGTCGGGGCAGTACAGGACCGTTTTGGGATTGGTTTTGCCCTTGTGTGTATCCGCAAAATAATGGATGTCCACATGGCGGAGACAATCCTCCCCCTTGTTGGATTCGACGACCGTGCGGATGAGCGACACGCGGTCAAACCAGGCGGTGATCACTCCCTTGCGGCCATATTGAAGGTCAAAGGCCGGGAGCAGGGACCAGCGGGCCCAGAGATTGCCCGGGAGAAGCCCGGTCCATTCGTTGAGGCCCACCGTGGAGTAGGCCCCCTTTTTGGTCACCCGGTAGCTGGGGGGGGTCAGCCAGTTGCGGATATTGATGGTGACATCCTCGAGATCCCCACCCACCTCCCACGTCTGGCGGTCAAGTATGCGGTGGACTTTCACCTCCTTGCTTTCAAACTCAAACCAGTATTTGAAGCCCGAAAAAGAGCGTCCATCCACTTCGGCGGCGGCGGATTCAAGGCAGATGCGGAACTGGATGGAAAGAGGTTTGGCATCCCAGTTGGCCTCACGCAGGCAGGTGTCCCCCGAGGAATCGCGACGTTCCCGGAAAGGGTAGTCCGAGTTGCTCAGTGCGGTCAGATGCAGCACCGCCCCCTTCCGTGTCTTCTGCAATTTGCGGAAAACGAAGGAATCGAAGACATCGCCCTGATAGGTGTCAAACCAGGGGAGAAAGCGGTGGTTTTGATTGCGGAGATGGGTTTTTCCGGCGGTCACCGCGCCGATGCTGTGAAGCCTGCCGTCGCGGATTTCGGGGTGGAGCGTCAGTGCGCCAAGCGGGATTTTGAGGAATCTGGAGGACATGGGAAGAACGGGTGAATGGGATGAGTTTGGGGTGAAGGAGAGTGGTGCGCGGTACAGGTTTCGAACCTGTGACCCCCACCGTGTCAAGGTGATGCTCTACCACTGAGCTAACCGCGCGTATCCGGAGGATTGGAACAGTTACGTCATTTCACAGTTGATCGCAAGACCTTTTATTGGGGTTGAGCCGGGCTGGTTTTCCAGGCCTCCGAGGATTTGGGTGGGGCGTTGGTGGGGATGGACTTTTTGACAGGGAGGGTGGGAGATTTGGCGGTCCCCGGCTTGGGGGCGGCAGTGACCGGAACAATGACCGGGCTCAGGACCGTGACCGTTATGAGGGGTTTGCCGTTCTTGAGGATGATCTTGGAAAGGCGTTTGGTCTCGATCATGAGCGGCTGGCCGTCGGAGGTCATGGTTTCGACCGTCGTATAGGACACGGCGGATTCCGCCCCGTTGGGGGTGGTTTTGATCTTGATGTTTTTGATTTTGAAGCTGTATTGGGTGACATTTTTCCACCCCCGGGCCAGGTCCTCCTGGTATTTGGAAAAGGGAATGGTCATCGACTGCTCGACCGCATTTTCGCCGTAGCTGTGTTTGTACACAATCTGGAACAGGGCCTCCGGATCGTAGAAGGAGGTGATCTCACGGACCTCGCGCCGGGAGCTGGCCTGCTGGAGCCGGTCGAGGAACTGGAGCACCAGGGTGTCGTTGAGACGGACCGGGGTCTGCGCCCGGAGGGGCGGAATGGCCAGGGCCATCAGCAGAAGCAGCAGGCAGTGGAGGCGCGGGAATGGGGTCATGATTCTCCTTCGGATTGGTCTTTGATTTTGTCCAGAACCTCGCTCATGTCATCAACCTGGTCGAAGACAGCGCGGTTGCAGTAAATTTTGCAGCCCTGTTGAACCGCCAGCGCCAGGGCGTCACTGGGGCGGGAATCGATCTCCACAAGTTTTTTGCCCAGCTCGTTTTCCGAGCGCAGGAACAGACGGGCATAGTAGGTGTTCCCCTTGAGATCGTTGATGACCACGCGGTCGGCCGAAATCCCGAAACCCGAGAAGATGTGGGTGATCAGGTCATGGGTCAGTGGTCGTTCCTTGGCGGTCTTGGTCAGGAACATGTTGATGGCCGACCCCACACTTTGATCGACGTAAATGATGAAAACCTTGGCCTCCGTGCCCACAAAGATGGCGTAACCCTGGACCACCGAAAAGACACCTTTGATTTCAATTTCGAGCACGTCCTTGGACATGCGGGATATTTAGCGGTCCTCCGGCGGCGGGATCAAGGTCCAATATGGCCGCATGAGGTCTGGGCTCGGGCGTCCCGTCCGAGTTCACTGTCTGTTCACTCAACGCCCAAGACCCATTTTTCAGAATTGCCCGGGGGAGCGCACGCGTCCCGCGTGCATCAGGAGGCGTCCCCGCCTCCGCTCTGCGAGGCCCGCCGGGCCGTCGGATTTTGGCCACAAAAAGGCGCAAAACACACAAAAGGGGGACACTTTCTGCACTGACCGGGGAGCGCACGCGCCCCCGCGTGCATCAGGAGGCGCCCCGCCTCCGCTCTGCGAGGCCCAGCGGGCCGTCGGATTTTGGCCGCAAAAAGGCGCAAAACACACAGCAAGGGGGATTCCTTCACAACTGCCCGGGGAGCGCACGCGCCCTCGCGTGCATCAGGAGGCGCCCCGCCTCCGCTCTGCGAGGCCCAACGGGCCGCCGGATGGATAGCCTGGGGTAACACCGCAGGAAAATGGGGTTTTATGGAAAAGCCCTGTCAGGGCGTCGGAATCACAGGGGATTTTTTCCTATCTCACACACTGGCCTGCCCCCTTTTTCCCCACAAAAAATTCCTCGCCACAAAGTGTATCCCCTATCACTATC
>JANRIZ010000041.1:0-25859 GCA_033764445.1 Verrucomicrobiia bacterium | reverse complement strand
GGTCCATTCCAGCGAAGTACACTTTCTTTTTCATTTAGAGGTTTCCTTTCGGATTGTTCGTTGTTTCTTAGACAATCCAACGATTACCACAACCGTTGGGGAACCTCTTGCCCATAATTCACTGTATGTTTATCAGGCTATTAGTGCAATACGATCTATGATCATATCGATGCACACAACGAAAATCCCGCTCCTTTCATATGGACTGCCGAGGCATCTGACATCCTCGAAAAAGTGAAGCGCGGAAGAGCGAAGCTGAATAATATACAGTCTGCTTGACGGACTACAGTAGGATGCTCCCGTATTCACGTTCTCTACATTCCTTTAGCTGCTAGGTCACAGTGTGGTGTGCAAAGCGTTGAATCGGGTTGCTGTCATAGAGCATAAGAGGCGCAACATGAGGTAGTTGTGATTGAGCATGAGAAGCTAAGTCGTACGGTAAACTGAAAAACCTACGAATCCATTCGATTTGAGTGCCCAAGGGAGCCCTGTCAAGGCGCGAACCCTTCAACTTTTTTTCACCCCCCATTTCCAATTCAATTTTATAATGCACTAAAGCGTTTCGTTGGCGCGTGAGGTGCTGCAATGTTCCATAAAGGGAGCCAGATTTCGGCAATGAATAGGCAGGATGAAACGCCTTGGGGCCTGATAACCACTTCTCTTTAATATCCGCTCGCTCCAGCAGTGCAAACACGTCTTCGGCTCCAGCACTGGCCAATCCGATGGCTAGAATGGCGTTAATTGCGGACTCCGCGAGTGCGTGAGCAAGGAACGCGACGGTGACGTATTCGGCCATTATGCGATCAGAAAATTTCAGCAAGATTTGGATTTCCGGCTTGGCGTTAAAACGGATTTGACAATCGATGTTCTTCAGAAGGCTTTCCTGCGAGGAAGTAGGATTCAACTCCTGAAGTCGTGCCAATTCTTGCTGACGGTATTCAGCTAAATCTGTGACGT
Organism: Verrucomicrobiia bacterium; assembly: GCA_033764445.1. GTDB lineage: Bacteria > Verrucomicrobiota > Verrucomicrobiia > JAWXBN01 > JAWXBN01 > JANRIZ01. The sequence goes on along the minus strand of JANRIZ010000041.1, from coordinate 24,902 downwards.
CTTTGGGAACAAAGTTATTAAATTCCTCCGCCAATTTGGAGAATGGCGTCCAGCGCGCCTTCAATGCGGCATCAATGAAAACGTAGTCCGCGGTATGAGAGTATGTGTTACCTGGCTGTTGTTCCATAGTATGAAAAATCGGTTAATTTGCGGTCTAACGACCCAAGCCCAGCGATCTGAGGACGAGCAGCGCGAGTCGGAGGATTCGCTGGAGCACTTGGTTTGGTTCTTCTGGTTGAGATGTGGAGGGCTCAGAAATCACGGTCAACCTCCAGAACCTCAAGCCCGGCAGTAATCCGGTTACAGCACCATTCTGCGTCTTCGTAGGACCAATGAAGAACCTCGACGAGATAACGCTGAAGACGGTTGCAATCCAAGCCGCGGCGGCTATATCGAAATGCCGCACAGGTGAAAGCGTCTAACCGCCGAACGTCAGTGGGGTGATAGCTGGTTGGGTGATGAGCCAAAAAGCGCTCAAACAACGAGCGGGTCTTTGTGGCGGGGATAATGTCTTCTAACGTGAACTCCGCACTGGTGCATCGAATGCGTAGAGGTGCTTTTGTAGTGCGGCTAAATGATATGAGATCGCTGGCCAAAGCAGAAGCGAAGCTGTTGTAGGTGCTGATGTCGATTTCGGAGGCCGCTTGGGGAACGATGTTCGTTATGTGCATTGTGACACCGTCACCACTGGCAAGTGCTATGGACGGGAAAGGAAACTTATCGTGGCGGTGGAGAATGACAGCGTCGGCTAATATGTGGCGTTGGTAGTCGTCCGACTGCTCTCGAAGGTAAGTGTAGCGTTCTGATCTGGCGGCACAGAAGTCGGCGAAGGACTGAATGAGAGGCCTCGAATCAGCATCAGTTGCGTGCCGTACAGTAACTTCCTGATGTACAATCATGGAATAAAAATGTTATCGCCTAACAAAATGTTGAAAATGGTGAAGAAAGATTGAATGGTGAGAGCTTGTCACAGTGCCTGGTAAAGACAGTCATTTGGGTAATATTATTTCTAAAATTGCCTCATCGTCTGGCTCAAATGGCTGGTGAAATACCCAACGAATGAATGCCTCGGCAGCCTCTCTGGCGTTGACATCGGGCGGAATACAAGAAGCAACTTTAAATGCGTCATCCATGTGATTGATGGACCACATCGGTCGGGCAATGGAAGCTGAACCGTCACCGGGATCACAGACATATTTCGTGATGAGTGCTGTCTGAACCATCATGATGAATTGTGTTTTTTTATCCATATGTCTAGAAGTATTTTAACGCCTAGTTCGACTTGATTCATTATTATTCAGATTTTGTATCTGTTTTACAAGCCATTCATTTTCTTCACGGTATTCTTTCATAATCACATCGAAGGGCCTTGAGTAATAGTCTAGTTCTAGCTTTCCGCCTTTATGTAAAGTCTTGGTAACAGTTTTCCGGTCTAGTCTATTATCGCGCTTTCGTAATGTAGCTATGTGTGTAAAATTGATAAAATCATCACCAATAGCGATAATTTCATTCTCTTCTAACCACATCTCGCCAGTTGAGTTTGTGCAAGGAGTAAAAATGGTGTCGCCGACATTTAAGGTTATTGTCATATGAATATATTTCAATTTGAATTACCCAAACCTATTTATTCTGCCTAAGAGAGCGTTTTATCGTAATCTGGATTCCTATTTGCGAAGCCAAACGTCTGTAAAGCGGCTACGAAACTCGTCAATGACCTCCTCAAAGCGTATGAAGTCTGCCTCGCGGAGTTTGGCTGCGAAGTTGATGCTTCGTTCGGTGCCAACAATCGCTGACCAATAATAACGAAGCATCCCCACTGCATCGAGTTGGTTCATTCTAGCAATAGTCAAACGGGTGCCTTGCTTTAGGCTCTCATCAGCTTCCTTAGATTCGAGAATGGGGTTAAAAACCCGCTCGTGAAGGAACGTCATGATTTCTTCTTCCTTGGTCACACTTGAAAAGCATATGCTACTCGTAAACGCTTGCAACATATTAAACGAAATATAAAGAATTTTTTCTGTTAATTTTTATTTCAGGGCATTTTCCACTTTTATGGATTGAGTTGATGAAGCTATTGTCAATTGCTGATTGATCCCGGAACGGAGGCGGGGAAGCCATTGTATTGCCGATTTGGAATTGCCAATTTCCGATTGCAGGATAGTTTTCAGATATTTCAGTTTTTCAGCGGTTACAGCTTCCCCTTCGTGTTCTTCGTGAGCTTCGAGGGCAGAAAAAAGAGACAGGCTATTAGTGCAAGATAAGGAGTGAAATGGGCTCTAAAATGAGGTTTTGAGGGTGTTTCCCCCAACAGGTGGAAGGGGTGCGGTGGAGGGGAGATATTACTAAAATCGATGACGTTTTTCAAATGTGCCGCTTCATCTTTGGTTTGCCGTTCGGACATGAAGCGGAGGCGGGGGCGCCTCCTGGTGCACGCGAGGGCGCGTGCGCTCCCCGGACAGTTTTGAAAGAATACCTTTTTGTGGCCAAAATGCGGCGGTCCGTTGGGCCTCGCAGAGCAGAGGCGGGGGCGCCTCCTGGTGCACGCGAGGGCGCGTGCGCTCCCCGGGCGGTTCTGAAAAAATCCACCCTTTTGTGTGTTTTGTGCCTTGAAGTTTACCCCGGATTGATCGGGGCGGCCAAAATGCAACGGCCCGCTGGGCCTTGCGGAGCGGAGGCGGGGGCGCCTCCTGGTGCACGCGAGGGCGCGTGCGCTCCCCGGGCGGTTCAGAAAGAATCCCCATTTTGTGAGTTTTGTGCCTTGAAGTTTACCCCGGATTGATCGGGGCGGCCAAAATGCGGCGGCCCGCTGGGCCTTGCGGAGCGGAGGCGGAGGCGCCTCCTGATGCACGCGGGGGCGCGTGCGCTCCCCGGGCAGTGGGGGGGGGACAGGTAACGGAGCCACGGATGGCTTAAAAGTCGAGGATGCCGCGCAGGCCCAGAACCAGGACGTCGTGGCGGGAGGCGGCCCCGGCCGGTTGGAAGATCGTCTGAAGACTCGGCTGGAGTCGCAGACCGGGACTGAGGACGAACATGTGGTTGAGTTCGAGGACCGTTTCGTCGGTGGCCGCCAGGCCCCCCGCCGTCTGTTGGGCGCGGCTGAAGTCATTGCCAAACGCCGCCGTGGCAAAACCGATTCCCGTGCTGTCCTCCGGACGGTCCGGGAAGAGGCCGAAATACAGCAGGTTGAGTTCCCCCATCCATTCGACCTGGTTGATCTGATCCGGAGCCGTGAGGACCGAGGCCGCCACCGCCAGACCCCGGAACTTTTCGGAATCCGGCGAGGTCCGCCACACCTGCTGGCTCATCATGGCATAGATCAGGTGGTTGCCGGAGACCTGGGTGGTGCCCAGGTAGGGATTAAAATCGCCGAAATTGTAGATGGCCCCCGCCTTGTAATGCATTTTGGAAATCGCACTTCCCGCCGCATCGGCCTCCTGGTAACCGAATTCCCAGCCCAGCACCGTGTCCCCGTTGAAGGAGGGATTGATCCCGTTGGGGTCGGTCGCAAAGACATTGCGTTTGCCGTTGTAGGCGCCGGTCATGAAATACAGGTGTTCCGGAAGCTCCACCCGGAGACGGACCCCCTGCTGGCCATTGGGGGTGAAGGGGGCGGCAAGACCGCCGATGATCTGCGGGTTGCCGAAGGTGTTGTTGACGAAAAAATAGTGGTAGTCCATGAGCGCAAACTCGTCCTGCATGGCAATCTTGCCCAGTTTGAGTTCGACCTTCTCGTCGAGGAAGGATTGGATCAGCCCGTATTGGTTGAGCATGGGACCGTTGAAGCCCGCGATGCTGCTGACGCCCATAAAATTGCCGATGTCGTTCTGGGAGGTGAGGGTGCCGAACTGGTAGACCCCGCTCAAATAGATGCTGGCCCCTTTCCACGGCGTGGTTTTGTCGAAATCAAAGGTCAGCGTCATCGTGTTGCGTTGAAAGAAGGCCGGCACCTGACGGCGCCCCCCCACGACGTTGGGCTGGAAGTCGCTGGTGGAATTGAGCGTCCAGGTAAAACCGTGGGCCTCCAGACGGTCCCGTTCCCCGTCCCAGTTCCCCGAAAGTGTGGTGGCGTCCCAATCGGTGGCCGGATGGGGTGGATTTTGGGACTCCACATGAGTGAGGCCGGCGCGCAGCGTTTTTTCGGGGGTTTCGTGTGCGGTTGCCGGGAGGCACAGGGCCAGGCAGAGGATCAGGAATACGGGTTTTGTTTTCATCACTTCATTTCCTCGAGTTCCTTGCCTTTGGTTTCCCTGACCAGGATCCAGACAAAGAAGAAGGAGACAAAGGAAAAGGCCGCGTAAATGGCGTAGGAAAGACCCAGGCCCAGATATTCCTGCATCGGGGGAAAGGAGGTGCTGATGGCAAAGTTGGCGATCCATTGGACACAGGTGGCCAGGGAAAGCCCCGCCGCGCGGATGCGGTTGGGGAACATCTCCCCGAGCAGCACCCAGACCACCGGTCCCCAGGAGAAACCGAAAAAGAAGACAAACCCGTTGGCCGCCCACAGGGCGAGCTGGCCCTGCCCGCCCACGAGCTGGGGCAGACCCGCCGCATTTTGCGAAGCCATTCCAAAGACCAGAGCCATGATCCCGAGGGTGAAAGTCATCCCCAGACTGCCGATGAGCAGGAGCGGACGTCGGCCAAAACGGTCCACAAACAGAATGGCCAGAATCGTCGTGGCGATGTTGATCAGCCCGGTGATCATCGTGATTTTCAGCGAGTCCTGTTCCGAGAACCCCGCCGCCTGCCAGAGGACACTGCTGTAGTAAAAGATGACATTGATGCCACAGAACTGCTGGAAGGCCGAAAGACCGATGCCGATCCAGACAACGGCCAGCAGACCCCCGGCCGGGCCGCGCAGATCCGAGAACCGGGGTTTCTGTTCGGTCGTGATCGTGGCCGCGATTTCCGCCACTTTTTCCTCGGCCTTGTGCAGGGCGCCCAGAATGCGGGCCAGGATCGTTTTGGCCTCCGCGTGGCGTCCGACAGCCACCAGATAGCGGGGGGATTCCGGGATGAACAGAGTCGAGATGCCGTAGATGAGAGCCGGGGGGATTTCCATCCAGAACATCCAGCGCCAGGCCTCGATCCCCCACCATGCGTGCCCCTCGGCCGAGCCCGCCACGGAGGCAATCCAGTAGTTGCTGATCAGGGCCACGGAAATGCCGATGACAATGGCCATCTGTTGCAGGCTGGCCAGACGCCCGCGCAGATGGGCCGGGGCGACCTCCGATATGTAGGCGGGGGCCAGGACACTGGCCGCGCCCACGGCGATCCCGCCGACCAGCCGCCAGAAGATGAAATCGTAGATTGTAAAGGGCAGACCCGAACCCAGGCCGCTGATGGTGAAGAGAATGGCACTGACGAGCATGATGCGGATCCGGCCGTACCGGTCCGCCAGCGGACCCGCCGCCAGGGCCCCGGCCGCCGACCCCAGCAGGGCCAGGGAGACCGCCAGCCCCGTCATGGTTTCGCCCAGGTGGAAGTGGTTTTGAAGGGCCTTGACCGCGCCATTGATCACGGCCGTGTCGAAGCCGAAGAGGAAACCGCCCATGGCCGCCGCACAGACGATGGAGAGGACAAAACCGACATTGGGTTTTGGATCGGATGAGGAGGAAGCCATGGGACCCACATATCGTAGTGCGGGAAGGGGCAACCGTCAAAAAAAAACAACGAGGCAAAGACCCTGACATCCGGACCCGGGATTTTGAACCGGTCCGCGCGGGACTCACACGCCGGCGGATTCGGGGCGTTTGTGGATCATCAGGTCGTTGGGGGAGAGTTTTTTGGGGTACTCGTGGGCCTGGCGGAGGTGGTACTTTGCGGGGCGGGAATGGTCCTCGTAGAAACGCCGGGCGTTGTAGACCTTGCTGAACTTGAAGAGCATTTGCAGGAAGTTGGTCTGGCCGCGCAGGAGCTGTCCGGCCAGGATGCGGGACACATCCACGGCGGTTTTCCAGCCCATGAATTTCTGGTTGATGATCGACTGGGTCATGACCAGTTGGCGGTAGAATTCCTCGAGCGGGAGCTTGGTGGGCAGGACCGCGTGCTGGATGTCAAAGAGGCGGTAATCCGTCGAGGTCAGCAGGCGCGGGTCCTTGTGGAAGAGCTCGGTGCCCGGGTAGGGGGTGGCGACGGTCAGATGCACGATTTCGGGGACATTCAGGGCCCATTCGCGGGCCTCGGCAAATTTTTTCTCATCCCAGCTGGGGTCGGTGATCAGGTTGATGGCCACGTCGATGCCCAGTTTGCGGGCGATTTCCAGGGCCTTGAAGTTGTCGTTGGGGGTGACCCGTTTGCGGAACATTTTCAGCTGTTCCCCGTCGAGGGATTCAAACCCGAGAAACATGTAGGAGAGCCCCATTTTGGCCCAGCGTGCGAAGGCATCCTCGTTGCGGATGAGCACATCGCAGCGGGTTTCGAGGTAGTAGCGTTTGCGGATGCGCCGTTTTTCGATCGCGTCGGCGATGGCGTGGCCGTCCTCGGGATGGACGAAGGCCACATCGTCGACGATGAAGAGGTTGGGTTCCCGGATGCCGGCCATTTCCTCGGCGATGATTTCCGGGTCCGCCTTGCGGTAGCTGCGTCCGTAGAAGGTCCAGGCACTGCAAAAGGAGCAGTCCCAGGGGCACCCGCGTGAAAATTCGATGGAGGCGCAGGGGTCGAGTTCCCCGATGAAGTATTTGTGGCGGCGGCGGGTGAGGTCCCGGGCCGGGCGGAAATGGTTGAGATCGGCCTGTTTGGTCGGACGCGGCCCGGCCCCCTGGGTGGTGACCACACCGGCCAGGCCGTCGACGGCCGGGAGGTGGGCGAGCATTTCGGGGACAGTGACCTCCCCCTCGCCCTGCACGACACAGTCGATGGCCCCCTCCGCGTGACCCAGCACCTCCTCGGCGATGAAGGAGATGCTGTGGCCGCCGACAAAGACCCAGGCTTTGGGCAGGAGTTGCCGGATGCGTTTGCACAGATCGATGACCTCCGGGACATTGGCCAGGTAATTGACCGAAAAACCCACCGCATCCGGGCGGAAATCCGCCAGCGCGCGTTCGAGGTCCTTGTGGGAGAAAATCTGAAGATCCATCAGACGGACCTCATGGCCCTTTTCGCGGACCGCCGAGGCGACACATTCCATGCCGAGTGGTTCGAGGCGGAGATAAACCTCGGAGTACAGGAGGGAGCTGGGATGAACCAGGAATACTTTCATGGTACCGTTCCTTGTTGGGGATTGATCCAGACTTGAAAAAGCAAACCCGGCAAATGTTGCACAGGACAATGCGATATCAAGGCTTTTTATCGTCAGGAGGCCGAAATGTCCTCCACGGAGTGGCTGTGGCCAGCCCTCCCGGCTGCGGAAAGGCCGCAGGAGCCGGGCGGGCGCGCGGTGGGGCACAAAATGCGCGGGGGAGCTTTGCAGTTGATGAAGTCGGTGGCATCCCCTACAAACGGGGCTGCCATGCCGTCAGACACCTTATTTTTTGGCCAGTCCAGAACGCCGCTCCTGGGGGTCTGCCTCCTGGGACTGCTCCTGATCCCCGGGTGCCACTCCCGCGAAGGGGCCTCCGCCAGCCACAGCGGAGACCTGGTCATTGAGCGGGAAACAGTCAAAACAAACGCCCCCTCCGCACAGACGGCCCCCGCGGCCCCCGTGGAAAAGCCGTTTGTGCCCGCGGTCACAGAACTGACCAATTCCCTGGGCATGGTTTTTGTCCACGTGCCCGGGACGCGGAGCCTTTTCAACATCCATGAGACGCGCGTGAAGGATTACCGCGCCTTTGTCCACGCCACCAAGCGGGCCTGGCCCGCACCGGGATTCAGACAGGGGGACACGCATCCGGCCGTGAATGTCAGCTGGGAGGACGCCACGATGTTTTGCCAGTGGCTGACAGAAAAGGAGCGGGCCGAGGGACGGCTCAAACCCGGCTGGCGGTACCGTCTGCCCCGGGATGAGGAATGGAGTGTGGCCGTGGGGTTGCAGGAGGCGCTCACCCACCAGACCCGTCCGCGGGACCTGGCCGAGCCCGGGACCTATCCGTGGGGCGGATCGTGGCCGCCGCCCCGGCAGGCGGGCAATTACGGGGCGGAACTGGCCGTGGAGAATTTCCCCCACACCGCCCCCGTGGGCAGTTTTGCGCCGAACCAACGGGGATTGTATGATCTGGGCGGCAACGTCTGGGAGTGGTGCGAGGACAAGTACGAGGAATCCGAGGATTACCGGGTGCTGCGCGGAGCCTCCTGGCGCATGCGCAATCCCGGGGATCTGCTGTCCTCCTACCGGGTGGGCAACGCCTCGGATTTGCGGCTGGGCACGTATGGATTCCGCGCGGTGCTGGAGTTGGAGCCCGACAGCATGCCCGCACCCGCCGGTGGAAAATAGGGCGCGGGAGCCTTCAGCGTTGACGCGGCCGGTCACGGGACACACGCGGAGGGGGGGACACCGGGGCCGGATGATTTCAGCGTCTTTCCGGATCGGGCGTGAGGGAGATGTTCTGTTTTTGAAGGAGGGTGCCGTTGGCCTGCCAGAGCTGGACCAGGGACTTTTGAAGATCGACAGCCGCGCCCAGTTCCCGGCTGCGGGCCTGGGAGAGGTCGCGTTGGAATTTCAGGACGTTGATGCTGGAGGAGGTTCCCTTTTCGAGGCGGTCGACCTCCGACTCCAGATTGTCCTGGGCCAGCTGACGGGTGCGGCGGGTGGTTTCGACCCGTTTGCGGTTGGTGTCGATGGCTTGCAGAGCCGCGTCCACCTCCAGCATGGTATTGACCTCGGACTGTTTGACCTTGAGGACGGCCTGTTCCTTCGTCTTGGCCGCCGCATCCCGGCGACCGATCGCCTCGTTGTTGCCCAGCGGGATGGTGACCGCCAGGCCGACGGACCACTGGGGGGCCTGGCTGTCAAAGGCATCGTCAAGGGTGCCCCCGTAGTTGTCGGCCATGCCGCTGTAACCGATCGTCGATTTGAGGTCGAGCTTGGGCCAGGTCTGGTTTTCGGCAAAATGCAGGCGGATTTTCTCGCGTTGGGCCTCCTCGAGAGCCTGGAGATATTCCGGCCGGTTTTGGAAGGCCTGGGAGAGAAGATCGTCACGTTTGAGCACCGGCGAGGTGGGATCGGGCATTTCCAGCGGGACATAGGCGCGGTGGAGGTCCCGGTCGCTGTACTCGGACCAGATCAGTTTTTTGAGGGCCGTCTGTTTTTCGAGCATCGCATTGTAGGCCAGCAGCAGTTCCTCGTAGTTTTCCGCCAGGGCGACCTCCGCCGTGCTCAATTCGATGGGACTGCGCAGACCCTTTTCAAGCTGGCGCCGGTTTTCCTCCAGGAGATTTTTGGAAAGCTCGACCGCCTGTTCCTTGACCTTGATATCCTCGAAGCTGTAGACCAGATCGTAATAACATTTCATCACCTCGCCGATGTTTTTGATCAGGGCCAGCTGAAGGGAATGGGTGGCGATGCGCCGGTTGACCCGGGCGATGCGCACCTCCGTGAGGTTGATATCCGTCCCGAACCCGCGCAGCAGCGGCTGGGTGATGGTCAGTCCTGAAAACGAGGCGAATTCCGGGGAGTAAAGTGAGAGGGGACTTGTCTGGTTGAGCGTGTTGCGGAGGGAGTTGTTGGTCATCTTGAACTCGTATTCCGTGCCCAGGGGCAGTTTGCCCGAGAGACTCGCCTGGCTTTTCCAGTTGCGGTCGCGGAAGATGCGGGGATTGCCGTTGAGCTGGTTGAGCTCGGCGACCGTGCCGCCCGTGGAGACAAATTCCTGCGTGTTCTGGGGCGTGTCGATCGACTCGTATCCGCCGCCGAAACCCAGGGCCGGATCAAAGGCGCCCCAGGCCTGGGTCAGACGCATGGCCTCAATCTCGGGATTGAGCTGGCTGATGCGGATGTCGAAATTGTTTTTGAGGGCCATGCCCACGGCGGCCGCGAGGCTGAGATTCTGCTTTTTGAGGAGGGGCAGACGCACAAACTCCGCCCCGGACTCCGCCAGGGAAATCTCCGCCTGGGTGGATTTTGGCACGGGAATCTCCGGGGCCATCTGCGCGGGGGTGACGTGGGCGGGAGGTTCGATCGCCGGGGTGGCCGACGGGGCTGGTTTTTCAACAGTGGCCTCTGCCGGGAAATTCAGGTCGCGGGTGGGGGCGACTTCGGTCGCCTGGGCCACCAGGGGGTGGGGGTTGTTTCCCTGTCCCAGACGCGGATTCGAGGCCAGTGCCAGCAATGTTGCGGTCAGCAGCAGGCACAGGAGAACGGCCAGAAAGGGGCGTTTGATGAGGTGATTCATGGATGGAATGGGTCCTGGTCGGGTTTGTGGAGGTGCCAGAAGCATGCCAAAAACAGCTGACCTTGTAGGGATTGGGATGGGAGGAGTCAACCGCTAAACTGTCGGTCACGCTCAAACCTGCCGAAAAGAAGGGTATTCTTGTAAAGAAAAAAACCGTGAAAAAATCATGGATCCAAAAATAAAACCGTTGGTCCCGCCATAAAACCATTGCCATCCGGATGAGGATTCAGTAGAACTGAGTCCTGTTTTTGGTTTGCCGGCAAACAATTCAGACTCACAGACTGGAACACACTGAGCAAATCAACCCCATATTGGAAGAGATTCCTGTCCGGAAAAGCCGGTGTGCCTCCGCTTCGGACGGCTTCCGCCGTCCGCCGCCGGGCGTCTTCCCGGCCCTCCCCCTTTCAGCTTGAGCCGCTCGAACCCCGTGTGCTCCTGACGGCGGCCACTGTTGCGGATGCGGCGGTGCAGACCCAGCTGGGTGTTGTCTTTTCGCAGATGGAGGGGATGGGCACGGCCCTGAGTGTGGACGCCCGGGCGACCACCGCGGTTCCATTGCTGAATCTTTCGGCCAACCAACTGTTGCCGGGCATTGAGTTTGGGGACTTCATGAAGGGTTTTGGAACCGCGGCGACCACGTATTTTGCCGGGGACGCCACCGATACCTCGGCGGAGCTGGCGGCGGCTCTGGATGCCTACGCGGATGGAAAATTTGGGGCCGGGACGTATGTGACGGATGGGACGGTGGGCAACAATTTTGCGCTCAATTTCAATTTTACGAGTGTGACCAACACCCGCAACGTGGCCATTGACCTCGGTGCCGGAGGCGAGGATTTGTCCATGACCCTTGAAAACGGGCTGACCGTTTCGCTGACCTCGCAGGCGGATGTGCAGTTCAAGGTCGAGGCGGATTTGGCGGATAACACCCTGCTGGGGGACAGCAAATTCTGGCTGACCCCCAACACCTACAACATTTCCGGGACTGTGGCCGTGACTGGGGCCAACAATTTTGATTTTGGGGCGAAGTTCGGGGCCTTGGGGGGCAAGCTGACCGCCTCGGCCGGACCCCAGACCGGGTTTGGGACCGAGGGGGCCTGGGTCAACAACGCGACTTTGGACTGGAATCTCAAGGTCTTCAACAGCTTCAATGATGTGACGGCCGATACCAGGCGGACCATTGCCGAGGTCAAGACACTGAGCAGCAATGGCACCGCCTATGCGTCCGCCGTGAGCACCTCCGCCCCCGTGGCGGCCCTGCAAAATCAGATGCGATTGGAAATGCCCGTGGAGGTGACCGCCTCGACCTTTGGGGGACTCAACGGCATTGCGGCCAACATAGTCCTGACGGATGCCTCGCTCATGGACGGGGCCGGTCCGCAAATTGATCCCTCCTCGGTGGGGGTCGATACCCTCCGCAACTTCGGGCGGTTCACCCCCGAGGTGATGTTGAGCCTGCTCTCGCAGTACGGGGACTGGTCGAAGCTCCTTTCCGCCTCGAGCCTGTATGATTCCAAGCTTCCGTACACGGACACCCGCCTGGGCGATGTGTTTGATTTCAACAAGGCCTTTGAGTCTGTTTTTCTCTCCCAGCTTCAGACCTCCGAAAACGTGCTTCTGGCGCAGCTTGCCCCTTCCGGACTGACCGGGACGGTCACCTTTCTGATCGGGATGAACACCACCAGTCCGGCCCTTTCCGTGACTGTGACCAACCCGGGCACCTTCTCGAACCTGGTCACCCAGCTTGACACCGCCGTCAGCACGGCCACCTCGAGCAAGGTCAGGGTGCGTGCGAAGGTCGGCGAAATCGACCGCATCGAGTTTTATTCCGCCTCGGCGGATGCCTTTGCCATTGTCGGCATCAAGGACGCCGCCGACACGCTCAATCTGGGGTTTGATCCCTACAACCGCGTTTCCGCGACCGCGCCCAATGCGGTCACCGGTACGGTGCTTCCCGAAGTGGTCATCAGCGCCACCGACGCCACGGTGAGCGTCAACACCGGGTCGGATACCTTCACGCTGACGGATCACGGTTTGACCAACGGCACCCGCATCAGCTTTGCCGGGACGACCATGCCCGGGGGGATCACCGCCGGGACACGGTATTATGTCGTCGGCAGCGCGGCCAACACGTTCCAGGTTTCCGAAAATTTTGGAGGGACCGCCGTGGACCTGACGAGCGGCGGATCGTCCGTCCGCTACCTCAACTACGATTTTTCATCCACCGCCACCCAGTTTGCCGTCACGATCAACCGACCCTCGGGCAATCTCACGCAGACGGTGACCTTGGCCGCCGTCGATTACCAGAGCCTGCAGGGCCTGCAACTGGCCATCCGTCGTGCACTGATCGATGTGGGTTTGCTCACCGAGTCCAACCCCGATGCCGGCACTCCGGAGCGCGGGGTGACCACGATCATCAACAGCAGCGGGCGTCTGGAATTTGTGGCACTCGAGGACACCTGGCAGGTGACCCTGCAGGATGTGGGGGCGCATGGCGGAAGCCTCGGACGCCTGAATATCGCCAACAACGCCACCGCCACCGCGCAGTATCTCGATGTCGCCACCAACGGCGGTGCGGCCACGCGCGTGTATCTCAATGGGAATCTGACCAGTGGCAAGGTCAACAGCGTCAACAAACTTTTGACCGACAACGGCATTGAGGACCTGGTCAAGGACCTGCGTCAGGCCCTCAAATGGTTCAATGTCCAGAATGGCAATTCCAGCTCGGGCATCGATGTGCGGGCCTCCGGCGGCAAGCTGGAATTTTTCGCCGTCAAACCCGGGGGGGACACCGGGGAGGTCAGCAGCTTCACCGTGGCCGCCTCGTCGGGCATCCAATCCACGCTGGGATTGGCCGCCGCCACGCTTACTTCCACGCAGCTGACCCTGGCCAGCAAGGTGGGGACCCCGAGTTTCACGACCCTTCAGGAACTGGCCGGATTGCTCAGCACCAAGGGGTTTCTCACCGGCCAGGCCCAGTACGTCAAGCGCGTCTCCCCCGACCCCAACCCCACACAGGAAATCTATTTTCCCGTGGCCTTCAGCCTGAGCCTCGACCCGGTCACCGGCAAATTCAGTCCCGGTTCGACCCTCGGGGAGCTGACCAATGTGGAGACAGCCTCCTCGGTGACGATCAATCCGCAGGTGACCGTTGATTTTGATTTCGGATTCAAGATGGACCCGGTCGTCGGGGCCACCCAGACCCTGACCGTCGCCCCCCCGGTCGGGTATGTCGATCCTGCCGGATATGATCTGACCGTTGATCTCCGGGACGGATATGTCGCGCTCAACAACTGGAACGGGAAATTGTCGGGCAATGCCGAGTTCAAAATCCAGCTCGATGACGGGGTGGAACACACGGTCACGGTTCTCCAGTCCGCCACCACGGACAATTCAAGTCTCAGTGATCTCAAGGATGACATCAATGCCGCCATCCGCACTGTCGCCGGACTTTTGAACGGGGCCGCGAGTTTTGCCAATCAAACCGTCCAGGCCTTTGTCGTCACCTCCCCCCGGGCGGACACCTCCGACCGCATCGAGCTGCGCAGCAACCCCGCCAAGACCTCCTCGGATTCCCTGTCCGTCCGGACCTCCGCCAGTTTTACCGCCAATATCAACAATGCCATGGTTTCCACGCTCGGATTCGTCAACGATTCCGGTCAGGTGGCCAGCGCCACGGGATCCAGCAACATTCCCGCCAACGGACAGCTCACCACCGACCTGGTCCTGACCCTGACCTATCAGAATGGGGCTCCGATCCAGGTGACCGTGCGGGCGGCCGACACCCTCGACAACAGTTCGCGCCAGGATCTCATCGACGACATCAACTACGAGATCCGCAACGCCAGTGCCGCCGCCATGTTCGGCGGGTTCGGGTACGATTACCAGATTGTGCAGGCGGGGGTCAGCAGCAACAAACTGACCTTCACACTGAATGCCGATGCCAATGTGATCCGTGGGGCCACCTGGCTTCGCATCCAGGCCGCCAACCAGTATGTGCAGACCACCGCCAATGCCGCGCGGGCCGATCTGGGCTTCCGGGCGGATTCCTATGCCGAAACCACCTCGGATATCCTGCGGGTGACCGCGGCCGATGGCGACAAGATCCAGGCGGCGGCGTACAATATCACCGCCGATGGCAATGCGGTCTTTCAGGTCTCCCTGGACAGCGGGGCCTGGACCACGGTCACGGTGACGGCGGCCAATTTCGGCAACATGGCCGGGATGCTCACCGCCATCAACTCCGCCCTGGGCACCGCCGGATTGGGAACGAAGGTCAAGGCCGTCCAGTTTGGCCAGTCCAGCCAGGTGGCTCTGAAGGTCATCGATAGCACGGTCAATACCATCCGTTTCAAGGCCGCCTCCGCCAATCCGTCGGTGACCCGGCTGGGTTTTGAGGACACCACACTTTTTGCACGCCGCATCGGAATCCAGAGCTTCATCGACAACGCCACCTTTGATGCCAAGGCCACCATTTCCGCCGCCCCGGTGGGTGTCAAAGCCAACCTGGGAATGGTCGGATTCCAGTCCGGCGCGGGGTCGGTGCTCGATGTCATCGCCAACACCCGGGTGCGCCTTGAGGATTCCGTCGCCAACCGGCGCTTTGACATGAATACCCTGGGCATGGCCATGGTCGAGGCGCGTCCCGGGGATGTCGCCCGGCTGGGCACGATCAATGGCACGGGGGTTGCCGCCAATGATTCCATGGCGCGGCTGACCCTCGACACGCTGACGCTGACGGGTGCCGCGGTGACGGGTCTTTCCTTTGGAACCAATCCCAAAATGGTGCTCGATCTCCAGACCCGCAACGGGACATCGCTCCAGCCCATTGATCTGAACAATCTCAACTGGGTCGAGCCCACCTACACCAATCTCAACGGGGTGGACAGGCTGGCGCGGCTGACCTTTGACGATGTGGTCATGGCCCTGCAGGCGGTCAGTGGAAGTCTCTCGGATTTCATGGCGCACACGCCTGTGGGCATTCCCTCGACGATTTTTGACGCGAAGCTGCCCTTCATCAACGATTCGCTCCTGCAGCTGGTGGATTTTGGCCGGGAATTCGGCAGTCTGATCGATTCGGTCAAGGCCTCCCCCCCGCTTTCGCTGCAGGAACTCGAAAGCCGTCTGGAGCTTGGGCTCGGGTTGGATGCCTCCGCGCTGTCCCTGGGTTTTGTGACGGTGGGCAATGAGATCACCCTCAACATCAATGCCGACTGGGTGCAGAATTTCTTTGATTCCCTGCCCCTGTACATTGACATGGGCAAGCTCGGGGATGCCTGGGGAAATTCCCCGCTGGTGGCCCAGGAACTTTCGATCGCCGCGCTGGCCACCGGCTACAACAATCTGCTGGTCAATCTCTCCGCCCTCGCCCGTCTGTCCCTGGACATGGGGATCAAAATCACGGACACGGCCGGGACAAAGCTCACCCCCACCCCTTTCCTCTACGATTCCACGCGGCTGGATGTGGATGTCGCCCTCAGTGCGCCGAACCTGAATTTTGACATCCCCGTCGGGGCCGCCACCCTCCGGATCATCAACGGCAGTGCGGCCGTCAATCGGGATGGCAGCCTCCTTCAGCTCGATTCCAACGGCATCCAGCACATCATCGATCCGGCGGCCTTTGACCGGACCATCACCGCCAACAACCAGACCGCCCGCGTGGCCACCACCCTCCCGCTGGCGGCCACGTACAACAATGGGGCCGGGACACTGACCAGCACGGCCCTGGAGTCGTTGAATGCGGCGGGCATCGACGGGATCACCAGTCTGGTGGTGGGCGACCAGGTTCTGGTTTCCGTCCAGTCCCAGGGGGAATCCTCCTCGGTCAAGGATGCACAAAACGGCCTGTATCAGGTCACCTCCCTCGGTGCGGCCGGAGTTTCAAGCTGGGTCCTGACCCGTGTGGCGTCCGCCGATACGGTCGGGGAACTTTCCAACCTGGTGGTGGCTGTTTCGCAGGGTGCGACCTATGGCGGCATGCGCTTCCGTCAGATGTCCCCGCTGACCACCCTCGGAACCTCCACGGTCACCTTTGCCCGTCTGGTCGATCCGATGTCGATGAGCCTGGATGTGGTGGGCAACCAGGCCCTCCCGTGGGTGGTGAAGCTGGCCACCACGGCAAATCTTGCCGCCACCTACAACAACGGCAGTTTCGGGGTGGGGGCCACACTGACCGCCTCCGCCAACGGTTCGATGGATGACCTTTCCATTGACGGATACCGCGGATTGCTGGCGGGGGACCGGATCCTGGTCAAAAACCAGACCACCCAGAGCCACAACGGCATCTACCTTGTCAAGAACCTTGGATCGGCCACCACCCCCTGGGTTTTGGAACGGGCCGACTTTGCCGATTCCGTCGCCGAAATCACCAACATGCGGGTGTCCGTTGAGGGGGGGCAGATCAACGACGGTTCGGTCAATGAGGGGGTTCGTTTCATCCAGACCCAGACCCCCAGCAATCTCGGCGGGACCTCGGACCATCTGATTTTCAGCAACAGCAAAACCACCGTCTTCGGCGGGTTTGCCGTGACCACCGCCACGGGCGAGGCCACCACCATCGATCCGATCAAGGTGACCACCCGCAACACCCGCAACGAGGAGGTCGCTGTCAACCTCGGTTCCCTGGTCATTTCCATCAACAACGATCAGCCCACGTCCGTCACGGTCAATGCCGGCACCAACCGCATCCAGCTCGCCTCAAACCCCTATGCCAACGGGCAGAAGGTCGTTTTCACGGGTCAGTCGGCCCCCGGGGGAATCTCCTTCGACACCACGTATTTTGTGGTCAACAGCACCGCCTCGGATTTCCAGCTGGCCACCAGCCTGGGAGGGACGGCCATTGACCTGACCTCCGCCGGCACCAATGTGGGAATCTATGTCTCGGGCATGCAGCGTTACCTCGACCAGGTGAGTTTCCCGCCCAAGCGCATTTTGGGAACCACCTCCCCGCCGGTGACGGTCAATCCGCTGAGCGCCGTGGTGGCCGTCAATGATCTGACCAATGAGATCGGCCTGGCCGCGCACGGGCTGGCCTCCGGAACCCGCATCTATTTCACGGGTGATTCGGCCCCGGGCGGGCTGACCCTGGGTGCCACCTACACGGTTGTCAATCCCACGGCCAATACCTTCCAGGTCTGGAACCCCGCGACAGCCGCCGTTGTCGACATCACCTCCCCGGGGGCCAATGTCAAAGTCAATGTGGATTCCATCACCTGGACCGCACACGGTCTGGCCAATGGGACCGCGATCATGATCGACAACGCCACCACCTCCGTGGTGCCGGGCGGGTTGCGGACCTACCAGACCTACTACGTCATCAATGCGGACACCAACACCTTCCAGCTTTCCTACACCCGCAACGGTCCGCCGGTGGACATCACCTCGGCGGGATCGAATGTCCGTTTCCAGACGGGCTTTTTCTACACGGTCAATTTTGAAAACCTCCCGCCGGTGGCCGACAACATTCCCGATTCGGACATCCTGCGCCTGCTGCGCGATCCGGTGATGGTCGCCGACAGCATGGACCTTTCCCTTTTTGACCTGCAATTTGCGCTCGATATGAAAACCGGCGAGCGCATGCCGCTGACGGGGACCCAGCTGACCGATGCCACCCAGTACATTGAAAATTTCCGGGCGAGACTGACCGCCGCCCTCCGCAACAACCTGCGCGGGGAGGACAACCCGATCAATGCCGTGCGCGACACCCTCTGGAGCATTTTGGGCAGCGACCCCGGCGGCATGGGATACCTGACCGGCACCAAAAACACCGCCATCACCGCCAAGACCGTGGATTCGGTGGGTGTGGCCTCCGTCTGGGATTGGTCCGCCGACCACGACAGCGACAATGACGGTGTTGACGAGGCGCCCTCGAGTGCGACGGCGGTGCAGTTCGAGCTGTCCCTGCGCAAAAAGTTTGCCGAATTCACCATCGATGACGTCGACCTGGCCGTCCCCTACACCGGATTGAACGTCAGTCCCGTCGGGGACAACCGGGGGGTGACCATCCAGAGTTACTTCGAGTTTGACTGGGGTTTTGGCGTGTCCCTGACCGATGGCTTCTATTTCCTGGAAAATGCCGACGGCAATGCGGCCACGCCGGATGTCCGCCTGTCCTTTGCGGCGGTTTTGGACGGGAGCCTCAGTACCGTGGGAATCCAGGATTTTGCCCAAACCACCTTTGCCGGGAGCATGTACGACCTGACTGTCAAGGCCAAGGACAACAAGGGCGTGCCGCTGACCTTCAACCTGGGCGATGGGACCATCTTCACCGGCAACAGCGGCTTTTACGGACGGTACAACCTCAATCTCAATGACGGGGACACCTCCGGCACCACCTCCAGCAAACGCTGGACGGTCACCGAGCAGTACGGCAAGCGGCCCGACCAGATGGTCAACCTCACGCTCAATGCCGATGCCGATATCAATCTCAACCTGCATACGAAACATTCCGTTGCGGCAGACATCACGCTGGATTGGTGTCTGGACTGGCGGTACGGCTCGGGATACACGGGGGGCACCGGAACGGATGTCTACTCCACGATGCCCATGACCGGTGGGGCGGGTTTTGTGCCCGATGCCTCCAGCTACTGGCAGGATGCCAACGATGACGGGGTGTATCAGGCCGGGGAGAATACCGGACGTCTGCTGGGGCCCAAGGTGGACATGATCAACATCAATGTGGACCTGACCACGGCCTTTGGGTCGGTCTTCAAGCCGATGTTTGATTTCATCAATTCGGCCATGGCGCCGTTTGACCCGATGCTTGATTTTCTGACCACGGAAATTCCCTTCATTGATTATGTCATCGGACGCTCCTTCACGGTGGTGGACCTGGCGGCGGCGTTTGGTTATGTCAATCCGAGTGCCCTGGCCGCCATCAAGGCCCTGGATTTCATCCGCGGCCTGGTCAATAACGCCGTTTCCGAGGTCAACATCCAGACCTACGCGGACAACGATCCCTCCGCCAGCAACAAGGCCCGCAATGGGGTGAGTATCGGGGCTTCAAGGGGTGTGGGCATTCCCCTCAAGGGCAGCCTGCTGACCGGGCCGAAGTCCTCGATGGATTTTGACAGCAAGAGCAGGAGCGACAAGGCCAAGTCCACCGAGAGCTGGGACAAGTACAAACAGGCCGCCGCCGATGCCAAGGGGGATTCGAACGCCTCCAAGGTCAAGGCCGTCGCCGGCATGAAGGGGGGCGGCATGTACCTGGGCATCTTCGACCCCAAGGAAACGGTCCGGCTCCTGCTCGGCGAACAGGCCAACCTGGTGCTCATTGACCTGCCCAAATTTTCCTTCGGACTGACCTTTGAAAAACGTTTCCCCGTGCCGCCCGCGCCGGTGTTGCAGGGGAAACTTTTTGCCTCCATCACCGGCTTTGTGGATCTGGGTTTTGGATGGGACACCCAGGGTTTTTACATGAGTGATATCGGCAATGACGGATTGCTGCCCAGCGCGGGAACCAGCACCGCCGGGCTCAAGGATGTCTCCGAGTTTGGGCTGACCTTTACGATTGGCATCGGCGGCTCGGTCAATCTGGCCGTCGTTGAGGCCGGCATCGAGGCCAGCTTCACCGTCGATGCGCTCATTGATTGGAATGACCCCAACCATGACGGTAAAATCCGTGAGAGTGAACGTGAAATCCTGCGCTCCCTGCCGGGAGGCCGCTGGAATGAGATCGATATCGACATCATCGGATCGTTTGACGTGGTCATTTACGTGGATGTCTTTGCGATTTTCGATTGGACCCGTGTCTTTGAATATCATTTCGGGCCCTGGGAGGTCTTCCACGAGCAGTTTTACGGCAACGATCCGGTGGCCGTGCCCGCGACCCTGAACGGGACGACCCTGACAATCAATATCGGGCCCCATGCCAGTGCCCGCATTTTCCCGGATATCCGGGACATGTGGGAGAAGGTCCTCATCGAACACGTCGCCGACAACGCCAATGGCGGCGAGGATGTGCGGGTGACGCTCCAGTTTCTGCCCGGCAACCCCAGCGCGGTGTACTCCGGCGTCAAAAAAGTCGTCGCCTATGGCGGGGCCTACGATGACGTCATTGATGCCCGTTCGCTGACCCGTGCGGTGGTGGACTTTGATGGTGGCGATGGCAACGACATCCTGTATGCGGGTCTGGCCGCCAGTCTGGTGACCTCGGCCAATCCCAACATCCTGCGCGGGGGGGCGGGCAACGACAAGATCTACGGCAGCCAGAAATGGGACCTGCTTTTTGGCGGGTCGGGCAACGACCTTCTGGTCGCCTACGACCAGACCAACCCCACCGTGGACGTGGCCGACACCCTTCAGGGGGATGCGGGCAGTGATACACTGGATGGCGGTTACGGGGCGGATACCTACCTGTTTCAAAACGGCTGGGGCCGGGACCGCATCACCGAGCAGACCGATACGGTCGCCAACCGCATGGATTTCTCGGCGGTGACCACCAACATCGAGTTCAACCTCGGACGCATTCTCTACAGTGCCACCAGCGGGGCCAACGTGGCCTTTGCGGATCCGGGCCGGTTCAACCGCGTTGATTCGGGCTCCGGCTCCGACCGCATCAATGTCACCCATTTCTTCCCCCATACCCTGACCATCGACGGCCGCAACGGATCGGATTTTTACGCCATCAATCTGGGCGACCAGAATCCGCCCAACAACCCGGGCGCGGGCGCGGTCAACCTCACGGATACGGGCACCAATGGAACCGACACCCTCCTGCTCCTGCCCACGCGTGCGGATGAATTTAATGCGAGCCTTTCGGTGGTCCAAAACGGACGCGAAAGCATGGCCAACTCCGGCCTGGAACGCTTCCTGATCGATGCGGGTGGGTTCACCATCCGTCTGGGCAATTCCGCCTCGACGGACAGCTGGGCGGACCTGGGTGAACAGTCGGTGGTGACGGCCGGACGCATCAAGCTCCTGAGCAACATCGAGGCGGGCAGCATCAACTGGGATCTGACCAAGGGCATTGCCGTTGATCACCACATCAATGCCCGCAACAACGGCAGCATCCGCATCAATGTCCAGAATCCCGATCCGGGTTACATTTCCGTCTTTGAACTGGGCAGCAGCGTGTCTCCCCTGAACTCCGGACCGGTGCGGATCACCAGTTCCCCGGGCAGCGTGTTTGCCTCCACCCCGCGCATTGTCATTCCCGGCACGAGTTCCGCCTACATCCCGGAAATTTCCTATGTATGGGTGTTTCTGCCGCTCTACGGCTGGTACCCGCTTTACAACACCTATGTCGGCGCCATGCAGGTGACCGGGCTGCAGGGTCTCACCCATGAAAGCATTCTCGGATACTCGGGTTACCCGGCCATCAACCTGCCCGGACGGAGTGCCATCTCGGTTCCGCACTGGGGTGTGAATGCCGGCGGGACGGCCCTCGAACTCAAGTACGATGTGATTCCGGCCGTCGCAGCCATCAATCTCACCAGCACCCAGGGTGTCGGCGGCACCTCGCTGCTCAACGGGACCACCAACTCTGAATTGGCGGCGGTCGCCGACCAGTACATTCCGGGGGTGGCCAGCCAGTATGTCTGGATTGGCGGTTTGTATCACTTCATTCCCGGACGTTCGGGCGTATACATCCCGGGCCGGGCCGAGATTGTCATCCCTCCGACCCCGCTGGCCGTGCAGAACGGATCGGTCGCCCCCGTCGGGGACATGCTTCGCTACATCATCCCGGCCAACCAGAACGGCAATGGCACGGGGCTGATCAAACTCACCAATTACAACGGTTCGATCTTCAACACCCCGGGCACTTTTGGCGGGTCCCTCGAGGCGCGCAACGGTTCCATCTCCCTGGATGCCAAGTTCAGCATCGGCCAGGCCGCCAGCCGCATTTTGGTCAATTCCTCGCGTCTGGCAGGCGTCTCCCGCGATGCCGCCGTCGGAGGCAACATCTTCCTGAAGTCCAACAGCGACGTCAATATCGTCACGGTGGACGGCTTGCAGGGGATGGAAACGGCCTTTGGGGATATCGACATCCTGCTCGACTCGGGACGGACCCTCTACGCGGAACGCATCAAGGCCGGGGGATCGGCGGGCACGGGTGGCAATATCACGCTGGCCGCCGACGAGATCAATTTCAAGACTCAGAGTTCCTACAGCACCTGGCGCTGGTGGTACTCATGGCCCTGGTACTGGACGGTCACCCCGGTGACGGTCGTCTACGACATCCAGCCCATCGAGGGGGTCACCATCACGATGATGCCTGTCAGCGCCGACCGCGAGATCCGCGTCGGGCAAAATGCGCCGTTGCTGCCCGATGGCACGCGCAATCTCGCCGCCGAAGTCGCCTCGCCGGAACTGGACCTCACCGGGGATGTCTGGAATGGAAGCATCTGGGTGCGCGGCGATCTTTCGGCGCTCAAGGACGGGTTCACGCGGGTGACCATCGGACGCAATGATACGCTGGCGGGCCGGGTCAATGTTTACGGGGAAACCCTGCGCGACACGACCACGCTCCGCGGGTCCGAGGTCAATGTTCTCGATGATACGCAGGCCCTCACGGTGCAGGGCAGTCTGGACCTCATCACCATCGCCTCCGCCGGGACGGGCAACGGCAACATCACCATCGTGGCCGGGGCCCTGCCGGTGACCGTTCAGGGAACGGCCTGGCAGTCGGTCAACAACATCAATATCAACCGGGCCCTGACCCTCGGGGCCACGGTCGGCACGGTGGCCATGACCGCCGGGACGGATGGATCGGGGACGATCACCGTCGATGCGGCTGTCACGGCCTCGGCCGTGGGCAGCCAGATGAATCTCACCTCCGGCGGCACCTCCGGCAGTCTGCTCATCAACCAGAATGTGACTGTGGAGGACCTGGTCAGTCTCACGGCCCTGGGCGGGCCCATCACCGTGGCCAATACGGCGCGTGTGACCACCAGGGATTTGGTGACGCAGTCCCTGACGGCCTCCCTGCTTTACACGGCCGCCGTCACCGTCGATGCCCAGGTCCTCGGGCTCGGAAACCTGACGGTCAATGAATTGAACGGGATCACCCTCACCCGGCTGACCACGGCCAACGGCGATATTGCCGTCAATGCCGCCGGGGCGGTTCTGACCGGTGACATCCACACGCAGGAGGGCGGGGTGGACCGGGCCGGGGATGTGACGCTGATCACCACCGTGGGGGGCATCACCCGTTCGACCGATGACATCGAGGCGAATCTTCTCACGGCGACGGCGGCGGGGTCCATTGACGTTCTCACCCGGGTCGCCAGCCTGGATGCCAGCGTCACGGGCGCGGGTTTCCTGACGGTTTCGGAATTTGACAGCCTGATCCTGACGGATCTCGACACGGCCAACGGGGCCATCTCGGTGACCGCCAACCAGTCCCTCGACGCACGGGACGTGCAATCCCTCACCAACAGTGACGCCAATGACATCACCCTGACGACTCTCTTTCCCAACGGTGGAACGATCACTGTTGATCTGATCAATGCCGGCAGTCTCGGGGATGTGACGTTGCTCGCCGACGGGGCGGTCCTCGAAAACGGGGCCGGGACGGGCTGGATCACCGCCGACCAGCTCATTGTTGATGCGGGCGGGGCCGTCACGCTGGACACGCAGGCCAATGAGGCGGATGTCCGCTCTTCCGCCGCCGGCAACATTGTCATCAATGAAAAGGACAGTCTCACCCTTTCGGACCTGCGGGCGGCGGACCTGCGCGGCATCGAGGCCAATGCCGGTGATATCTACGTCAATACCGGGCAGTCACTGACCCT
This sequence comes from Verrucomicrobiia bacterium, assembly GCA_033764445.1. GTDB lineage: Bacteria > Verrucomicrobiota > Verrucomicrobiia > JAWXBN01 > JAWXBN01 > JANRIZ01. The sequence goes on along the minus strand of JANRIZ010000041.1, from coordinate 904 downwards.
CAGCGCGGGTCTCTACACGCCCGTTCCCTACGATCTTTATCTGAATACCGGACTGGATCCCGTCCTTGGCGGGGGGATCAACCACGTTTCCGGGACGGCGGCCGGCGACCGGCTCACGGTCAATGCCGAGGGTGCGGTGACCATCCAGACGACCGTGGCCAATGTCTTTGTCACAACCACGGCCAACGGGAACGTCACCATCACCGAGACGGATTCGGTCACGTTTGATTCGGTCCTCGCCCTCAATGGGAATGTGGTCCTCAACGTGGGCAGCGCGGGCACCGGCGGCAACGCCACCCTCAATACGGTGACCGCCGGCACCGGCGGGACGTTGGGGAATGTGACCCTGGATGTGTTCGGGAACATCACCCAGACCACCGGCAAGGTCACCGGGGCCACGCTGACGGTGGATGCCCGCGGGTTCGCCACCCTCCTGACCAATGTCAACACCCTTGATATCGACACCCTGCTGGCCGGTGACATCGACATCACCGAGGATGCCGGGATTTTTGTCAACAACGCCTCCTCCTTCAACGGGGACATCATCATCCGTGACCTGGCCGGGAGCATCACGGTCAATCAGATCAATGCCGCCGGGGGAACGGACAATGTCACCCTGCGCGCCACGGCTGGCAGCATCGAGGAAAACACGCCGCAGGATGCGGGCGTGGATATCACAGGCAACAATCTGGTCCTGCTGGCCCTCAACGGCATCGGGGCGACCTCGCCGATTGAAACGACGGTGGTGACCCTGAATGCGCAATCCACGGGTGGCGGCAATATTGGGATCAATGAGACAAATGATCTCCTGCTGGACCTGGTCTCCACCACGGGTGACTTCACGCTCAATATCACCAGTGGCAATCTTGGTCAGGTGGGCAATGCCGGACCGGACCTGATCGCC
>JANRIZ010000035.1:0-7195 GCA_033764445.1 Verrucomicrobiia bacterium | reverse complement strand
AAAAGCACAAAGGTGAAAATCGGGTTTCCTCAAGACCAAACACTCGTACTGATCCGTGTTTGATCCGCGTACATCCGTGGCTCTCCAAAAATCTGCGTTCTTTCATCGGGGCAAGAAATTCGGGACAACTCAGCGGATCAGGACTCATGCGCGTTGTCGCCGAACAATCCGGTCAATCCGGCTTCAGAGGCTTCGCAGACGCCGCGTTCGGTGATCAGACCCGTGATCAGTCGGGCGGGGGTGACATCGAATCCGTGGTTGCAGGCGCGGCTTGTGGCGGGGGTCAGGAGTACGGATCGCCGCGCGCCCTCGGACCAGCCCTCGGCGTGGCGGACCTCGTCGGGGTTGCGTTCCTCGATGGGGATTTCCTTAAATCCGTCGCGGATTTTCCAGTCGATGGTCGTTGAGGGGAGCGCGACGTAAAAGGGGACGCCGTTGTCGTGTGCGGCCAGGGCCTTGAGGTAGGTGCCGATTTTGTTGGCAACGTCCCCCGTGCGCGTGGTGCGGTCGGTGCCGACAATCACCATATCCACCTTGCCGTGCTGCATGAGGTGGCCGCCCGCGTTGTCCACAATGACCGTGTGGGGAATGCCCGCCTCCCCCAGTTCCCACGCCGTCAGGTTGGCGCCCTGGTTGCGCGGCCGGGTCTCATCCACCCACACATGGACGGGGAGCCCCTCCTGATGAGCCAGATAAATCGGGGCCGTGGCCGTGCCCCACTCCACACAGGCCAGACGCCCGGCGTTACAGTGGGTGAGGATATTGACCGACTGACCTTGTTTTTTGCCGGCAATGGTTTTGATCAGTTCCAGACCGTGTCCGCCGATCCGACGGCAAATCTCCACATCCTCCTCGACCACCGCCGCCGCTGTTTCCAGGGCGAGGGCCGCCTTTTGGGAGAAGTCCGAGACCGGGTCGAGGGCCTTCAACTGACGGTCGATGACCGTGAAGAGATTGACCGCCGTGGGCCGGGATTCGCGCAGACGAGCGAGAGCGGACTTGAAATAGGCCGCCGGGTCCGGGGAGGACTGGGCCTCCAGACAGGCGAACCAGACCCCGTAGGCCGCCGTGGCACCGATGAGCGGAGCCCCGCGGACGGCCATGTCCCGGATCGCGCGCACGGCGTCGTCGCAACTGAGCAGGTCCGCAATGACCACCTCGTGGGGCAGACGCCGCTGGTCGAGGATTTGGATCGCGCGGGGGTCGGCGGGGTGGGGCCAGATGGTGCGTTTCATGGGGGCTTGGAGGGGGGTGGTCAGGGTTGGATGACGGAAAAATCCGGGGCTGTGCGGTGGCGGATGCCCGGTGGGGTGCCGGGGCGGACCAGTTGAAGCGTTTGCAATCCCGCGTCGTGCGCGGCGTCGAGTTCCTCCACGACATCCGAAAGAAAGAGAATGTCCGCAGCGGGGAGGGCGAGCGTCGCCGCAATGTGCCGGTAGGAGGCCGGTTCGCGTTTCGGACCGGAGGTGGTGTCGAAGTAATTTGAAAAGAACGGGGTCAGGTCCCCCGCCACCGAATGGCGAAAGAGCAGTTGCTGGGCTGCGACCGAACCCGATGAGTACACCGTCAGAAGGAGTCCGGATTTTTTCCAGCGTTGTAACGCCGGGGGCACATCGTCATAGACGTGTCCCTTGATTTCACCGGACTCGTAGGCATGACGCCAGACCAGCCCCTGCAGGGTTTTGAGAGCCGTGTGTTTGCGGTCGGCTGCGGCCCAGGCCAGCGCCTGCCCGATGGCCTCCCCGCGTGTGAGCGTCTGTCCGGTTTCGGTGCGAACAGTCTGAATGATCTCCGTCAGCGGGTCCTCAAGGGCGGGGTCGCCACGGTGGGCGTACGACTCAAAATGTTCCCGGAAGTAGGGGAAGAGCGTGTCGTACACAAACGAGACGGACGTTGTGGTGCCTTCGATATCGGTCAGGAGCGCGCGCATCAGGCCTTGGCGTATTGGCGGTCGATGCCCGAATCCGTGTAGTGCGGGACCCATCCCGAGGCGTCGATGAAGATGCGGATGGCCTTGACCGAGGGGTTTTCCGCCCCGGCATCAAACCAGTGGCGGGTATTCGCCGGCACGGAGATCAGGTCGCCGGCCTGGCAGAGGACGTAAAAGACCGGGTCGCTCCCGTTGTCGAGATTGAACCAGAAGGCACCCTGACCCTGCACAAAAAAGCGGACCTCGTCCTCGGTGTGACGATGCTCGGCCAGGAATTTGTTTCGAATGGCCGGGTAATTGGGGGTATGGGCGTTGAGATTGATCACGTCCGCAGTTTTGTATCCGTTTTGGGCCATGAACGGCTCGAGTACATGACGGTAGGCGGCCAGGACCGTTTCCTGATCGGCCTCAACGGGGAGCGGGGTGCTGGCCTGCCACTGGTCAAACCAGATGTTGCGGTCCGTCAGAAACCGGCGGATTTCCGGGATGTCGGTGATCTGACGGTTTTGATCGGGGAAGTGGAGGATGGCCATGGGGTGGGAGGAGTCAGGGTTGGGTGCAGGAAATGGATTCGCATTCGAGAAGAAATTCCCAGACCTCGACATGGCGTTTGGCGGCGGCGATGGTTTTGCCCCAGGCGTAGAGCCCGTGTCCGGAGAGGAGAAACCCCGGGGGCGGATTGGCTTGTCCGCGCAGATGGGTTTGAATCGTCACACTCAGGGCGGGGATGTCCTGGGAATTGGCAAAGATGGGAAGGGCCATCGGGAGGTCGTGGGTTTTGACCCCTTCAAGACCCTTGAGAATTTCGTACCCGGAAAGGTCCAGAAAACCCTTTTTGACAAAACGACGTGAAAGGGCCGTATTCAGCGGCGTGTGTGTATGGAGAACGCAGCCGGTCTCGGCGTGCAAATCATAGAGCATCGTGTGCAGCCGTGTTTCCGCCGATGGTTTGATGTTTTCAAACCCCGCCACAGGACGGCCTTCCATGTCCACTGTCATGAAGTCATCATTGCAAAAGTGCGCCTTGTCCACACCCGACCGGGAAATGGTCAGGGTCTTTTCATGGGGGACCGGATTGCGGAAGGAATAATTGGAGCTGGTCGCGGGGGCCCAACCCTTCGAGTGGAACCAGCGGATGACATTGGTCAGTTCGGTTTGGAGAGGGTGGTCCATAGGTCCGGGGCAGGATGCCAGTTCGTCGGGCCGAATCAAGTTTTTACCGGACCGGGTAAGGCCCCGGATGGATCGCCACCCCGATCAATCCGGGGTAAACTCCAAGGCACAAAAAACACAAAAGGGAAGGGGTAATTCCTAATGCCTAATGCCTAATGGTCGATTCTGCACGCCCATCGGATTTTTGGCCACGGATCAAACAGAAATGAAACACGGATGACCGGGGGGAGGCCCGCAGAGAGCCGCAGATGGGGAAATTCCAGACTGGGATTTCTTAACCGCGGATTTCACGGATACCACGGATTCATTTTTGAGACGCCGACATCCGGCAACCACTTTTTGAACGCCCTATGCCCTCTCTTGACAAATAATTGATACCGCCTATGGTATTACAGTGAAATCAATACGGGTTGTGATTGATACCAACATTTTGGTGGCGGGTTTACGCTCCAAACGGGGTGCCTCGTATCAGGTGTTATCCCTTTTGGGGAGTCGTCGTTTCACCCCGGTTATCACCGTGCCATTGCTTATGGAGTATGAAAAGACATTGCGAGAGCCCCGATTGAAAATCCCCTTTTCCCGAGATGAAATTGGAGGATTCCTGGATTATTTTTGTTCGGTCAGTCATTGCCAAATCATTCACTATTTATGGAGGCCAACCCTTTCTGATCCGAAGGACGACATGGTATTGGAGGCGGCCGCCAACGGGGATTGTCCATTGATTGTGACATATAATGGCGGAGACTTTCGCGGTTCGGCCCGGTTTGGCGTGGAGATTGTGAAACCCCGGGATTTTTTAAAAAAATAGGAGCAACCAAATGAGTACATTAAGCCTGCGTTTGCCGGATTCCCTTCATGAGATGGCCAGGAAACTCGCCAAGGAGGAGAATGTTTCCATCAATCATCTGATCTCAACGGCTGTCGCCGAAAAAATCTCCGCATTGGCGACGGAAACCTATTTGAAGGAGCGTGCGGCCCGGGGGTCACGGAAGACGTTTGATAAAATCATGGCCCGGGTGCCGGATGTGGATCCTATCCCCGGGGATGACTGACCTTATCCGCAGGCTTGTTCCGGATTGATCGGGATGTCGCAGAGGGACGCGGATTTTTTAACCGCGGATATCACGGATACCACGGATTCATTTTTGAGACGCCGGCATCCGGCAACCGGCAACCACTTTCTGTGCGCCCTATGCCCATGGGAGCAAGATGCTCCTGCTACTTTGGGGGAGGCTGGGTCAGGATAGTTTGACCGCGCGCAGGCGTTTGAGAACCCGGTCCTTGCCCAGAACCTCGAGCATGTGGTAGAGACTCGGGCCGACGGATTTCCCGGAACAGGCCACGCGGGCCGGGTGGATGTATTCGCCGGTTTTCACGCCGTGGGTCTGTGAGAGGGCCTTGAGAGTCTCCTCGAGTTTGGGCACGGTCCACTCCGCAAGCGCCTCGTAGGCGGCGGCCAGTTGTGCGAGGCGTTCCAGGGCATTGGGTTTTTTGAGGGTTTTTTCCACCGCCTCCGGATCGAGAGTGACTTCTTCGCGGAAAAACGCGGTGGTCCAGGCGGGCAGGTCGCCGAAAAGTTTGACCTTTTCCTTCACGATGGCCAGCACTCGGGTGATGTAGGTGCGATCGGTCGACGCGTCCACCAGCCCCGCTTTTTCGAGGAAAGGCAGGCCCAGCTCGACAAAGCGTTCGAGAGTGATGATCTCCAGCAGGTAGCGCCCGTTGATCCAGTGCAGTTTTTCCTCACTGAATCGCGCGTTGTGGCGGACAATTTGCGGAAGATCGTACAGTTTGATGACCTCCTCGATCGGGACAATTTCGCGGTCGTCCTTCGGGGACCATCCGAGCAGACAGAGATAATTGCGCAGTGCTTCGGGCGCGTAGCCGTCGTCGATGTAGGTTTGCATGGAGGCCCAACGGGCGAATTCCGGGCGCTCATCGCGTTTGCTCATTTTGCTGCCGTCGGAATTGAGAATGATCGGGATGTGGGCATATTGCGGCGGAGTCGCCCCCAGCGCCTCAAAGAGGGCGAGATGTTTGGGGGTGTTGGACAGATGCTCCTCCCCACGGATCACATGGGTGATCTTCATTTCCAGGTCGTCGATCACATTGACCAGATGAAAGACCGGGGAGCCATCCGAACGGACGATGACCAGGTCATTTTCGACCGTGTAATCGAATTCCACATTGCCGATGACCAGATCCGGCACAACGATTTTTTTCTTGGGCAATTTGAACTTGATCGCGCCCTCGTGCTCATAGGCCAGTCCCTTGTCCATGAGAGTCTGGACGGCTTTTTTGTACAGTTCGCCGCGCTGGCTCTGGTAATAGGGCGCGTAGGGGCCGCCGACCTCCGGACCCTCGTCCCAGTCGATCCCGAGCCATTTGAAACCGCGCATGATGATATCCACCGCTTCCTGTGTGTTGCGGGCGGCATCCGTATCCTCGATGCGGAGGATGAATTTGCCGCCCGTGTGGCGGGCGTAGAGCCAGTTGAAAAGGGCCGTGCGGGCTCCGCCGATGTGGAGGAGACCTGTAGGACTGGGTGCAAAACGGACGCGGGTAGTCATAATCTCTGCTTTCAAATCAAGGTGAAGCGGGTTATGTAACAAGGATGTCGTGAGAAGCGCAAGCCCGGAGAAAAATTCGTGAAGGAAGCCCTGCAAATATTCAATGAGATGAAGGAGTCTGGCATCATCAAAGACTATGCCATTGGCGGGGCCATTGCGGCGGCGCGTTACATTGAGGCTGTGACCACTGAGGATTTGGATATTTGGATACTGATGGAATCTGATTCACTGATTGCAGACTTGAATCCCCTTTATTCATTCCTGCGCTCCAAAGGCTATCATCAATTTCAGGGAGAGGGGGTCATGATCGGCCCGTGGCCCGTACAGTTTTTACTTCCACCCTCGCCACTGGTTGCCGAGTCCATTGTTCAGGCTGAGGACACAGAGTTTGAGGGTGTGAAAACACGGGTGTTGAAGGCGGAATACGTTGTCGCCATCTCGTTGGAAACAGGGCGGCATAAGGACTTCATCCGTATCAATGGGTTTTTGGACGAGAAGGCTGTTGATCCCCAGTCCTTGCAATTGCTGATCGGACAACATAATTTAACGCAATATTGGGAGAAATTCCTTTTACGAAGCGGGCGGATCGGCCATGAATGACAATCGTTTTCAAACAAACAAAATCCGTTTGATTGACTTGACTTGCAAGCACCACGCCAATCGTCAGGCGTTGACGTGGGAGGAAAAGGTCCGCCGCCTGGAAAATCTCCGCAAAGATGCGGTCAAGCTCAGACAGTGGCGGCGTCCGGCCGGTTGATGTGATAAAAAGCCAAAAGGCTTCCAGTCTGGCAAACTCTTCTTTCAATGGATTCAGAAAGAGGCTTAGCTTGCGTGGCAACCCAATTTGACCGACACAAATGAATGTCTACCTTCGAGTCCTCCAGTATTACAAGCCGTTCATTCCGCTGACGGTTTTCGGTCTTTTCATTTCCCTTCTGGGCATTGGGATCAATTTGCTCAAGCCGTGGCCGTTAAAGGTGATTATTGATTCAGTTCTGCCACTGGTCCAGATGGCCCAGAAGCATGGCGCGGGGATGGAGGGTATTCATCTTTATGATATTAGGTATCAGGGAAGTTTCGGGAAGGATTTTTCAATTTTCCCTGCGGATATCTCGCTGAATTTTTATCAGATGGTTTTTTTCATCTGCGCCGCCCTGGTCGTGATCTTTTTTGTTTCCGGCATCCTGAATTTTGTCAGCAACTACATCCTCGTCAAAATCGGGCTCAAGGCCCTGCTCAAAATCCGGACCGAACTGTACGCCTGTCTGCAATCCCTCCCGCTCAAATTCCACGATCAGCGCCGGAGCGGGGACTCCACCTTCCGCGTGGCCTACGACAGCCAGGCCATCCAGTCGATTTTCAACAAGGGCTTTACCGGAGTGTTTGCCTCCGTCTTTACACTCATTGGCACCTTTGCCGTGATGTGGAATATGAACGTGAAAATGACGCTCCTCTCCCTGGTCATTCTCCCGCTGGTTGTCGGCACGATCTACTTTTTTGCCGACCGCATCCGCCGCGAAAG
>JANRIZ010000177.1:0-11323 GCA_033764445.1 Verrucomicrobiia bacterium | reverse complement strand
GCCTCGGCCAGCACGTTCCATCCGTACTCCTCCACGCATTTTTTCAGGGCCGGTCCGCCCAGGTCCTCGTAGTGCCCGGAGCTGGCGCGGTCGCTGACGGTGATAATGCCGGTTTTGATGCTCATCGTGGGACTCCTCTGTCGCCGGGCTCAGGCCGGCCGTTTTGTTTTGGAAACCAGACGCACGTCGGTGATGGCCATCGTTTTATCCACCGCCTTGCACATGTCGTAAATGGCCAGGGCCGCCACACTCACCGCCGTCAGCGCCTCCATCTCCACCCCGGTCCGCGCCGCAATTTGCGCCGTGGCACGGAGACGGAGGCCCGATTTCGGCCTTTGGACAAAAACAAAATCCAGGGCCACGGAGGTCAGGGCCAGCGGATGGCAGAGCGGAATGAGGTCGGCGGTTTTTTTGGCCGCCTGGATCCCCGCAATCTGCGCCACGGCCAGCACGTTTCCCTTGGACACCCGGTCGGCCCGGATCAAACGCAGCGTGGCGGGCTGGAGCCGGATGAAACCCTCCGCGACCGCCGTGCGCTTTTCGACCGCCTTGGCCGAGACATCGACCATGCGGGCCTCGCCTTTGGCATTGAGATGGGTGAGCATGGCCTGAAGTCAACCGTCCGCGGCAGGCTGTGAACAGCCAAAAAATCGCCTCACCGGGAGCCTCTGCTTTTCCTTGCCGGGCGCGGGGGGGCTGACTAGTGTTCAGGGCCAGATGGAAATTGTCCTTTCATTTCCCCGGCACGTGGGCCGGTCCGTTTTCGAATTGCTGCGGCAATTCGGGGAAATCACCTTTCTCATCCGCGAAACCCTCCTGTCGGTTCTTTTCCAGCGGAAACGGTGGAATCTCATCCTTTTCCAAATTTACACCATCGGGGTCTCCTCCCAGGGCGTCATCCTCCTGACCGGGGCCTTTGTCGGACTGGTTTTTTCGGCACAGATGTTCTGGCAGCTGGGCCGGGTGGGCCTGGCCACCGGAGTGGGCGGGGTCGTCGCCAACGCCATGACCCGCGAAATGGGGCCGACGATCACCGCCCTGATGATTGCCGGGCGTGTGGGCGCGGCCATCGCCGCGGAAATTGCCACCATGAAGGTCACCGAACAGATCGACGCCCTGCGGGCAATGGCCACCCATCCGGTCGATTACCTCGTTGTGCCGCGCGTGCTGGCGGTCATGGTCTGTCTGCCGATCCTCACCGCGCAGGCGGTCATCATTGCGATTTTTGCGGCCTACCTGCTCTGTACGAATATCTTCATGGTCGACCCCTCGTACTTCATGAACAACATGGTCCACTACACCACCGAACGCGACGTGCTCAGCGGACTGATCAAGGCCTTCTTTTTCGGCATCATCATCGTGCTGGTGGCCTGTTACAAGGGGCTGACCTCCCAGGAGGGGGCCGAGGGCGTGGGCCGGGCCACGACGGACGCGGTCGTGGCGGGTTCGGTGGCCGTGATCATTTCCAATTTTTTCATCACCTTCCTGCTGGAGGCCCTGCTTTCGGACGGCTAACCCCGCCCCCCCACCGCCATGATCCAGGTCGAGAAACTCGAGAAAACCTTCGGCGCGCAGAAAACCCTGCGCGGGGTGGACCTTTCCGTGGGCACCGGGGAAAACCTCGTGATTATCGGCCGCAGCGGCAGCGGCAAAAGCGTCCTGCTCAAACATATTGCCGGGCTGATCAAACCCGACTCGGGCCGCGTTCTCATCGACGGGTGCGACCTGGTCCCCCTGACAGAGCGGCAGCTGGTGCCCTTCCGCAAAAAGGTGGGCATTGTCTTTCAGAATGCGGCCCTCTTCGACTCCCTGAATGTCGAGGCCAACATCGCCTTTCCCCTGCGGGAGGAGCGTCTTCTCAAACCCGCGGAAATCCGTGATCGCGTGGCACAGGCCCTTGACTGGGTGGAGATGCCCGGGCAACAGCGCAAAATGCCCTCGCAACTCTCCGGGGGCATGCGCAAACGCGTGGGTCTGGCCCGGGCCCTGGTGGCCAGCCCGGAGGCCCTGATGTACGACGAGCCCACGGCGGGGCTCGACCCGATTGTCGCCGACAGCATCAACGAGCTGATCATCCACGTGTGCGGGAAATTCAAGGTCACCTCCCTGACGGTCACCCACGACATGGTCAGCGCCTACAAAATTGCCGACCGGATTGTCATGCTCCACGAGGGCCGGATTCATTTTTCGGGCACGCCTGCGGAAGTTCAGGCTTGTCAGGACCCGGTGGTCCATGATTTTGTCAACGGAATCTCACGCGGCCGCATGGCCGTCGAACTCTAAGGACCCTGCCCCATGGAAAACCCACGCCTTCAAACCATCGTCGGTCTCTTTGTCATTGTCGGACTCGCACTGATGGGTGCCCTGATCGTCCAGTTCGGCAAGGTCGGCCAGATTTACCGGCCCAGCTACGAGTTCAATGTCAATTTCCAGAACGGCGGGGGACTCATCAAGGGGGGGCAGGTGCGTTTTGCGGGAATTCTCGCCGGGCGCATCTGTCAGGAGCCGAGGCTGGTGGAGACCGACCGCGGCCAGTTTGTCCAGGTGCGCCTGCAGGTGTATGAGGATTTCAAGATCATGAACAACGCCAGGATCACCGTCTCCCAGTCGGGCATGCTCGGGGACGCCTTTGTGGACATCGTGCCCCGTCCGTCCGGCCCGGGCGATGCCCCGGCCAGACTGATCGCCGCGGGGGACACGGTCTCGGGCACCAGCCCCTTCGGACTGGGGGACCTGACCGCCGACGGGGCGGACCTGATGACCAACCTCAAGGCCGTGGCCAAGCGCCTGGATGAGATCACCACCAAGGTCAACGCGGCCATGACGCCCGAAACGATCCAGAACTCACAGCAAACCCTCGAGAACCTGCGCAAGGTCTCGGTCCAGGTGGAGGCTCTGATGCAGAAAATCAACCGCGGGGAGGGGGCCGTGGGCACCCTGCTCAACGACCCCAAGACGGCCGAAAACATCAAGGCCCTTGTTTACAATCTCAAAAAAGAGGGCATCCTGTTCTATTCCGATGCGTACGCAGCGGAAAAAAAGGCTGAAGGCAAACCCCAGCCCAAGCCCAGGACCTCCCGATGAATTCCGTCTACATCCTCCGTTTCTTTTTCCTGATCCTTCTGGCGGTGGCCGGATGGGTGCTGCCGCTCGGATTGAACGAACCGGACAAGCCCATTGTGCTGCTGCCCTGGCAGGGGACCTTCTGGGGCCTGGTCATCGGACTGGGCGTCATCTTTGTGGACCGCGTCCTGAAGGGGTTTTCCCTGCGGGCCTTTTCGGTGGCCACCTTCGGGCTGCTGCTGGGCTGTGTCATGGCGTGGCTGATCCGCTCCTCGGGCATCTTTTATTATGTGCCGGAGAAAACCCTGTGGGTCATCAATCTGGGTGTGTACCTTTCCTTTTCCTACATCGGCATGGTGCTGGCCCTCCGCAGCAACCGCGACGATTTTTCCCTGATCATCCCCTACGTCCGGTTCGTCCGGGAACAGGCCCCGGAACCCAATGTGATCCTCGACACCAGTTCGATCATTGACGGCCGCATCGCCGATGTCATCCGCACGGGTTTCATCCAGGGCACCATTTACATCCCGCATTTTGTCCTTCACGAACTGCAGATGGTCGCCGACTCGGCCGACCCGGCCCGGCGTGCACGCGGACGGCGCGGGCTGGACCTGGTCCGCCAGATCCAGGAGGAGGGCAAGGTGGACATCAAGATTTCCGACCACGATTACCCGGATGAAAAGGAGGTGGACGGGAAACTGGTCCGGGCCGCCAAGGTCCTCGGGGCCAAAATCATCACCACCGATTACAATCTCAACAAGGTCGCCGAAATCCAGAAAATCCACACCCTCAACATCAACGACCTGGCCAACGCCCTGAAAACCTCCATGATCCCCGGCGACGTCATCAACGGACTGAAACTCGTCCGCGAGGGCCGCGAACACGGTCAGGCTCTGGGTTATCTCGCCGATGGCACCATGATTGTCGTCAACAACTCCCACCGCCACATCGGGCACGAGGTCGACGCCAAGGTCATCAGCGTTCTCCAGACCTCCGCCGGACGCATGGTCTTTGCGGACCTCGACCGCGATGTCAACGGCACCCACACCCACTGATCCCCCCGCCTGCCCATGATCACCGCCGTCATTGTCGCCGCCGGCAGCAGCCGACGGATGGGTTTTGACAAATTGTTCACCCCCCTGCTGGGCCGTCCGGTCATCGCCCACACGCTGGAAAACTTTCAAAACTGCGCGGCCATCGATGAAATCGCCGTGGTCACGCGCCCGGAACGATTCACGGATTTTGAAGACCTGAAAAAACAGTTCTCCCTGGACAAGGTCAGACATCTGGTTGAAGGAGGAGCCGAACGTCAGGACTCCGTGTTGGCCGGGGTGAAAACCGCGCGGAATCGCGCGGAGCTGGTGGCCATCCATGACGGCGCCCGCCCTCTGTGCACTCCGGAGATGATCGAAAAAACCATCGGCCCCGCCCGGTCCCACGGGGCCTCGGTGGCGGCGTGCAAAATCGTCGACACCCTCAAGGAGGCCGACGACCGGATGGGCATCACCCGCACCGTCGACCGCTCCCGTCTGTGGGCCGTGCAGACCCCCCAGACCTTCCGGACCGAACTCATCCTCAGGGCGTACGAAACGGTCATGGCCCGGGGCGTGACGGTCACCGACGACACGGCGGCGGTGGAACTGCTCGGCGAACCGGTCGTGCTCGTGGATACGGGCCGCGCCAATCTCAAGATCACCACCCCCGAGGATCTCGTCCTGGCCGGGATGCTGCTGGAGGCGCGGCTCAAATCAACTTCTCTTTGAGATTCCCCCCTCTTTGCCGCATCCTGTTTTTTTTCACACACATTCTCCTGACAGGAACCAGCCCATGACCTACTACTACGTCGACACAAACAATGCGGTGCAGGGGCCGGTCGACCTGGCTGCACTCCAGGACCTGAAATACCGCGGCCAGATCAATGCCGGCACACCCGTGACCCCTGTCGGGGACGAACAGTGGAAAACCCTCGGGGACATCCTCGCCGCGACCTCGGGTCCGCTCGTGGGCGAACCTCTTCTGCCCCCTCCACCCGGACCAGGGGTGCCGGCGGAAATCGAAGGTTCCATCACCTCGGGTTCCAGCTGGTTTTATTGGATTGCCGCCCTGTCGCTGATCAACTCGCTGATCCTTTTCTTTGGGGGGAACACCCATTTTGTCATCGGACTGGGAATCATGCAGATCATTGACGGCCTCGGGATCGGCATGGCCGAGGGAGGACTTCCCTCCGCCCGGTACGTGTGCCTGTTTCTGGACGTGGTCATTGCCGGGGGGTTTGTCTGTTTCGGGATATTCGGCCGGTCCCACTTCTGGGTGTATCTGACCGGCGTCATGTTCTATGTATTGGACGCCCTGATCTATCTGGTTGTCGGGGAATGGATGAGCTTTGGCTTCCACGTTTTTGCGCTGATTTTCCTGATCAAGGGCCTGGCCTCCCTCCGGGAAAAAAACCGGATCCTCGCCGCCGGGCCGGTGCAAACATCCGCGTCTACCTAGAACCGTTTCGCACACACACGACACGGAACCCGATGTCGTTGGAGAAAAATTTCGCCGGCTGGAAGGCCCGTGAGGTGGTGCGGATGCTCGAGGCTTTCGAGCGCCAGGATCCCCCGCGCAAGGCCTTGGGCTCCCCCTTGTCGAACATGGGATTGGTACAGGGCTGGGATTTGTACTGTTGGAGCGCATCACAGGTCCACTCCCACACATTGCCCGCCATGTCCTCGATGCCAAAAGGGCTGGCTGCCATCGGAAAGGAGGCCGCCGGGGCGGTGGTCGCATAACCGCAATCCATGGAATGATCCGCCCACGGCACACTTTTCCGGGCATCGGCAAAATTGGCCAGTCCCGGGGTGATGTCCTTGTCCCCCCAGGGATAACGGAAGTTTTTCGGACCGCGCGCCGCGTACTCCCACTCCGCCTCCGTCGGCAGCCGGTACTTCTTGCCCTCCAGATTGCCGAGCCATTCGCAGAATTTCCGGGCATCCTCCCAGCTGACAAACACCACCGGATCATCGTCGTGGGTGCCCGGGAGGCGTTTGGAAATATGGGAGGGATCAAAAAGTTCATACTGGATGTTGGCGATGCAGTATTTGCTGATCCAGTATCCGGTGAGGATCACCTGGAACGCGGGCCGCTCATTGTCGGCGGCCTCCGGGGCATTGGACCCCATCATGAAGGACCCCGAGGGGATCGTGATCATGGGCATGCCGATCTCGTTGTCGAAATTCGGAAAGTCCCGCCGTTCCTGATCCGGGTTGAACTTCGGCACCACCGCCGCAGCCGCCACCGACTTCTTATCGGCATGGGCCGCCATGGCCGCCTTGAGTTTTTCCTGCTTGAGCTTGTCCTCGGCGGCCTTTTTGGCATCCGCCTCCGGATCGTACTCGCGGTCCTCCAGAATGGCCTCGGCCCAGTCCGCATTGAGCCGGAAGTTGGCCGCAAATTTTCTCAGGGTCTCCCGGTCCTCATCCTCAAGTTCGCCAAAATCGGTTTTTTCCTTCCACTGATCCACCAGACTCTTGAAACCCTCGGGATCCGGCGGCAACCCCCCTGCACTGGAGGGGGTGGAACTGGGGGCCAACGGCACCGTGGATGGCGGACGGGGCACCGGGGAAACGGACGGCGCCGGTTCCCCACGCTGGGCTCCCGTACGGGTCAGAGCCTCCTCGATGGCCTGGGCGATCACGTCTCCGGCCAGGCCCAACTGTTCCCCCGCCTCCAGCAGATTCTGTTCGTCGGAGGGTGTGAGCAATTTGCTTTTCAGCGCAAAATCAATGAATTTCCGGAGTTCAAACAGGCTGGCGGCCTGGGCGGATTCCGACAGTTTCCGGTCATGCGCCTCGCGCTCCGCGGGATTGAGGAGAACCAGCTTTGCCTCGGTGATCAGTCGGGGGGCCTCGTCAATGGCCTTGCCCAGCAGCTGGGCCAGCGGATTGCCCGGCTGACTTTTGAGGGGAAGCTTTTTCTGCCACCACAACAGCAACTGACGGCAGCTTTCCTCAATGGCGGCAGGGCCGGGGCTTTCATCGTAGGCCAGGCCCAGACGCTCGTAATAATTGAGGGACTTGTACTTGGCCCAACCATCCCACTTGCGGGGGTCATCGGGAATGGGATGCGGTAATGCCATTGATCAGCACAAAGCTCCGGTGCCACCCGTGTTAATTGACATTCAGGAGCATCAGATGATCGCGGGCACGCTCAACCTCATCGGATTTCAAACCCCCGGTCCGGTGGATCTCAGCGGTGGCAACCTTGTCCTGGACCTTGACAGTGACTTCGAGAATCTGGTTCGTGTTGTACCGGTAGGTGACCTCCACGGGCGTGGCCTTGGGCAGGAACTCCGGCAGCGAAATGTCGCAGGTCCCCAGCTTGTAACACTCCCCGGGCACGGTGCTTTCCCCCTCGACAACACGGACCACGGCCCGTTTCATGTTCGCGGAGGCGGTTCCAAAGGTGTTTTTGGTCTCGCCGGGAATCTCGGTCATCTTTTTGATCATCGGGAACACGTACTCCTCCTGCGAGGTGTCGTTCCACAGGACAATCCCCAGGCTGTGGGACGTGATGTTGGTGACCTGGATCAGGCCCCCGTTGGCCCCGGTGAACTGTTTGGCCGTTTCCGGGGAAATATCATCCACACCCTTTTCGGTGCTGTCCTTGATGTGGCAGAGCATGCCCTGAATCGCGGCACCCAGTGCGACGGCCTCGTCGGGGTTGACCTCCTCGTTGAGGGGTTTCCCGCTCAGCTCCGTGACCATGTTGCGCACCATCGGGCAGCGCGTCATGCCCCCGACCATGAGCATGGTGTCGATGTCCTTCCAGGTCATCTTCGCCTCCATCAGGACGATCTCACACAGGATTTTGCACTTTTCCACCAGGTCGGCACACATCTCCTCAAACTGGTCCTTGGTGATCTCCACCTTGATCGACCGTCCGTTGTAGCTGTGGACGATCGTAGTCTTCGGACGGTTGGACATCTGCACCTTGGCCGCAATGGCACGGGATTGGATGTCCTGATAGGCCTGCAGATCCAGCAGCGGATTTTCGCCGTGGGTCTTGTCAAACTCCTCGGCCACGAAATTGATGATCTTGTCGTCCCAATCCTTGCCCCCGAGCCGGTGATCCCCGTTGGTGGCCACCATCTTGATCTGCTCCCCCTCGATCCGCATGATCGTCACGTCAAAGGTGCCCCCGCCCAGATCGAACACAAACACGGTCTGGTTCTTGCCCAACTTGTTCAACCCATACGAAAGGGCCGCCGCCGTCGGTTCGTTGATGATCTGAAGGATGTTCAGCCCGGCCACCTTGCCGGCATTGACCGTGGCGTTGCGCTCCGCATCACTGAAATAGGCCGGGACCGTGACCACCGCATCGGTGATCTGGGTGTTGAGATACTTTTCGGCATCGTTCTTGAGCTTCTTGAGAACCATCGCCGAAAGCTCATCCGCCGAATACTTCGTCCCGCCAAACTCCCGGTGGAATTCCTCCTTGGGTTTGCCCATCTCGCGCTTGACAAATTCCACGATCTTTTCGGGTTCGGCCACCGCCATCGCCTTGGCTGTCGTCCCCACGGTCACCACCCCATCCTCAAAAAGAATCACCGAGGGGGTGATCCGCTCGGATTCCGCATTGGGAATGATCTGCGGTTTCCCGTAATCATCAATATGGGCGATGGCTGAGAACGTCGTTCCCAGATCGATTCCAACTACTTTTCGTTTCCCCATATGCGTGACAGTTGTTCCTTGATATTGTGTAAAATTCGACTTTGACGGTTTATTTCGGAATTTCAAACTTAAAAATCACCACTTCTTCCGCCCGGAACGTGCGCCCTTTCCAGGTGAACCCGGGGTTGAGCGTCTCGGCAATCCGACCATCCTGCGCCTGATCCTGCGTGGGAAGTGTCTTAAGCGGCTTGTGAAAGGCCTTGTCAAGCACCCGCGGCGTTTCCGCCATCAGTTCAACATCCAACCGCGCCAATACCTCCAAAACAAAGGCCCTCATATTGTGGGCATTTTGCACCGAGTTTTCAAAGGATTTTACTAATTCCGAACCCTCGGGAAGAGACTTCTTGAGCTCGCCGAGACTCTTCTCCATCCGCGCCAGATCATCATGGATGAAAATCATGTCCTTGATCACGGGCTTGTGAAAAATATCCAGCAACATGTTGTCCTTGTAGCTGGCCAATTCCTTGTGAAGTGCGGAAAAAAGATTCTGACTGTGCCCCTCGGAAGCAATTTTTTCGTCAAATTTCTGATTCAATTTCGTCGCGTTTTCAGCGGATGCCCCAATGCCTTTGATCAGAACATCCAACTTTTCGTGGATTTTTTCTATCTCCTGCGGGTTTATTTTTGGAACTGTCTGTTTTTCAATAACTTCTTTCGGCTCGACAGTCTTTTCCTTGTGAACGGGAGCTTCCTCCTTTTTGGGAGTTTCCACGATCGGAACCCCATGTTCGGAAATGGCCTCCACCTCGATGTCATCAAGATTGATGGTCAGGGGGGAAAAGTTTTTTGCCGTGGAGGGATGTTCGGTCAATTTTGAATCAGCCGCTTTGGAATCTTCCGACATGCACGCCATTTATAAAAATTGCTTTACAGAAGTCAATCTTCTCTTCACAAAGTCCATCATTTATTTTGGCTGACTTTTGGGCAAATGGCCCCCCGGCCTCCAGTGCACCCTTGCCTCCAACCATTCTTTTCGGTTATAAACCCGCTGTGATTCCAAAAAAAATCGAGTTCCGCGGCAACTACTGGATCAGCGCCCCCAATTGGGAACGGCTGCTGGCCCTCCTGGTCGTCGATGCCCTGCTGATCGCCGTGGCCTTGAACTTCAGTTTTCTCCTGCGTTTTGGCTGGCCCATCCCCGATGAGTTCATTCTCCATCACTACAAACCCCTCGCCCTGGTCTATTTCCCGATCCGTCTGGGCTGTTTCTGGTTCTTCGGGCTCTACAACTGGAGCTTCCGCTACGCCAGCATCCACGACATGATCCGGATCATTTCCTCTGTCGCCCTGGGCTCCTTCATTTTTTTGCTCCTCCGGACGGTCAATTTTTTTGAGGCCTCCCTGATGATCCTTTTCAACGAGGCGGTCATGACCACTTTTTTCATCGGCGGCATCCGTCTCTCGGGCCGGGTCATCCAGGTTCTCTCCCACAAACACGACCCCGCGGGCAACCGCTCGATCCTGGCCGGTCGTTACGACCAGGTCGAGCTCCTGCTGCGCGAATTCATGCGCAATCTCGGCCAGGCCCACCGGGCGGTGGCCATCGTCGATTCCTCCGGCCGCCGCGCGGGCCAGAAGCTCCACGGCGTGCGCGTCATTTCCCCGCAGGAAATCCCCGCTGTCGTCCAGCGCGAAGGGGCCAATACGCTCATCCTCGCCGGTCAGGTCCTCGGCGAGGACCTCCGCGCCATCACGGATCTGTGCCGCACCCACAGTCTCCAGTTCCGGCGGGTGCCCATGCTCACAGGGGTCGAGGAGGGGCACCAGCTCACCCTCAAAAAGGTCAACCCGGAGGACCTGCTCGCGCGTCAGCCTTTCCGGTTCGACACGCTGCTGCTCAAAAACCAGTTCCATGGCCGCAAAATCCTGGTCACGGGTGCGGCCGGCTCCATCGGGGCGGAACTGTGCCGTCAACTGGCCGCCTTTGAGCCCGACCGTCTGATCCTTCTGGACTTCAACGAAAATGAACTCTACCTGCGCGAACGCGAACTCGAGCAGGTCTTCCCGGCCCTGCACATCGTGGCGGAATTCTGCGACCTCAAAAACCGCCCCGCCCTGGCCAAAAGTTTCGCCCGGCACAAACCCGACATCATCTTTCACGCGGCGGCCCACAAACACGTGCCCATGATGGAAAAATTCCCGGGCGACTGTGTCATCAACAATGTGGGCGGCTTCATCCACGTCTCGGAACTGGCCATTGAACACGGCGCGGAGCGGGTCATCTACATCTCCACGGACAAGGCGGTGCAGCCCACCAGTGTCATGGGCTTTACCAAACGCCTGGGCGAGCTGCTCGCGCTGGCCTACGCACGGAACCAGTCGGCCACCAAGTTCATGGGTGTACGCTTCGGCAATGTGCTCGGCAGCAACGGAAGTGTCATCCCCATCTTTCTCCAGCAGATCGAGGCGGGCGGACCCGTGACGGTCACCCACCCGGAGATGACCCGGTTTTTCATGACCATCCCGGAGGCGGTGCAGCTGGTCATCCAGGCCGGGGGACTCGGGGGCAGCGGCGAAATTTTTGTCCTGGACATGGGCAAGCC
>JANRIZ010000171.1:0-13816 GCA_033764445.1 Verrucomicrobiia bacterium | reverse complement strand
TTGTGGAAGAAATATATAGAGGATCAGAAACCCAATGACCCGGACGATAACTTCAAGATCGTATGAGTCGGCCAGAGTGCCGACCGATCCGGCTTTTAGCCGTAAAAAGAAGCCCTCGTCTTTAGACGAGGGTCGTTCACTCCCTCGACATCACTCCTTCCAACTTCAGTGCAGAAGTTCGTGTACGACGGCTGGTTGCAAGTGCAGGAACTCGACGGCAACAACAACGTCGTCCGCCATTACACCCGCGGCCTCGACCTCGCGCAGAGCTTTGACTCCACAGGTGGGGTAGGCAGTCTGCTGGCCATCACTCTTCCTGCGACATCGGCGCAATCTGCGGGGGTCACTGGTTCTGCATATTATGTCTATGATGGCAACGGCAACGTCATGAATCTTATCGACAGTGCCAACCAGACCGTGGCCACCTACGAGTACGATCCCTTTGGTCGCAAATTGCTGAGCACGGGCACGCTCGCCAGTCAGCCGTTCCAGTTCTCAAGCAAAGAATTCAGTGAAGTAACGGGACTTAATTACTACGGCCTAAGATTTTACAACCCACAAACGGGGAGATGGCTATCCCGCGATCCTATCGCAGAATCAGGCGGCATCAACCTTTACGGCTATTGCCTCAATGATCCGGTCAACTTCGTTGATCCGTGGGGGACGAAGCCTGGTGAACCTTATACTACTCCTGATGCAGCAGCAATGGCAGCAGCAAACGATATGTACGAGGATTCATATAATAATGATTGGGAGTACATCGCTAATATTTATCAAGACAAGGATGGAAAATATAGTTATACGGAACCGAAAACACAAGAAAACCCGCATTCTTCTTCCTTAAGTAAGAAAAATATCCCTCAAGGTACATCTTATAATTCAAATATTCATAGTCATGGAGCTCCTTCTGAGGGATATAATGACGAAGAGTTTTCTGGCAGTCCTGACGATCCTTGTGATCGTTCTACAGATAAAGCGGTGTCCGATACAAGAGGCAGTTCTGGATATTTAGTAACGCCAAGTGGAAAGGTGAAAAAATATACTCCCAATGGAAGCTACAGGGCTGGAACGGTTACAACTATTGGGACAGTCAATAATCCAAAATCTACACCTAGGAATGGGCCTCAACCGACATCAGGGAAAGGAAATAGAGGAACTAAAATATGAGGATTCTGTTGTTACTATTTCTATTATTCGGACAATTCGGATGTTCAACTTCTAATTCGAAATATAATTATATTCCTCGCAATGGGGTTGTACCTGACGAAGCTACGGCCAGATTAATCGCAGAAGCTGTTCTTGTCCCCATATATGGAAAAGCTGAAATATCCAGTCAAAAGCCATTTGACGTCAAACTGAAAGTCGACAGATGGATAGTGCGAGGTAGTACTGCAAATCGCCCACCAGATTCAATGGGAGGCTTTGCATTAATCGAGATTTCAAAAAATAGTGGCGAAATTCTGAGAATTTCGAATGGTGAATGAACATATGAACCTTAACCCCCATAGAGACGCCGGGAGCCCATTGGTGTTCGCAACGTCTCTCATCTCCGCACAAGTCGCCGGGGAACGGACATCGCCCAAGACGCGGGGGGAGGGTTAACTGTTCTGAACCGCTCCGTCACGGAGTCTGCTTGGCCTTCATTCGCGGACTCATTACGGCGGCACACTCCGCGCCGTCGCTCCGTTTCTGGTCGTGCGAACATTCGCCGATGTCACGATGTCTGCTTTCGCACACATCGCGCCAGCGTCTTTCTGACAAGGCATCGGTCGAAGCGCGTCCTTCCCGTGCGCCGGTCGTCCCTCCCTTTCGCTGCACTACGCAAGGAGCTGAAAAGGGACAGGCAATTAGTGTAAGATAAGGAGGAGAATGGGCTGTAAAAGGTGGTTTTGAGGGCGTTTCCACCAATGGAGAGAGGGGTGTGAGGTAGGTGAAATATTACTAAAAACGATAACGTTTTTCAAATACGCCACTTCATCTTTGGTTTGCCGTTCGGACATGGAGCGGAGGCGGGGCGCCTCCTGATGCACGCGAGGGCGCGTGCGCTCCCCGGGTGGTTCTGAAAGAATCCCCCTTTTGTGTGTTTTGCGCTTTTTTGTGGCCAAAATGTGGCGGTCCGTTGGGCCTCGCGGAGCGGAGGCGGGGGCGCCTCCTGATGCACGCGGGGGCGCGTGCGCTCCCCGGGCGGTTCTGAAAGAATCCCCCTTTTGTGTGTTTTCGGATTCCCGACTTTCTTCACGCCCAACGCCCGCCGGACAGAATCACTCAGTTCATCAGCTCCAGAATTTCGCGGGCGGATTCGGAGAAGGATTTGGTTTGGGAGGGGATCCGTGGGGCGGATGAACCGTGGTTTTGGATCAGGAGGTGGAGGGATTCCGACAGAATGTCGGGTTGGTCGGCATTGATCCCAGTCACGCCAGGCTCGGGAGGATGCAGGGCCTCCACCTCGCGGCTGACCAGGCAGGGAAGCCCGGCGGCGCGGGCTTCGCTGAGGGTCAGTCCGTAACTTTCGTGCCGGGACAGGAAGGCGTACAAATGGGCGGCGGCAAACGCGCAGGATTTGTCCGTGCCCGTCAGATGGCCCGGGAAGATCACCTGGACGAGTCGAAGCCGGGAAACGGTTTTTTTCAGCAAAGCCAGAGTACGCGGACCCTCCATGTAGGCCGCCGTGCCCGCGATGACCACCAAGCAGCGGCCCGCCGCCTCCGGCGCATTTTGCTCCAGCAGGAGGAGGGCGTTGAGCAGACGGTCGAGACCCTTTTCGGGGGAGATGCGGCTGAGGGTGAGGATGACAAAGCGGTCGGGCCTGATCCCGTGTTTCTGCTTCCAAGCCGCGAGAGAGTCGTCTGATGGGGATTGCCAGGCCCCCGCGTGGGGATTACCCCAGGGAATCGAGTGGATGCGGGTGAGGTCGGCATCAGGATAACAGCGGAGGATGATCTCCCTCATGTGGGGCGAGGGGACCACCACGGCATCGGACTCGGTCATAACGACCCTCTGTTTGTCGAAGATCAGCCGCAGGATGTCGGGCAAAATGCGGTTGATTCCGACTGCGCGCAGGAGGTTCCAGAAACGGCAGAGGAATTCGGGTGAGAGAGCTTTTTTGAGGTACATCCCCGTCATGTAGTCCACCACATCGACATGGATCAGGGTCATGACCTTGTAGCCATGGGCGCGCAGGCGTGTGATGTCGGGCCCCTCGCAGATGTCATTGGCAATGACCCAGGCTCCGGCGGGGGCGGGACGGGCGCACAGATATTCCGTGGCCGTACGCTCAAAAAAGCGGCTGAACCGGGCGTAATCGTTGTAACCGAGACTGGAGGGATGGACCCGTGTGTAATCCTGTGGAGACGCGATGTTCCGGTCCCTGAGTGACTGGTGCCACGTCTGATAACCCGGACCAGGAGAAAGGATTTTCAGCGAGAGGTCGGGACGGCTTTTCCATTCCTCCAGCAGACATTCAAAAATGGTGGCCGATCCGCCCAGGGGAACATTGTGCCCCGCGTAACCCCCGTGGGCGCCCACCAGGGTGATGGATTTTGTTTGGAAAGTCACAGTGGAACCAGACAGAACGTTGGACTCGGATCACGCCCTGCGGAGCACGTCATCGACGATGGATTTGGCCTCGGTTTGGATGGACCTGAGGTGGTCTGCGCTTTTCATGCTTTCGGCATAGATTTTGTAGACATCCTCCGTGCCTGAGGGACGTGCGGCAAACCATCCGCTTTCCGTGACCACTTTCAGACCGCCGATGGCCGCGTGGTTGCCGGGGGCTTTGGTGAGCCGGGCCGTGATTGTGTCGCCCGCCAGTGTGGAGGCCGTGACGGAGTCCGGCGACATTTCCGAAAGGATCTTTTTCTGGGCCGGCGTGGCCGCCGCGTCCATGCGGGCGTAATAGGGTGTTCCAAATTCCGCGGCGATTTCCGCAAAATGCTGTCCGGGGTCCTTGGAAGTGCGTGCGGTCATTTCCGCCGCGAGCAGGTCCATGATGATGCCGTCCTTGTCCGTCGACCACACCGTGCCGTCCTTGCGCAGGAAGGAGGCCCCCGCACTCTCCTCGCCGACAAATCCCAGCGTGCCGTTGAAGAGCCCGTCGACAAACCACTTGAACCCCACGGGCACTTCGACCAATGTGCGGCCCAATGAGGCGGCGACCTTGTCGATGATCAGACTGCTGACCAGTGTTTTGCCGATGCCCAGTTCCTTTTTCCAGAGCGGACGATGGGTGTACAGGTAACGGATGGCCACCGCCAAAAAATGGTTTGGGTTCAGGAGCCCGCACGAGGGGGCGACAATGCCGTGGCGGTCGGAATCCGTGTCGTTGCCGAAGGCGATGCCGTAGGAGTCCTTGAGTTTGATCAGCGGGGCCATGGCATGGGCGCTGGAACAATCCATGCGGATCTGTCCGTCGTGGTCCACGGCCATGAACGCAAATTGTTTGTCCACGTGGGGATTGACCAGGGTCACGTCGATTTTGTAGCGCCCGATGATCGGGCCCCAGTAATGCACACTCGCGCCGCCCAGCGGATCGGCCCCGATTTTCAGGCCCGAGGACCGGATGACATCAAAGTCGATGATGTTTTCGAGGTCGTCGACGTAGGGTTGGGCGAGATCCTGCCGATGCGTTGTGGGGGCGGCGAGAGCGCGTTCGAAGGGAATGCGTTTGACGTCGCGATTGCCGTTTTTGAGCAGGTCGTTGGCGCGGTTTTGGACCCATTTGGTGACATCCGTATCCGCAGGACCGCCGTTGGGCGGATTGTATTTGAAGCCGCCGTCCTTGGGCGGGTTGTGCGAGGGAGTGATGACGATCCCATCGGCCAGGCCCGTGGTGCGGCCACGGTTATGATTGAGGATCGCACAGGAGATCGCCGGGGTGGGCGTGTAACCGTCGTTTTGTTGGATGATGACCG
Source organism: Verrucomicrobiia bacterium (assembly GCA_033764445.1). Classification (GTDB taxonomy): domain Bacteria; phylum Verrucomicrobiota; class Verrucomicrobiia; order JAWXBN01; family JAWXBN01; genus JANRIZ01. The sequence continues at coordinate 8,906 of JANRIZ010000171.1, read as the reverse complement.
TCACCCCGTTGGCCGCGAGCACCTCGAGGGCCGTGCGTTCCGCCGGGGCGGAGAGCGCGTGGGTGTCCTTGCCCATGTAAAGGGGGCCGTTGATCCCCTGGCCGGTGCGGTATTCGCAGATCGCCTGGGTGATGGCGAGGATGTGGGCCTCGGTGAAAACGCCGTCCAGAGACGAGCCGCGATGACCACTGGTGCCAAAGGCGACGAGTTGTTGGGGGTTGGAGAGGTCGGGAGTTTTCCGGTAGTAGGCCGACTCGAGTTTTTCGAGATCAACGAGAATTTCGGGAGGGGGGAGGTGACCGGCGAGAGGTGAGAGGCTCATGGGTCATGAACCTAAGCAGGCAGGGGCGGGGAGCCAAGGAAGTTTTTTTAACCGCGGATCGCACGGATATTGCGGATGGGGGGGAGTGTCTCATCAAGACTGTCTCATGACTCATGGTGGATTTTTTGCACGCTCAACGGACTTTCAGCCACAAAAAGGCGCAAAAGACACAAAGGGGAGAACATCTCGCAAATGTTTTATCGCTGTTTCAAAACGCCCAATGCTCAACGGCTATCCCAGGGCCCTGAGCAGGGTGGGGAGGAGGTCGGTGAGGGCGATGCGTTCCTGTTTCAGGGAATCGAGGTGCTCGGCAAGACCTGCGAATTTTTCACCAGTCCCAATGCCCAGCAGGTCTTGCAACAGTTTTACTGCTGCCTGTGAAAGGTCAGTCCCCCGCCCGTTTTTTCCGGGCCTTGAAGAGGGCTCCGCCGATTTGTCCGGACTCGATCGCTGAGAGAAGGGAGGAGTAGAAGCAAAGGGCGTATTCGTAGATCTCTTTGCCGCAGGTCCCGACCAGGAGAGTTTTGCGCCGGTTAAATTTTGTCACCAGTTCCGCATACCAGCGCGCGTATTCGGCATCCAGATTGACGGATTGTTCCAGCCGCCATCCTTGCCGATCGAGCTCCCTCGGGAACGTGTCCGGGACAACAGGCTTCCAGTGGGAGGTTTCCGGGAGATGGGCAAAGCCGGATGTTTTAAATTGATCGGAAGCCGTGTACTCAAAAATCAGAAGTTGGGTTTGATCATGTGCAAGACGCGCCAACCCGGCGAGGGCCTGTGGTTGGTTGGGAAAGGCGTAGAAGGAGTTGAAGCAGGAGATCACGTCAAAGGAATCGGACAATGTGTGGGCAATTTGCGCCACATCGGACCCGAGGAATCTGATTTGGGGATAATGGAGCCGGGCTTCATCCAGCGAAACCTCGTCAATGTCGAATGCGGTCATCGCAACCCCGCATTTTCTCTGGATGTAGGCAGCCGTCCCACCACGTCCGCACCCCGCATCAAGCCAGGAGCGTGGGGAGGGGGGATCGATCAGTTTGAGCAGACCTTCAATGGCCTCAATTTCCCCGGCATGGGCATAGTCCCCCTCGCGGACGAGGGAAAGAAGACGTTTGCCGTCGGGAGAGTTGAGCTTATGCAAGCGCTTTAAGGAGGGTCGGGAGGATGTCGGCAATGGCGATGCGTTCCTGTTTCATGGAGTCGCGGTGACGGAGCGTGACCGTGTCCTTGAGACCCGCCTGGGCGCCTTCACGGACCCCCTCAAACGTTTCAAAGTCCACCGTGATACCGAAGGGGGTGCCCGCCTCGTCCTGGCGTGCGTAGCGTTTTCCGATCGAACCACCGTCGTCGTAAAAGACATTCATGTGGGGGCGGAGCGAATTGTAAATTTCGCGGGCCTTGACCGCCAGTTCGGGTTTGTTTTTGAGCAGGGGGAACACCGCGACCTTGATCGGGGCCACGCGGGGATGGAATTTCATGACCACGCGGGTTTCGGTTTTGCCCTTGTCATCCGTGACCTGTTCCTCGTGATAGGCGTTGCAGAGCAGTGCAAGGACAAGACGATCAGCCCCAGCGGAAGGTTCGATCACATGGGGTATGTAACGGGACTTGGCTTCGTCGTCGAAGACCTCCATGGATTTGCCGCTGTGTTCCTGGTGCTGGCTGAGGTCAAAATTGCCGCGGGCGGCGATCCCTTCAAGTTCCTGCGTGCCGAAGGGAAACTTGTAGAGAATATCCACACAGGCACGGGCGTAGTGGGCCAGCTCCTCTTTTTTCTGCCAGTAGAGTTCCAGCGTGTCGCGTCCCAGACCGATGGAGTCGTACCACGCCAGACGTTGTTGCACCCAGTACATGTGCCAGGCTTCCCAGCCCCAGTTGGATTGGGGTTCGGGCAGGGAAGAGTTTTCTGTGATCCCTTCCAGAACGCTACCCGTCATTTTCTGGACCACGTCATCCGGCTTGATGAAAAATTCTAGTTCCATCTGTTCAAATTCGCGGGAACGGAAGGTAAAGTTGCGGGGGGTGACCTCATTGCGGAAGGCTTTGCCCACCTGTGCAATTCCGAAAGGGACTTTGACACGCGAGGAATCGAGGACATTTTTAAACTGGGCAAAAATGGCCTGGGCTGTTTCCGGGCGGAGATAGGCGGTGTTTTCGTCACTGGCCACAGGGCCCACCTGAGTTTTGAGCATGAGATTAAAATCGCGGGGTTCTCCCAGACGCGCTCCGCTGTCGGGACTGTAAAGAATCGTGTTTTCGATTTTTTCCGAGCTCTCACCCTTCAATTCGGGTTTATCGATCCCGCGCTGCTCGTAATATTGGGTGGCCACCTTGCGGGCGCTTTCGGGAGGTTTGCCCAGAGGAATGAGAACTGAAAAGGATTCCTGGGATTCCTTTCCATTGGATGCGGAGGTGGCCCCAGAGTAATAATAGACAATACCAGTTTGTGGATCCACCTGATCGGCGCGGTAACGTTTTTTACTGACCGGGTCATCGACCATTTTATCGGTGAACGTATCCACATGGCCCGATGCCTTCCAGATGGACGGGTGCATGATGATCGTGGCATCGAGACCCACAACGTCTTCGCGCCAGTGGGTCATGCATTTCCACCAGTAGTCTTTGACGTTGCGTTTGAGTTCCGCCCCGAGTGGACCGTAATCCCAAAAGCCGTTGATGCCTCCGTAAATTTCGGAGGATTGGAAAACAAAACCGCGGCGTTTGCACAGGGCGACGATTTTTTCCATGAGGTCGGTTTGTTTTTTGGCTTCAGTGGTCATAGGATTTTCAGGGAAGGATGTGACAGAAAAGGGGTGAGCATAGGGTCAAACAATTTGAAGTCAAGATTGACAGGGTGCAAGACCTTGCGGATGATGTTCTTATGGCACGACCGCAAGTGGAGGTGAAGCGACGTAAGGGAACACTGTTTACGGTGTCCCTCGTGATCATCGGATTTGTGATGATTTTTATCGTGCTCGCCTTTTTATCGATCCCGATTTTGCGTGCCATTTTTGTGCAAAAAAGTGGAAAAAAGGGGACAGTGGTGGCCAGCGCCCCGGTTGCTCCCGGGCCCACCACGAGTCTGATTCCTGAAAAACCTGCTGAGGAGTACCTTATTAAAAACTTGACAGCCATGCCAACTTTGCGGGAAGGTGTCAGGACTGCGGCGGCCAACCCGAATGACCCGGCAAAGTCAAACCAACAAAATATTCGTTTGCCAAAGCTTATAAATTTACTAGATATAGAACCAAGGAGAGAGAACGCACCGACGCTTTTTGATGAGAAGTGGAATTTTTTGGTAAAGTTAGGGACAAAACCAGAGTTTACAAATGTTGATCCGGCACAAATAAAATTTCAGGTTTATTTTTACGATATATTAGGTAATAATAAAATTGTCGCAACCAATGCAAAAATTGATGTCAAGTTTTTGGAGCCGCCTGTGGATTGGAAAGAGAGTTCATACGAAACCATGACCATCACCTATCAGGTACCCAAAGGCACATGGGAGCAGGAGTTCCGAAGGACGAACGTCACCCGAAACTATTATGGTTATATCATCAGGGTCTATTACAAGAATGAGCTGCAGGATTCCAAATCCTTCCCGGCCCAGCTTGCGGAACTGTTTCCGGCCCCGATGAGTATTGCCCGATAATTTATGGCCTATACGATCATTGTCTTTGACTGCGATACAGAGTCGCTCAACAGGCATGTCAACATCCTGGCGGGGCATCGGGCGTATCAGACATTGCCCGCCCAGAACCTTGCCCAATTGAATTACCAGTTGCAGTCCGCCACCGTGTCTCTGGTGATCGCCGACATCTATTCGCCGGAAATCGGCGGGGGCGATCTGGTGGCCGCGCTGCGGGGCACCTATCCGACCCTTCCGATTCTTTTTGTGACCGCGTACGATTCGACGCAGATTCTCAATGACGCCCGCTGTGCCGGTCTGACGATTCTTCCCAAACCCATCGAGCCCGAGCGTCTTCTCAGGCATGTGGGCCGTCAGCTGGGGCTGGTGGTGGAGGATGTCACCAAATCCGGTGTGATGAAAAATCCATTCAATGTGGCCCAACCCCAGGCGATGCCCGCAGCACAGCCACAGGCGCAGGCCGCCCCCCGGGCGATGCCCGCAGCACAGCCACAGGCGCAGGCCGCTCCCCGGGCGGTGCCCGCAGCGCAGCCACAGGCGCAGGCCGCCCCCCGGGCGATGCCCGCAGCGCAGCCGCAGGCGCAGGCCGCTCCCCGGGCGGTGCCCGCAGCGCAGCCACAGGCGCAGGCCGCCCCCCGGGCGGTGCCCGCAGCACAGCCACAGGCGCAGGCCGCCCCCCGGGCGGTGCCCGCAGCCCCTGCCATGGGAGGTGCTGTCCCCAAGGCCATTCCCGCAGCGCCCATCACCGGGAACCCGGGGCACAGGGCCGTGGCCGAACCCAAATTTGATATCGCCCAGCCGGAACCACCGGCAGGTCCGGGCGGAATCACCTCCATCCTCAAAAAACAGGAGGAACAGGAACGCCAGGGATTCAGCGGTCAGATCGAGCAGTTTCATCTTGTGGACATCATCCAGATGTGCTGCATCAGCGGACGGACCGGCAAGATCATCATTGCCCGGGGCAATCATTCCGGAGCGATTTTCATCAAAAAGGGCGCCATCGTCCATGCCATCAGCGGGGTGATGCAGGGGGAGGATGCGGTTTACGAAATCGTCAGTTGGACCAGTGGCAGCTTCAAATTCATCGATGGCGAACAAAGCACTGAAAAGACCATCCAGATCGGATGGGAGGGGCTGATCATGGAGGCGGTGCGTCTCCGGGATGAAAAGACCGGCCACGAGCAGCAGGAACAGGAAGCCCCCAGCAAGGATCTTTCGGGCAAGGTGCTCGGACCCTACAAGATTGCCCGGCTGATTTCCGACGAGGAGGAGACGCAGCTGTACGAGGCCACCCAGTCCGCGGTCAATCGCAAGGTGGCCCTGCGGGTCCTTTCGGCGGAACGTTCCTCCAATCCGTCCCTCGTGCAGTCCTTTTTGGGATTGGCGGCCACAAAAGCCAAACTCCAGCACCCCAACATCGGGTCCGTCTTTGAGGCCGGGGAGGCGGGGGGACGTCACTATTACGCCCAGGAGTTTCTCCAGGGGGAAAGCCTTCAGAAAATCTCCAATGAAGGCCGCAGTCTGGAAAACCTTAAGATTCTCAAGGTCTACAGTTCCGTACTGGACGCACTGTCCTTTCTCCAGCGCAGCCAGATTCCGCATCAGATGGTCGAGGAAAAACACATTTACATCGACAAGAACGGGGTTGTCAAAATCATGAACCCGGCCACCCTGCATGCCGATCAGGGTTTGAACAACAACGTCGAGATCAATGCCCTGGCCGTGGCCCTGACGCGTATCCTGAAAAATGCCAAGGAACCCGTTGATCCGGAGATCCAGTCCACCGTCGCCCGGTCGGTGATCATTGGTGAGGGGGGGTATTCGTCCTTTGCGGCGCTGCAGCAGGACATCAAGAGGATCGAAGCACGTCTGAATCCCGCGATGGCCATTCCCATTTCCAAAAATGACCAGGCGGCGATGCAGGAGGCGGAAGCCGAAAACCAGCGCCGCAAAAAGGTTTTCGTGATGACTCTCGTGACCCTGCCGCTGGCCCTTTTGCTGACGGCGGCCTGTGTCTGGTGGTTTATGTTCCGGGGTGACAAATCCGCCGGGGCGCATATCCCCAGCCCTCCGCCGATGGTCGAGATCCCCGCCGGGGATTTTGTTTTTCAGAATGGCGAAAACGTCAGTTTGCCGACCTACTGGATTTCCAAATACCCGGTGACCATCTGGCAGTACAAGCTGTTTCTCGATGATACCCGCGGACGGGACAACAGCACCTACCAGGCCCCCGAACTCAAGGGTAAAAGCAAGGATAACACGCCCAAACAGTGGGCCGCCATGATCGGGTCGATCAAGGAGCGCAAACCCTTCCCCCCCGGCAAGGAAATCCTCACCTGGGACCACCCCGTCTTCAACATCGATTATCTCGATGCCCATGCCTACGCCAAGTGGCTCGGGTACCGCCTGCCCACCGAACAGGAATGGGAAAAGGCCGCACGAGGGACCAAGGGAAGCATCTATCCCTGGGGAAATGAAACCGATCCCAAACGCTCCAACAGCGGCGCGGACTTCAGCTACGAGAAGGACAAGGGCGGGGAAATCGACGGGTTTGTCCGCAGTGCCCCCGTGGACCAGTTTGCCAACGATGTCAGTGAATTCGGTGTCGTCGGCATGGGTGGCAATGTGTCCTCCTGGACCGCGACCTGGGGACCCAGTGCCAAACTTTCCATCGTCAAGGTGCCGATCATCCGCGGTTCCAACTGGGCCACTTCCGACGCCTCGACTCTCACCCGTGACAACACCCTGCGCGAGAACCAGAGTTCGGACTATGTCGGACTCCGTGTGGTCAGTGACACGGCCCCGGCCCCAAAGTAGCCTATGTTGTGGATTCTTGCGGGACCGACCGCTTCCGGAAAATCGGCACTGGCCCTGGAACTTTCCGCCCTCCTTCCGCTTGAAATTGTCTCCGCCGATTCCATGCAGGTGTACCGCGGCATGGATATCGGGACCGCCAAACCCTCTGCGGGGGAGCGGGCCCGTGTGCCCCATCATCTGATCGATGTCTGCGACCCCGATGGGTCCTATGATGTCTGCCGGTTCGCCCAGGAGGCTTTGACCGCCATCGCGGATATCCGCCGCCGTGGCAAAATGCCGCTGGTGGTGGGGGGGACAGGACTTTATATCCGTGCGTTGACCCATGGCATCGCCGATCAGCTCCCCCGAGACGCGGGATTGCGCGAGTCCTTGGAGCGCCAATCCGTCGCGGAACTCCAGGAGGAACTCTCCTCGATGGGGGAGCATGGCCTCAATGCCTCCGATTTTCATAACAAACGGCGGCTGATCCGGGCCGTGGAAATCTGCCGCCTGACCGGCCAGTCCCTCGTGGCCGCCCGGCCCCGTCAGGAATGGAAAACCCCCCGCGAACCCTACCGTCTTTTTTTTCTCAACCGCCCCAGTGGCGAGTTGCACCGGCGCATTGAACAGCGGGTGGAGGCCATGTTCGCCGCGGGTCTGGAGGAGGAATGCCGTCGGCTTCTCGAAAGGTTTCCAGCCAAAAATCCGACCGCTTTCCAGGCGCTGGGCTATCGCCAGGTCGCCGGACTCCTGGCCGGTGAAATGACCCGGGAGCAATGTGTGGCGCTGGTCAAAATCCGCACACGCCAGTTTGCGCGGCGTCAGGAACAGTGGTTCCGCCGGGAATCCGCACTGGAAAAAATCAGTCCGGGTTCGGAAACCGACCCGGGACGGATCGTGGAATATCTGAAAAAGAGGATTCAAGCGGATGCATAAGGTCAGTCCCCAATCGGTGGAACGTGTGTTTCTGGTGGGTCTGGTCCGTGGCGACCAGTCCGTCTGGGATGTGGAGGACTCGCTGGGGGAGCTTGCCGAACTGGCCTCGACCGCGGGCGGGGAGGTTGTGGGGTCGGACTTTCAAAAACTGGAACATCCCGTGGCGGCCACTTTCATCGGCAAGGGCAAGGCCTCGGAGATGGCGGCCTTTTGCCGGGAAAACCGGATCGATGTGGTGGTTTTTGATGACGACCTCAGTCCCGCCCAGGGCCGCAATCTGAGCGAAATCTTCAAGGTCAAGGTCATTGACCGGACCGAACTGATTCTTGACATCTTCGCCCAGCGTGCCCGCACCCGGGAGGGCAAACTGCAGATTGAGCTGGCCCAGCTTCAATACACCCTGCCGCGGCTCAAACGCATGTGGCTCCATCTCTCCCGTCAGGCGGGCGGCATTGGCGGACGCGGCCCCGGGGAAACGCAGCTGGAGGTGGACCGCCGTCGCATCCAGGAGAAAATCCTGCGCATCACGCGCGAACTGACCGGGGTCCGTCAGCAACGGGCCGTGCAACGGCACGGACGGCAGCGGGCCCATGTGCCCGTCCTCTCCATGGTCGGTTACACCAATGCCGGAAAATCCACCCTCATGAACCGGCTGACCGGGGCGGGGGTGCTCGCCGAGGACAAACTGTTTGCTACGCTCGATCCGACCACCCGTCAGGTGGAACTGTCCAACCGCCAGGTTTTTCTGCTGACTGATACCGTCGGTTTCATCCGCAAATTGCCCACGCACCTGGTGGAGTCCTTCAAGGCGACGTTGGAGGAGGTGCGTCAGGCGGACTACCTGCTGCATGTCGTCGACGTCAGTCACCGCCATTACCAGGCCCAGATCGAGGCGGTGGAAACCATCCTCAAACAGATCGGGGCCTGGGGGAAACCCGTGGTGATGATTTTCAACAAGACCGACCGGCTTGAAAACTCCGAGGTGTTGGGACATCTCCGGGACCGGCATCCGGCCTCGGTGGGACTTTCGGCCCTCACCGGCGCGGGGGTGGAGGACCTGATGCAGGAAATTGAAATCCTGCTGCGCCAGTGGCGTCCGTTGATCCGGGTCAAACTTCCCATCGGTGAGGCGGCCCTGATTGCCGAAATCCGCCGTTCCGGCAAGGTGGTCCGCGAGCGGTACACCAACAAGTCCGCCTTTAT
>JANRIZ010000168.1:0-10255 GCA_033764445.1 Verrucomicrobiia bacterium | reverse complement strand
CGCTTTTCGCGGAAGAAGGCCTGGAGTAGCTCACGGCTGGCGGCTTCCTCCACCCCGGCGGTGATCGCACACGAATGGTTGAGCCCCTTCATCTGCAAAATGTTGATCGCCCCCCCGGCGGCACCGCCCTTGGGGTCGGGCAACCCAAAAACCACCCGCTGCAAACGCGTATGGACTATCGCCCCGGCACACATGGGGCAGGGTTCCTTGGTCACGTACAGGGTGCAGTCGGTCAGTCGCCAGTCCCCCACAGATTCCTGCGCCTGGGTCAGGGCCAACATTTCCGCATGGGCGGTGGCATCCTTGAGCAGCTCCACCTGATTGGAAGCCCGGGCAATGATGCGTCCGCCCCGGACAATGACCGCCCCCACGGGGACCTCATCGGCCTCGTAGGCCTTGGCGGCCTGACGCAGGGCCTCCCCCATAAAATAGGTGTCGCTCGAAAGATCAATCAGGGGGTCGTTCGTGTCCTCGGGTCTCATAGTCTCTTGACCCACCCTAACGGTCGGATAATGTCTTGGCAAAAAGTTTATGTCCACTCCCGCCGATCTCTACGCGATTTTCAAAGACCAGGGTCTCTTTTTTGACCTGAGCCAACGCGTGCGCCTGCGCTTTTCGGGCGGGGACCGCCAGCGGTTCCTTCAGGGGCAGGTCAGCAACGATGTCCGCCAGGCCACAGGCGATCAGTCCGTTTATGCGGCGGTCATGAATGCCAAGGGCAAAATGTCCGGGGACGGGTTCATCCACGACACCGGCCAAGCCTACCTGCTCGATTCCGAGCCGGAGCTGCGGCAGAGCCTTTTTGAACGGTTTGACCGCTTCCTCATCGCCGACGATGTGCTGCTCGAGGATGTCACCGATTCCACCGCCCAATTCCATCTGCTGGCCCGTGACCCTGCCGCATTTTGCGCAAAGCTGGCGGGACGGGGACTGACCGCCGTGCGGGCCGACCGGTTGGGACTCGCCGGTCTGGATGTGTTCTGTCCGTCCGCCGAAAAGGCCGACTTCCGGGACCTGCTCACGGCGCATTTTGCGGAAGGCAGCGGGGCGGATTACGAGCAACTGCGCATGGAGCAGGGCATTCCCCGGTACGGGACGGATATGGGGGAGGATACGATCCCCAACGAGGCCGGACTCGAGGCGCGGGCGATTTCCTACCACAAGGGTTGTTACATCGGCCAGGAGGTCATTTCCCGGATCAAAAGTGTCGGACGGGTCAATTGGAGCTGGGCCGGGTTTGAGCTGGAAAACGCGTCAGCGCCGGCGGGGGAAATGCGTCTGACCGTCGGGGAAGCCGAGTCGGGAATGATCACCCGCACGCTCTTTTCGACCCACCTGCAAAAAAGAATTGCTTTGGGCTACGTGAAAAGGGACTATTCGGCCGTCGGCACAAGGATGGAATCCCCGGTGGGACCGGTCACAACCGTCCCCCTGCCGTTTGTGAAATTTCCCGTATGAAACATCCCGGTCTGTTCCTCATTCCCCTGCTCGCACTCCTTGTGGGGGCCTGCACCACCACCCAGCCGAGCATTTCCGAGAGCGCGACCGAGGACTTCAACCCCAACGTGGACCGCAATTATGTGTTCCAGTCCACCGAGGACGTTGTCGCGGTGGTCACGACCCAGTTTGGCGAATTTGTCATCGCCTTCGACTCCACGGCCGCGCCGCAGACGGTGCAGAACTTCAAAAACCTGGCCGGGCAGGGTTTTTACAACGGCACCCTTTTCCACCGGGTCATCCCCAACTTTGTCATCCAGGGCGGGGACCCCAAGAGCAAATATCCGGACCTGCGTCCCGAATACGGCACGGGCAATCCGGGTTACACGATCCCCTCGGAAATCCGTCTCAAAAACGTGCGGGGCTCGGTGGCCATGGCCCGGCTGGGCAACGATGTCAATCCGGGCAAGGAATCCAATGGCAGCCAGTTCTACATCAGCCTGGCGGACAACCCGACCCTCGACAACGAGTACACCGTTTTTGGCCAGGTGATCAAGGGCATGGAGGTGGTGGACGCCATTTCGGGCCAGCTCAAGGACAAAAATGACGTTCCGGAAACCCGCATCGCCATGAAAGTGGCCCTGGTCCCGCGCGATGACGCCATCGATCCCAACGCCCGGCCCCGGCCCCAGATGCGGACCGGCCCCGGGATGCCCCTGCGCCCGGCCACGGATTCGGGCACCTACACCCGTCCGCCGGAAGTGAAGCGGAACACCATCGCCCCGCGTCCGGTCCAAAACTCCTCCGCGCCCGTCTCCACCAACCGTCAGCGGCCCCCGCCCTCGCAGTTCAACAACCCGCCCCCGCCGCGTTAGGCCGCCATGTCCGATCCTGAACCCTGGAAATTGCTCCGCGAGGAGCCGCTGGCCGACTACCGCGTCTTCAGGGTCAAACGGGAAACGACCCTTTCCCCGCGCACCCAAAAGGAACACGACTTTTTTGTGATCGAATGTCCCGACTGGGTCAATGTCATCGCCCTGACCCCGGCGCAGGAAATGGTCATGGTCCGCCAGTACCGGCACGGGACCAAACAGGTCTCGCTGGAAATCCCCGGGGGAATGATGGACCCGCACGAAACCGACCCTGTCGCCGCCGCATTGCGGGAACTGGTGGAGGAAACCGGTTACATCGGCCACCGCCCCCGGCACATCGGGGCCATTCATCCGAACCCGGCCGTCCAGGAAAACTCCTGCCATACGATCCTGGTCGAAGACTGCACCCTCCGGTCCGAACTCCAACTGGATCCCGGCGAGGATATCCGCGTGTGTCTGGTACCCGCGGCCGACATTCCGGCACTGATTGCCAACGGCACGATCACCCATGCCCTGACCGTTGTGGCGTACTACTACTGGCTGTTGAAGAGGGGTTGACCACGAAGGTCACGATGCACACGAAGGGGGATTGGGGTTTCTCGCAACGTCCGCCAAGGACGCAAAGATCATTTGGAAATGCAAAAAAATCATCAGTTGCTTCCCGTTAAACCCGGATAATGCATTTGCAACCGCGGATCACTCGGATGACACGGATGATCAGACGTTTAGTGAGAGATACATTCTCACCCAGAGGGTGAAAGAGCGGCAGATTGGAAATTCCGTTTTCAGTCCCATCTGCGTTATCCGCGAAATCCGCCGTTAATATCCTCTTTTGTGTTTTTTGTGCATTCTTGTGGCTATATGTTTCCGCTGGGCGTGGGGAAATCGGTTGCCGGTCTCTCAAAAATCAATCCGTGACATCCGTGGCCCGAAAAACCGCCGTTGAAAAATGCCGTCGGAGATGTCATTCTTCTGTTCAAGACCGATGCCAGCCTCCTCCCAATCATTCGTGATCGAAAACACGCCTGCGGCCCTGACGGGGGTCATTCCAAAGATCGAGGAATTTCTGGACGGGTATCCGCTTCCCAAAAAGGACAAATTCGCCGTGTTCCTGAGTGTGGAGGAGCATCTGACCAATGTCATCAAATACGGGTACGAACCCGGGACAACGGACCAGATCGTCTTCCGTCTGGAATGCACCCCCGAGGGGGTCACGTTCATCTGCGAAGACCACGGGAAATATTTTGACTCCACAAAGTCACCCGAACCGGACACCTCCTCACCACTCGAAACACGTCCCATCGGCGGGCTCGGCCTGCATTTGATCCGGAAAAACATGCCCGACCATTCCTACGAACGCCGTGGGGCCACCAACCGTATCCGCCTGCGACGGCCGCTTTCCATGGGGCCGCCCGGCAGTCCTTCCGACACACTCAGGCCCTGAGGGCGGCCACTGCCGATGCGACATCGGCATGGGGTTTGATGATCGCATCAAATCCCGCAATCTCAAAAATTTCCCTCACCTGATCCTGCATGGCCGCCGCCACGACCTGACCCTGGGAGGACTGGATTTTTTTGGCCACGGCCAGAATGGTCCGCAGACCGGCACTGCTGACATATTCCACCGCGCCGAGGTCCAAAACCACCTTCAGGCCGCTGCCCTCGACTTTTTGCAACAGGGAGGTCTGGGTCTCCACCGCCGTGGTGCTGTCGATGCGTCCGGTGAGTCGGGCCACAAGGACCCCCTGTTGATCTTGAATTTCAATTGTCATGCGGAATCGTATTACGATAGGATCGGCCCGTTTATGCAAGGAATTTCTTCAAGGATTGAGAAACTCAAATCCAAACCACGGTTTCTTCGCATTCTCAGGATCGTCTTTCTGGTCGTCTGCATTACCGCCGCCTGCTGGTTGGGGTTCCGTACCCTGATGATGGACATCCTTTCGGATGCGGAACAGGCGGCCAACCTTCGTATCACGGAGGTGGAAAGGGATCTGCAAACCAATCACCTGCTCCATCTCAAACTGGCCAACTCGGCGATGGAAGTCTTACGCCGGGAAACCCTCCTGGCTGGCCCTCCCCGGATCGATGGGACCGTCACCCTCGGGGGCCAGACCGTACCCGACATTTCATTCGGTCAGTCCAAGGTCGGTCTCGACTTCACAATTGTGGACAGGGTCAAAAAACTCATGGGCGGAACCGCCACGATCTTTGTCAGGGATGGCGACCGCTTTGTCCGCATCTCCACGAATGTGATGAATGGCGGTTCACGGGCCCTGGGGACAATCCTGGACCCCCACGGAAAGGCCATCCAGGCCATTCGTGAGGGCAAAAGTTATGTGGGAACCGTGGACATTCTTGGCGAAGCCTATCTGGCCCGATACGATCCCATTTACGACAGTCAGAATCAGCTCATCGGCATCTGGTATGTGGGATATCCAATCGAAACCCTGTCCGAATTGCTCGACCATCTGAACGGCAGTCGCATCCTGGAAAATGGATTTGTCGCCCTCATCAACCATCAGGGAGTGATGGTGGCCCATTCCGACCAGGTTTCGGCCAAAACAATTGAAATGGTGATGAGTGACCCCCGTGAGACCAAAATCGATGAATTTGATCTTTTCCAGAAATGGCGCGTTCAGAGCCGCAGCTACGAACCCTGGGGATACACGATCGTCGCCGGCACGTATGTTCCGGATGTCATCGCCCGGACGGTCAGGGCGGTCTGGCCTGTCTTCACCATCACGGCCCTGATGGCCATCGGCGCATTGCTGGCGCAAAATTCACTGCTCAAACGGGCCCGGGAACTGCAGACCGAGTCAGATAAATCACGTGCCGCCGCCGAGGAGGCCAACCGCACCAAGAGCGCCTTTCTGGCCAACATGAGCCACGAACTCCGCACGCCGCTCAACGCCATCATCGGTTACAGCGAGATGCTCATTGAGGACAGCGAGGACGCAGGGCAGACACAGCTCATCCCGGATCTGAAAAAAATCCAGGGCTCGGGAAAACATCTCCTTTCGCTGATCAATGACGTTTTGGATCTCTCCAAGATCGAGGCCGGGAAAATGACCCTGTTTCTGGAGAATTTTTCACTGCCGGACCTGTTCAATGAAGTGGCGGCCACCCTCCAGCCGCTGATTGAAAAAAACAAAAACAGGCTCGAGATCAGCTGCCCGAAAGACCTCGGTATCATGCGCGGAGACATCACCAAATTGCGTCAGATTCTTTTCAATCTTTTGAGCAATGCCTCCAAATTCACCCAGAACGGTCTGATCACCCTCACCGCCCGGCGCACCGCTGACGAGGTCATTTTCGAAATCAGGGATTCGGGCATCGGGATGACCCCCGAGCAGTTGAAGCGCCTTTTCAAGGAGTTTTCGCAGGCCGATGACAGCACCACCCGCAAATACGGCGGCACAGGCCTGGGCTTGGCCATCTGCAAAAAATTTGCGGAACTCATGGGCGGCACGATCACGGTCGAAAGTGCCCCGGGTCGGGGAACCACCTTCACACTCCACCTCCCCTGGCTGGTGGAACAGCTCCCCGAGACCGCGGCCCAGGGCGGGACCCCCGCCCCATCGGGACAGACCCGCGAACAGCCCTTCACCATTCTGGTCGTCGATGACGATCCACAGGCGCAGGAACTGATGATCCGCTCCCTCGAAAAAATCCGGTGCAATGTGCTCACCGCCACCACCGGGGAACGCGCCCTGGACCTCGCCACCTCGGTCAAACCCGATCTCATCACCCTGGATGTGATGATGCCGGGCATGGACGGCTGGACACTGCTTTCCTCGCTGAAAGGCAACCCCCTCACAAAAAACATCCCCGTGGTCATGGTCACGATGGTCAACAACAAGGCCAAGGCACTTTCCCTGGGAGCCTCCGACTGTCTGACCAAACCCTTTGACCGCGAGCAGCTGCTTCGGCTGATCCACAACCATGATGGTTCCGCCCGGCGTCCGACCGTCCTGATCATTGATGACGATCCGGCCTGTTATGAAATCGCCTCCCGGACCCTGGAACGCGAAGGGTGCAAAACCTTTCACGCTTCCGGAGGCAAAACCGCACTCAAAATGCTCGAAACACTCAGGCCGGATGTGATTGTCCTGGACTTGATGATGCCCGAAATGAACGGGTTTGATTTTCTTCTCGAACTGCAGGAAAAACCGGCGGGGGCCCACACGCCCATCGTCGTCTTTTCCGCCCAGGAACTTTCCCCCATGGAGGCCCGGATCCTCAAGGACTCCGCAGAGGATATTCTCCAGAAAGGAAAGCATAATTTTGCTGACCTGGCCCACGAGGTCGGCAAATATCTGAAACACTGATTTTATGGCCAAAATCCTCATTGTTGAAGACAACGAAATGAACCGGGACATGCTTTCCCGCCGTCTCCAACGGCGCGGCTATGAAATTGCCATGGCCGTTGACGGTGCCGAGGGCCTGTCCAAGGCAGCCTCGGAAAAGCCGGACCTGATCCTCCTCGACATGAGCCTTCCGATCATGGACGGATGGGAGGCGGCCCGTCAGCTCAAGGCCAGTGACGCGCTCAAATCCATCCCGGTGATTGCCCTGACCGCGAATGCCATGGTCGAGGACAAACAAAAGGCCCTGGCGGCCGGATGCGATGATTACGACACCAAACCGGTCGAGATTGAGCGGCTGATCGGGAAAATCACCAAATTCCTCCCCACATGAATCCCCGGGACATTTCTTCTCTGCGGCACGATCTGCGCACGCCGCTCAACCAGATCATGGGCTACAGCGACCTCATCCGCGAAGAGATGCAGGATGCCGGGATCAAAGACTACGAGGCGGATTTCGACAAGGTCACACGGGCTTCGAAAAATCTTTTGGAACTGATCGACCGTTATGTCAGCACCCGGCATCTGGCGATCATCGCCCCATTTTCGGAGTCCGATGTCTCCCCCGCCCCCACACCGGACCCCCACCCGATTTCGGAACCGCATGGCGAATCCGGGCCATCCGTTCAAAACGGGCGCGGTCATCTGCTGGTGGTGGATGACAATCCCGCCAACTGCGACGTCCTCATGCGCCGCCTCCAATCCGCCGGGTACTCGGTCCGCGATGCCCATGCGGGGGCACAGGCTCTGGACATGCTCCGCAAGGAGCCCTTTGATCTGGTTCTTCTGGATGTCCTGATGCCCGAAATGGACGGATGCGAGGTGCTGATGACCCTCAAAAAGGACGCTGATCTCCGGCATCTGCCGGTGATCATGGTTTCGGCATTGGACGAACTCGGTCAGGTGGTCCGCTGCATCGAGGCGGGCGCGGATGACTACCTGACCAAACCGGTCAACCCCACCTTGCTCCATGCGCGTCTGGGTTCCTCGCTGGATCGCAAAAGACTGCGCGACCAGGAACAGAGGATTTTCCGGGAACTGCAGCTCACCCAACAGAAACTGGAAAAGGAACTCGCCGAAGCCGCCACCTATGTCCGCACACAGTTGCCCCCGCCCCTGACGGAGGGAAGGATCACCGCACGCTGGAAATTCGAACCCAGTTCGACCCTCGGGGGTGACGCCTTCGATTACTTCTGGCTCGACGACTCGCATTTTGCGTTCCATCTCCTGGATGTCTGCGGTCACGGGGTCGGGGCGGCGCTGCTGTCCCTCTCCGCCCTGCACGCCATCCGAAGCCGGGCCCTGGCCCATGTGGATTTCTACAAGCCGGAGGAGGTGATGCAGGGGCTGAACCTTTCTTTTGCCATGGAGCAGCACCACGACATGTATTTTACAATCTGGTACGGCGTTTTCGACACTGCCTCCCGCACCTTGTGTTATGCCAGCGCAGGTCACCCCCCCTGCATCATGTTTCCTCCGGGGGGTCCGTGCCAGTCCTTGCGCACCCACAACCTCATTGTGGGTTATATGCCAAACACCCGGTTCACGTCCGCGTCCACGCCTGTGCCGGAGGGTTCCCAACTCTATCTCTTCAGCGACGGCGCCTACGAGATCCGCCGTCCCAACGCCCCCATGATGCGGCTGGCCGATCTCGAAAAGTTTCTCTCCCAAAAGGGCGGCACTCCGGACATGCTCGACGAACTCGTGGCCACAGCGCGGCGCGAACAGGGCTCGAATATTTTGGATGACGATCTCTCCATGATTGATTTTAAATTCAACTAAACGGACCCCTCCCCATACCATGAGCCAATCCTACCAATTCCCCCCCGGTTTCCACTGGGGCACCGCCACCGCCGCATATCAGATCGAAGGGGCCGCCCGTCTGGACGGACGCGGCCCCAGCACCTGGGACCGGTTCTCCCAACAACCCGGACGCGTGCGCACGGGTGAAACAGGCGAAATCGCATGCGATCACTACCACCGTTTTGAAGACGACGTCAAAATGATGGCGGCGCTGGGACTCAAACATTATCGCATGAGCCTGGCCTGGTCCCGCATTTTGCCCGAAGGAACGGGAACTGTGAATCAAAAGGGACTGGATTTTTACAATCGCCTGGTCGATTGCCTGCTCGCCCACGGGATCACCCCGCACGTGACCCTCTTCCATTGGGACAGCCCCTGGGCCCTGGAGGACCGCTACGGTTCCTGGCGCTCCCGTCAGATGGCCCGTGACTTTGCCGACTACGCCACCGTCGCCGTCAGGGCCCTGGGGGACCGGGTGACACACTGGATGACCATGAACGAGGTCCTGTGTTTCACCTACCTCGGGTACGGGGTCGGCGGATTGCCCCCACATGCGCCGGGAACGGTGGTCGGGTCCAAAAAGGAGGTCTGGCAGACCGTCCACCACGCGATGCTCGGGCACGGACTGGCTGTCCAGGCGATCCGTGCGGCCACGCCCAGGCCCTGCAAGGTGGCTCTCGTGGACAACTGTGTGTGCGCCATTCCGCTGACCGAAACCCCGCAGGATATTGCGGCCGCCGGCCTGGCCTTTCAGGACATCCTCTGCAACGGGGCGACGGTGTATCCGGCACTGACGGGGCGTTACAGCGATCTTTTTATCCGCCGCAAAACCGCCCTGGGGGAGATGCCCGACATCCAGGACGGTGACATGGAAACGATCCATCAGCCACTGGATGCCTTTGGTCTGAATATTTACACGGGTTATTACGCACGCCATGCCGACAATGCGGACGGATACGAAGAGATGCAGATTCCCGAGGCGTACCCGAAGATGAACATTTTCTGGCTGAATTTCCTGCCCGATGCCATGTACTGGCTGCCGCGCCTGATCCAGACGGAATGCGGTTTCAAGGGGGACATTTACATCACCGAAAACGGCTGTCCCTGCCCGGACAAACTGACCCCCAAAAACGAGATTGAGGATCAGGACCGGATCATGTTCCTGCGTTCCTACCTGCGCCAGCTCCACCGGGCCATCGACGAGGGATATCCCATCAAAGGATATTTTCTATGGACACTCCTTGATAATTTTGAATGGGCCTGGGGAACGAGCCAACGGTTTGGCATCCACTACACGCGCTACGAAACCCAGGAACGCATTCCCAAAGCCAGTGCCAAATGGTATGCCGAGGTGATCCGGCAGAACCGTGTGGTGTGATACGGGCCCAGGATATTATTGCCGATTGATTCCGGAGCGGAGTGGGTTCTCGGTTGCCGATTCCCGGTTCTCGGATGTCGGACTTGTCGCGCCGAAGCCTTGGCGAAGGCGGATGCCGGCTTTTCCATTTCCGATTTTTGATTGCCGATTGCCGATTCCAGAATGGTTTTCTGTACTTTCAGCATTTGAAAAAATCTCCGCGCCTTTGCGTCTCCGCGTTAGTTTCTCCCCATCCGCGTCATCCGTGATATCCCGAATAATCCGGGACAAGTCCGCGGTTAAAAAATCTGCGATTCTCTGCGACATCTGCGGGAGAAGTCTCCCCTATGTGCATTTTTGTGGCGAGCCTGCTTGTAAAGGAAAAATATTGAATTCCACCGCTTTCAGCCGTAGGTTGG
>JANRIZ010000163.1:0-7762 GCA_033764445.1 Verrucomicrobiia bacterium | reverse complement strand
AAGACACGGCCAGTATTGGTGTCTACCAGCCAAAGTTGGGAAATCTTGCAGGAGTTGGAATACGTCAGTGACATCCTCTTTTGAGGAGGTTCAAAAAGAAGGGTTTTATATTTCCCCCCAAAGATTTGCGGGTTAAGTTTGCTGTCTGTATATAAAAAATCACTTCTTCTCTGTCCCCATATCGCCGGTCATTTTTTCCGCGGTTTGAGGGGTGGGGGCGACCTCGTCCCAGCCGCCGCCGAGGGCCTTGTAGAGATCGACGACGGCCACGAGATAGGCGCGGTGGACTTGGGAAAGCTGGAGCTGGGCGTTGAGCAGGTCGCGTTCGGTCGTGATCACGTCCAGGTAGGTGACCAGACCCTGTTCATACCGTTTTCCCGAAATGTCGTTGGCCACCTGCAGCGCGGCCACCTGGTCGCGCAGCGCCGTCCACTGGGCCCGGGTGGACTTGACCAGGACCAGGGCGTTGTCAACCTCGCGGAAGGCATTGAGAATCGCCTTTTCATATTGGGCCACCGCCTGGGCGGCCTGGGCCCGGGCAATGTCCACCTCGGCACGGCCGCGGCCTCCGTCAAGAATGTTCCAATTCAGGCCCAGTCCGCCGGCAATGGTGCGCACGAGGTCCGGTCCGCTGGCCCCAAAGGAACCCGTGAGTGCGAATTTCGGATAACGGTTGGCGATCTGGAAACCGATGTTGGCCGTGGCGGCCCGGAGGGAGGCCTCCGCCTGGAGCAGATCGGGGCGGCGCAGGAGGAGGTCCGCGGGCAGACCCGACGGGATGTCCGCGGGCAGTTTCTGGGCACTGAGACTTTTGCCGCGGGTGATCGCCGAGGGGACGCGTCCGACCAGCACGCTCAGGTTGTTTTCCTGGAGGGAGACCTGGCCCTGGAATTCGGCGATCTGCCGCATCGACGAGGCGACATCGGCTTCAAACTGCTTGTAGTCCAGCTCCGAGATCAGACCCTTGTCAAACCGGGCCTTGCCGATGCGCATGGCTTCCTGCCGGTCCTTCAACGTTGTTTGGGAAATGGCCAGTTGCGCATCAAAATCGCGCAGAAGGAAGTACCCCGTGGCCGTCTCGGCGACCAGGGAAATGATCACCCCGCGCTGGAAGTCCTCCTGCGCCGCCAGCTGGGCGCGGGCCACCTCGTTGGCCCGTTTGATCCGTCCCCAGAAATCCAGTTCCCAGGAGAAGGAGGCCGAGGCGCTGTAGGTGTCGCGAATCTGTCCGGCCGGGATGGAGTAGAGGCCCGTATCGGTCGGGTAGGTGGAACGGAAGCTCGTGTACTGTTCCGTGGCCCCGCCGCCGATGCCCATCTGGGGAAGACCCTGGGATCTGCTCAGCCCCGCCCGGGCGCGGAATTCCTCCACGCGGGCGATGGCCAGCTTCATGTCCGGGCTGGATTCCAGCGCGTTTTTGATCAGGGCCGTCAGTTCCGGATCGTTGTACATTTCCCACCATTTGAGGTTGGCCAAGGATTTCTGGGTGTCGGGTGCGAGCGGACTGCGAAAGGCCTTCATTTCGGGAAGGTCTTCCGGCCGTTTGTAGTCGGGACCGACCGCACAGGAACACAGGAGCAACAGGGGGGTCAGGCTCAGGAGAAGGGACGGGGATGTTTTCATGGGGCGGGTGTTTTGGTGGGGGCGGATTCCCCTGGGGGGCAGCCGCGTGTGGTGAACCGGACAATCAGGACAAAAAAGAGCGGGACAAGGAAAATGGCCAGAAGGGTGGCCGCGAGCATTCCGCCGAAAACCCCGGTGCCGATGGAGTGACGGCTGGCGGCCCCGGCCCCGGTGGAAATCATCAGCGGGACAATGCCCAGGATGAAGGCGAAGGAGGTCATGAGAATCGGACGGAAGCGCATGCGGCAGGCCTGAAGGGCGGAGTCGAGCAGCGGCTGGCCCGAACGGTGAAGCTGGTTGCAGACTTCCACGATCAAAATCGCATTCTTGGCCGCCAGCCCCACCAGGGTGAGCATGCCGATGCCAAAATAGATGTCGTTTTCAATGCCGCGCAGGAAAATCGCCAGAAACGCGCCGAAAACACCCAGGGGGACGGCAAGAATGACCGCAAAGGGAATGGTCCAGCTTTCGTACTGTGCGGCCAGGATCAGAAACACCATCAGCATGCCAAAGCCCAGGATCAGCGTCGCTGTCCCCGAGGCTTTGCGTTCCTGATAGGAGGTGTTGCTCCAGTCGTAGCCCAGTCCCCGGGGAAAGAGTTCGGTTTCGGCCAGGCGCGCCAGGGCATCCAGGGCCTGGCCGGAGCTGACCCCCTCCCGGGCCGACCCGGAAAGCAGCGCGGAATTGTACCCGTTGAAATTAAAGACCGTGTCCGGCCCGGGGACAATCCGGTAGGAGGCGACGGTGTTGACCGGGATCATCTCGCCCTTGTTGGAGCGGACGAAGATGTTGTTGATGTCATCGGGTTTGTCCCGGAAGGTGGATTCGCCTTCGGTCTGGACCCGGTACACGCGGCCGAACTTGAAAAAGTCGTTGATGTACTGGCTCCCAAAGTAGGCCTGGAGCGTGCCGAAAATATCGGCGATATTCAGGCCCAGGGCCTTGGCCTGCGGACGGTTGACCTCAATGTAGAGCTGGGGGACGCTCGTGGTCACCGAGGTCCGGGCGAAGGCGATTTCAGGCAGTTTGCCCGCCTTTTCCGCAAATTCCCGAGCCTGGGCCACAAAGGTTTTGTAGTCGAGGGCGGACCGGTTTTCAATTTCCATGGAAAATCCGCCCACCGAACCCAGGCCGGAGATGGGGGGGGAGTTGAAGCAGAGGATGGTCGCCTCCGGCAATAGGGCGAATTTTTCCCGGGCCCTTTCAAGCACGCCCCAGACGGATTGGTCCGGTTTTTTGCGCTGGTCCCAGTTTTTGAGTTGGACAAAGCAGCTCGCACAGTTGTTCCCGCTCGAATTGAAGGCGAAATTCATTCCCGTCAGGGTGATGATGTCGGAGACTTCCGGCAGGGACCTCAGCTGCGCCTCCACCTTTTCGACCACCGCCATGGTCCTTTCCGACGAGGCCCCTCCGGGCAGTTGGAGAACCGTCAGAAAATACCCCTGGTCCTCCTCGGGAATGAAACCCGCCGGGACCCGTTTGGAGAGGACGACCAGGGCCCCGAGGAGGACCAGGAAAACCAGCACACCGGCGGCGGAGCGCTTCAGCAGCAGATGCACCCCTGAGGTGTAGCCGTGGGTGATCTTTTCAAAAAACCGGTTGAAGATCCCCGCCACTCCGCGATCACGCCCCCCATGGACCGGGCGGAGCAGCAGCGCGCACAGGGCCGGGGTGAGGGTCAGTGCCACAATCCCCGAAATGACCACCGAGACGGCGATGGTGATGGCGAACTGTTTGTAAAGCTGGCCGACGAGCCCCCCCATGAAGGCCACCGGCAGGAATACCGAGCAAAGGACCAGGACAATGGCCACCAACGCCCCGGCCACCTCATCCATCGCCTTTTTTGAGGCTTCACGCGGGGACAGACCCTCCTCGGCCATGATGCGTTCCACGTTTTCGACCACCACAATCGCGTCGTCAACCACAATGCCGATGGCCAGCACCATGGCAAAAAGGGTCAGCAGGTTGATGGTAAACCCGAGCGCGGCCAGACCGGCAAAAGTGCCGATGAGGGCCACCGGGACGGCAATGCAGGGGATGAGGGTGGCCCGCCAGTTTTGCAGAAAAACAAACAGGACGATGAAGACGAGGACCATGGCCTCCAAAAGGGTGTGTGCCACCTCGTGAATGGATATCTCGACAAACTTTGTCGTGTCAAAGGGGATCGAATAGCGGATGCCCGCCGGGAGGCTTTTGGAAAAGTCCTCCATGACCCGCTTGATGTTTTCCTGCGTCCGGAGGGAGTTGGCCCCCGGGCTGAGATAGACCAGAATCAGGGCGGTGGGGTTCCCATTGAGCCGGCCCTGGTAATCGTAGGATTGTGAGCCCATCTCGATGCGGGCCACGTCGCCCAGGAGGACGCGGGAACCCTGGGAATCCGACCGGATGATCACGTTCTCAAATTCACTGACATCACTGAACCGGCCCTGGGTGATGACGTTGAAGGTCATCTCCGTGTCCCGGGGGGCGGGCGGACGACCGATCCGTCCCCCGGGGTAGTCCGCGTTCTGTTCGTGGATGACCGCGGCGATATCCGCCGGGGTGAGTTTGAATTGCGCCATTTTGATCGGGTCGAGGATCAGGCGCATGGTGTAGTTGTAATTGCCGTAGACGGTGGCATTGCCCACGCCCGGCACCCGTTTGATGGTGTCGAGGACTTCGCGGATGGCGTAATTGGAAAGAAAGGTGGCGTCGTAGCGCGGATCGTCGGAGGTCAGGGCGATGACCGAGAGGATCGAGGTGGATTGTTTGGTGATGGTGATTCCCTGCTGGACCACCGACATCGGGAGCTGGGGTTGGGCGATGGAGAGCCGGTTTTGCAGGTCCACGGCGGCGATGTTCTGGTCGGTGCCAATGTCAAAAAAAGCCGTCAGGTTCATGGAACCGTCACTGCTGTTGACCGAGGAAAAATAGATCAGACCCGGGATGCCGCTGATCTGGGTTTCAATCGGGGCGGCCACCCCCTGGGCGACGACCTCCGCACTGGCCCCGGGATAGACCGCCGACATCTGGACCGAGGGCGGGACGATGTTCGGGTATTGTTCCACCGGCAGACCTTTGACCGCCAGCAGGCCCAGCAGGACAATGACGATGGAAACGACCGAGGCAAAGATGGGGCGGTCGATGAAAAAACGGGGGCCCATGGGAATCAATCGGTGAAAGGTGAAGCCAGGGCCGGGGATTGGGCGGCCCCCCGGTAGGGAACGGTTTTGACCTCCATGCCCGGGCGCACCTTCTGGCCGCCCTCCACAATGACGATGTCACCGTTTTGAAGGCCTTCATTGACGATCCAGGAGCTGCCGTTCCAACTCGTGGTTTTGACCGGGTGCGATTCGACCTTTCCCTCCCGGTTGACGGTGAAGACCAGCGGGCCGACAGAGCTTTCCTGCAATGCACGGCCGGGGACCACCAGGGCGTTGGGCCGAACCGGACCGGTCAGCCGGATGCGGACAAACTGCCCGGAGGACAGGGGCCGTCCCCCGATTTTCTGGCTGAGGGGGTTTGGAAATTCCGCCCGGAACAGGAGCGAGCCTGTGTCACTGCGGACAGAGGCAGAGGCAAAATTGAGTCTGCCCGGGGGGGGATACGTGGACCCATCCGTAAACTGGAGGGTCGCTTTCATTCCTTCCATACCCACGCCGGTGATCCGTCCGGCCTGCTCTTCCTCACGCCATTTGAGCATGAAACTTTCCGGGACGGTGAAGTTGACGTACATCGGGTCCAATTGCTGGAGATCGGTGAGTTTGGTCTGCTGGGCCGTGACCACCGCCCCCTCATTGACGAGGGTGATTCCCACCCGTCCGGAAATCGGGGCCGTGATCTGGCAGTAGTTGAGATTTTGCCGGGCGGTTTCCAGCGTCGCCTGAAATCCCTGCAGATCGGCCTGACGGGACTTGAGCTGGGCATTGGCATCGTCGTAGTCCTTTTGCGAGACGGCCTTGTCCTTGAGCAGGGATTGGGTGCGCGTGAAATTGGATTCGGCCTGGGTCAGCCGTGCCTGGGCTGTGGCCACCTTGGATTCATTGTCCTGGACGATGGCCTGAAAGGGGGCGGGATCGATTTGGTACAGCAGGTCGCCGGCATTCACATCGGTCCCCTCCACAAACAGGCGTTTGAGGATGATCCCCGAGACCTGGGGCCGGATTTCGACAATGCGGGAGGACTCGGTTTTGCCCACGTACTCCAGATCCACGGGAAGCTGCTCGGCCTTGAGGGTCATGACCTCGACGGTCGGTGGCGGGGCCGGGGCGTGCGGATCGGGCCGATGGCACGCAACCATGGCAAGGGAAACCAGGCCGATGATCCAGATGGCATGCGAGGGCGCGCAGGTTTTCAAATTCATAGGGGGGTCTGCATCGGGGGCAGGCACCATGGAGAAACTAAGCCCTCACGGAAAGTTGACAAGCTGATTCAGGCTGCCAACCTGGCCCGGAACCCATTGGCTGACACGGGAGCAGGGACGACTATTGGTCGGTTTTTTCGCGGTTGCTGTTGTTGACGTTGGTCGATTTCTCGGATTCCGACTGGGCGTTCATCAACTGCTCGTCGATGCCCATGAACATTGTCTTCGCCCCGGCAAACCCCGCGGCGTATTTTGTCTCGTCGATCTTCTTGCGGATGCTGAATTTATCCGTGGAGTTCGGGTCACGGCCCTTGGCCGTTTTGAATTCCTCATAGGCGGCCCGGTACACCTTGGCCCGCTCCTCTTCCGGGGTGGCGGCATCCCCCCAGCCATTCCACAGAAAATAACCGCCCCCGACGAGGATCGTCAGAACGACGGTTTTGAAGATGCAACCGGTGACTTTGTCGACGAAATGACGGAAATTGCCCATAAAATTTTTGTTTCCCGAACTATATGATCTCTTTCCCCAAATTCAACTAGAATTCCAAACATGGCTTTCGCTCCGGAGGGTCATGGTCCCACGGGTGACCCCCAGTTGATTGACCGCCTTGAGGTCACGCCACAGGTTCTGACCGGTGGTTTTTCCCGCCAGGAGGCTTTGGTATCGGTCGAGGGTTTGACGGACCTCCGTGTCGCCCTCATTGACAAACTCCACCCGGTACCGTTTGAGGCCGGTCCCGGCAAAAACCTCAAAATACTCCGCCCCGGTCTGGGCGGCGGAATTAAAAAGGGTGTTCCGGCAGCCGACATCGGCCTTGAGCGGATGCAGTTGTCCGACCCGGTCCTTCAGGTGGACCACGTGCTTCTCGCACGGACGCCCACAGGTCCGGTAGTCGGCGCCCTTGGAAAGAAAGGCGGCAAACACACAGTGCTCCATGTGAAACATCGGCATGTGCTGGTGGAGGGTCATTTCAAAGCGGTCCGCCGGAGACTGACGGAGCAGGGCCAGGGCCTGTTCGGCATTCAGATCATAGGAAACGGTCAGCCGGTCCAGGCCCCGTTGCAAAAACCAGTCGGCGGTGAGGGGATTGGTCACGTTGAGCGAAAAATCCCCGATCAGCTCCAGGGGGGTGCCATGGCGGCGCACCTCCGAAAAAAACGCAAGGGCCCCGTAATTGCGCACCAGAATGCCGTCGGCCCCGCACCCGTCCATCAGCTTGAAGAGTCCGTTTTCGCCGGTTTTGTGAATGCGGGGGGTGGCCACCAGCAGCCGGGCCTGCGGATGGAGGTGCCGGGCACGGGTGATGGCTTCGCGATACTGGCGGATATCCTCAAAATCCAGATACACTGTGGAGACTCCTGACTCCAGCGCGGCGAGCATTTGGGCGGGATTGCGGCAGAGGGCGATCAGTTGCGGTGCCGGGCCAGACGGAACCGCGGCCGGTTTGATCCCCGCAAACAGACCGCTCTCAAGGCGGTCCGCATTTTGCGGCGTGAACCGATGGGAGGGATTCTGGCGGAGGGCGGATTCGAGTTTTTCAGAAAGTTCCCGACGCATCCGGTTCAGCTCGCTGATGGGGACGATCACTGCACCTTCGAGTTCCGCAACCAGTTCGCCCAGCTCCAATGGCGTGTCCCCGAGCCGACCCAGTTGATCCCGGAGGGTTTCAACCGTCAGCGGACGTTTTTCGGCCCGGACCAGAGGCATGGCGGATTGGACATGGGCCTCCACCGGGCGAACGCCGCCGCATTTTGCGGAAACCTTCAGGGGTTGGCCTTCGCGGCCGGAGACCGCCA
>JANRIZ010000145.1:0-11082 GCA_033764445.1 Verrucomicrobiia bacterium | reverse complement strand
GAAGAAATATATAGAGGATCAGAAACCCAATGACCCGGACGATAACTTCAAGATCGTATGAGTCGGCCAGAGTGCCGACCGATCCGGCTTTTAGCCGTAAAAAGAAGCCCTCGTCTTTAGACGAGGGTCGTTCACAATATTCTTTTTTAATCTGGATTTTAACTTTGCTTCCAGTCTGGATTTTTTTGAAAAAGGAAAAATTTAATTTTGAAGCAATTTCTTTTTGTGCAAGTGCTTATGCTTTTTTTATTTTTCTTCAAATTTCTATTTTATTTCATTTGATTTCAAAAATAATTCCACCTTTTTTGATTAAGCCTTCGCCTTTGATTGGAGCAATAACGTGAACTCTCGGTGTTTTGAGCTTTTTTGTGGCCAAAATGCGGCGGTCTGTTGGGCCTCGCAGAGCGGAGGCGGGGACGCCTCCTGATGCACGCGGGGCGCGTGCGCTCCCCGGGCAGTTCAGAATGAAATTCCCTTTTGTGTGTTTTGCGCCTTGAAGTTTACCCCGGATTGATCGGGGCGGCCAAAATGCGGCGGCAGAGTCTTGATTTCAAAGGCTCTCGTGTGGCAAAGCCCGCAGGTCCAGGGTGAGGGCGGAAGCCTCGGGCCGGGGCTCCGGGGGAGTCCGCATCTTTGCCTGGGTGCCGATTTTTTCCGGACGCAGGATCAACCGTTCGCTCACGCGTTCCGCCGCCTCGGCGTCCGAGCGGGGGAGTCCGTCGTAGAATCCCGGTTTGGGTTTCCAGTTGTGGTAGTCGAAGGCATGAAGGATGAGTTGTGTGGCGGGATCGATGATTTCAAAAACGAGCGGGGAATGGGCCCGGACCTGCGGTTGCAGGCTGGGGGTCAGATCAAACAGGCGGTAACGCACCGCGCCCACGGATTCCCGGTCGGAAATTTTTTCCAGGGGCAGGAGCCATCCGTTGACCGAGACCTCCGGGAGCGGGGTGCCGCGGACAAAAATTTCCAGCCGGTCGGTCGAGGGGTCCACGCACCGGGCCGTGGTTCCCGAAGCGGTGGGTTGTTCGCCGAGCACCGGCCAGGGTTCGAGCGCCTGGCGGAGGGAGAACTCAAAGCCCCTTTCCGCAAAATGGGTGATCCGTGGGAAACGAAAGGCCAGATGCGGTGCAAATGATTCCGGGGTGAGGGAGAAACCGCGGGCATTGAGATACGCGAGCACCTTCTCCAGGTCGGCGGACAGGAAGTGGGGGAGGGCGAAACGGTCATGGAGCTGGCCCCGCCAGTCGTGCAACGGGGCCGCATACGGTTCGAGACAGAAACAGGCGGCCAGGG
Organism: Verrucomicrobiia bacterium; assembly: GCA_033764445.1. Lineage (GTDB taxonomy): Bacteria > Verrucomicrobiota > Verrucomicrobiia > JAWXBN01 > JAWXBN01 > JANRIZ01. The sequence goes on along the minus strand of JANRIZ010000145.1, from coordinate 9,789 downwards.
CGCGGAGCAGCAGGTTGGGGGCGAGGAACATTTCCGGGGAGGGCATCATTTCAAAGGCGCGGAATTCCACCAGCCCCAGCCGTCCGTTGGGGGCGAAGGGATTGGCGAACTTGTCGATGCTCAGCTCCGCGCGGTGTGTGTTGCCGTTCCAGTCCAGGAGCAGATTGCGCAGGATCGCATCCAGCATGGCGGCGGAGGCGGGGGATTCCATGGCCTCGATCGAGCGCAGGGAAATTTCCAGTTCGTAGGGCAGCCCGAAGAAACTTTCATCGACCCGGGGTGCCTGCGAGGAGGGTCCGGTGAAAAGCCCCGTAAACACGTAGGAAAGACAGGGGTGGTTTTGGATGAAACGCAGAAAGGAGGGAAGCAGGGCGGGTTTTTTGAGGAAGGGATTGTCCTGAAGACTCGGTCCGCCCAGAATGATGTGGGCCCCGCCGCCGGTGGGAATTTTGCGCCCGCTGAACTGGTGTTTTTCCGAACGCAATCCCGCCGCCGCCGCCGCCTCGTAAAGGGTCCGCACCTGGGCCTCAAAATCGGGCCAGTTGTCGCGCGGGGGCAGATTGACCTCCAGCACACCCGGGTCGGGGACCAGGGTCAGACTTTCCATTTCGGGTCCGGACTTGGGCGGATATCCCTCCAGCAGGATCGGGGCACATTTCCCCGCGGTGAGGACCTCTTCGAGGGTGCGGACCAGGTCCAGGAAGGATTCCGCCGTGGGGAGCGGGGGCAGAAAGACGCACAGATGGCCGTCGCGGATTTCCACCGTCAGGGCGCAATGGATCGTCTGGGCGGGAAGCCGTCCGAGCGGCAGCCGCAGCCCCATCGGACTGTCGCCGACGAGCAGGGAGAGGTCCTCGCCGAAGGGCAGTTCCCATGGGGCGGTTTTCCAGCGGTTCTCCGAATATTCGAGCGGCAGGATCCAGCCTTTGGGCTCGCAGTAGGGAATCCAGCGTTCGGATTCCTTTTCCGTCCAAGGCCGGTCCAGCTCGAACCGTTTGCGGGACCGCGAAAACTTTGGCAGAGGCGACGGGGTTTCATGGTCCTTGAAACGCATCCATCCCTCCACGTCCTCATAGGCCGGGAGAATCGAGGCCGTGTGGCCCAACAGACGGTCCGCCAGGGAATGGATCAGCCAAGCAGCCTCGGCGAGCGAGGTTGCCGGAGCGCCGGGGGAGGGCAGAAGGAGATCGGGATTTTTCCAAAAGGGTCCCCGTGAGCGGCTGTGGTGGATTCCCAGGGACCAGCGCGGGAGGGGTTCCCCCGGATAATGTTTGCCGGTGGACTGGAGGATGACCCCGCCGGGGTAAAGATTTGCAAGCAATTGCCGGCACATTTTGCGGGCGGCGGCGAGTTTTTCGGGGCCGAGGGCCGCCGTGTTCCATTCCGGTGCGGCGGGATGTGCCGCGACAAAGGTCGGTTCCCCGCCCTGGGTGAGACAGAGCCCCGCCTGCCGGAGTTTTTGATCGGCGATCCGCCCCTGCTCAAGGATGTGTTTCATAGTCGGGCCCCGTTTCTTTCAGGAGAGTTTCCTGACCATGACATCAACTTTCATGCCAGAAAAGAGGTTTCCTGCGCCGATAAACGAACCCGTGACCGGAATCGCCTGCGAGGGGACCCGGGCCACGGCGACGCGGACATGATTTTCGGCGGCCAGAATGCCGCAGGTGGGGTCGAACCCCTTCCAGCCGGCCCCGGGCAGGTAGACCTCCGCCCAGGCATGGGTGGCCCCGGCGGCGACCAGTTCCGCCTGGGTGCTGACCTGGGCGAGATAACCCGACACAAAACGTGCGGCAATGCCCAGCATCCGCGCCGTTTCGATGAACAGCAGTGCAAAATCCCGGCACGAACCCGAACGACTTTGGAGGGTTTGTCCCGGGGATTGGACGCCGGGTTCCTCGCGCCGGTTGTAGGTGAAGAAGAGGGGGACCGACCGGTTGAGGGCGATCAGAAATTCCTGGGTGTTGATCCGGGGGGCGATCCCGCGGAAAGGTTTGACCCATTCAAGAATGGCGGGGTCGTCCTCCGGGTGCTGCCGGAGGAGATAGGGCGCGATGTCATTTTTTTCGGTATCGGCATACGAGAAGGGGTATTCGATTGCCGTGGGGTCCAGTTCAAAATCGAAGGGGTTCGTATTGAACTGCTCGACGACCACCTGACTGTCGATGACCAGTTCCGGGGCGGATTCCGTGAAAGTGACCTGGGCAATGGAGTTGTTGAAGACATCGTGCATCCAGCGGATGCGGCAGGCGGGGGAGATATTCAGACCCGAGGAAATGATCTGGATGTCGTGCCCCTCCAGGGGACGGATCATCAGCCGGTGGGTCCCGAAGGAGACGGGCTGGCTGTAGTGGTAGCGTGTGGAATGGTCGATCTGGAGTTTCATGGGTTTTGTGGAAAACCAGGCGCCGCCGTTCAATCCTCGATCACCTCGTTTTTTCCGGTACGACTGACTTTCACCTGCACCGAGAGGGACTGGGCGTTGGAGCCCTTGAAAATGCCCTTCAACGGGGGAAGGTCCGCGTAGTCGCGACCGATGCCGATCTGGACATGGCGTTCCCCCTCGAAGATGTTGTTGGTCGGGTCCAGCCCCACCCAGAAATGGTTGGGTGTGTAAATCTCCACCCAGGCATGGCTGGCCGTGGCCCCGATCAGCCGTTCGGTCGTGTCGTCGGAATAATTGTCCTCCGTGTCGGGAAGCTCCGTCTCGATGTAGCCGCTGACGTAGCGCGCGGGAATCTGGGCGCAGCGGCAGATGCTGATCATCAGATGGGCAAAGTCCTGGCAGACCCCCTCCCGTTTTTCGAGGAACTCCGCCACAGTGGTGCTGACGTTGGTGGCGCCTGGTTTGTACCGGTAGGTGGAGAAAATGTGGCTGTTGAGGGCCTTGATGGCCGCGGCGAAATTCTGCTGGGGCCCGAGCAGACCCGCCGCCGCCTCGATCACCTCGGGGGCGTGGCTGGTGTAGCGGGAGGGTTTGAGAAAATCGTAGAGTTCGCGCAGCCGGGGTTTGTAGAGCTGGACCGCCTCGCTGACCGTCAGGTCCAGTCCGCTGAGGGCATCCAGGAAACTCGAGGTGATGACCTCGCACTCCGAGGTGACGACGAGCTTGTGGTGGCGGAAGGGGACCGAGACCGTTTCGACGGTGTTGCCGAAATAGTCCACATAGGATTCGACCGGCACACGCGGTTCGACATGGGTGGCGTGGCGTTGGACGGACTGGCGCAGCGAGTCGCGCGGACGCAGGCGCAGTTCGCTGAAGGACTCCGTGGCCGGTTCCGAGTATTGGTATTCGGTGGTGTGTTCGATTTTGAAGAGCATGGTCGGGGTCGCAGTGGGCAGGGCCGAGTGTAACGGGGCCCGGTCGGGAATCCAGCCCGAAGATCGTGGGGGCGGTGGCCGGCGGCAACACCCCGGGAAACCGGATCGCAGGGGAAAGCCCCGTCCGGGCGTTGCAGAGAGCCCGAGGGTCCGGTCCTACCGGTGGACGAGGATGTCCACGACGGTGATGCGTTGGGAGAGGTAGGGTCCGTCGCGGATGACGACCACGATGTTGGCCTGGGCGGGGCCGGATTTGGGAAGCTCGTAGACCTCCCCCCATCGCAGCGGGGCGGAGACCTTCCGGTTCTGGTCCCGGAGATGGAATTGGGTCACGGTTGAGTACATGGCCACCGGCCAGAGGGAGGCGGGATTGTCGTCGTCGCCGATGAGGACCCGGGTTTTGATGTCACGGTCGCCCGAGTCGGGCCGGATCCGGTAGGAAAGCACGGCCACCTGCGCCTTGGGCAGGCGCAGGACACAATAGTAGAAGCCGCTGCGTTCGCCCGAGATGAGAACCTCGTTGTTTTTTCTGACCTCCGCGACCCACTGTTCGAGGGTGAGTTTTTGGAAATAGCCCGGGATTTCCGAGGCGCTGGCGAGGGACTTGACCTCGTTTTTGGTGGCCGAACAGGCCGGAGAGACCGGGGCGAGCACGCATGCTGCCAGCAGGAAAAAACAAGGGGGCGGGAGGGGAAAAAGACGCATGGGAGGGCGGAGAATGGCAGCTGCCGGGATGGTTTTCAATTCCGCTTTTCAGGTTGAAGCGTCCGGCGCCTTGAGTACTGTGGGGGGACCGCCATGAATTTTTCCATCCACCTTGCCAACCACTCCCCCGACGCCGACGCGCGTGTCTGCTTTGTCGGTGAATTCTCAAAACCCTCGCTTCTTCGCGAATTAAAGGACGTGTCGCTGAGGGAATTTTCCGGCAAAAAACTCAGTCATCTTCTCATGCGTGAGGGCAAGGTGCGGAAACTTTTTGTCGGCCTCGGGCCCGAGACAGGGCGTGATGCCGATGTCTTCCGCAAAGCCGCCGGCCTGGCGGTGCGCCAGATCAACAAGCTCGGCCTCACCCATGTATCCTTCATTTTGGGTGACCACGCGGCGATGGCCCAGGCCATGACCGAGGGGGCGCTCATCGGCGGTTATGAGTTTGAGGTTTTCAAAAGCCAGTCCGCGCCACCGGTCCGCGTCTCGCAGATCGACTTTGTCGTGGAGGGACGCAGCGCGGGAAGGGTCAGCGAGGCCGTTGAGCGTGGACGGATCATGGGCGAGGCCGTCAACCGGGTCCGGGCCCTGGGTAATCTGCCCGGGAATGTGATCAATCCCGAAACACTGGCCGAGGAGGCCGTGACCCTGGCGCGGCGGTTCCGGCTCAAGTCCATGGTCTTCAACCGCAAAATGCTGGAGAAGGGCGGGTTCAACGGTCTGCTGGCCGTCGGGGATGGCAGCAAAAGTGAGCCGCGGCTGATCCGTCTGGACTATCGCGGGGCCAAAAACAAGTCGGCGGCTCCGCTCGTGCTGGTGGGGAAGGCCATCACCTTTGACAGCGGCGGCATTTCCCTCAAGCCCGGCGAAAAGATGGATGAGATGAAGTTCGACAAAATGGGGGGCGTGGCCGTTCTGGGGGCGATCACCGCCATTGCCGCCCTCAAATTGCCCGTGAACGTGACGGCGCTCATTTCCAGTGCGGAAAATCTTCCCGGCAGCCGGGCCTACCGTCCCGGCGACATCATCACCAGCTACGATGGCAAGACCATCGAGGTGCTCAACACCGATGCCGAGGGACGGATCGTGCTCGCCGATGCCCTGGCCTATGCACGACTCGAACTCAAGCCCGCCGCGATGGTCGATCTGGCGACCCTCACCGGGGCCTGCATCATTGCCCTGGGCGAATACAAGGCCGGGCTTTTCAGCAACCACGACGGGTTTCTCGATCAGGTGCAGAAGGCTGCGCGCCAGTCCGGGGAAGCCCTCTGGCACCTGCCGCTGGGGCCGGAGTACCACGAGCAGATCAAGAGTGACGTGGCCCTGGCCAAAAACACCGGCGGTCGGTACGGCGGGGCGATCACCGCCGCCGCCTTTCTGGAGAAATGGGCGGAGAAGGTGCCGTGGGCCCATCTGGACATTGCCGGGACCGCCTGGAGCACCCGCGAACACCCGTACTTGGGCAAGGGGGCGACCGGTTATGGGGTGCGTCTGCTTGTCGGGCTGGCGGAGCAATTTGCGGATGAGGGCGTTTTTTCAAAAAAGGAGTCGCCTTTGTGGGAAATCCAACAGGCTTGATTGCCTGGTTGGTCAGGACGTCGAAAGCGGAATGCTGTGATTTTGTGTGTCGCGGCGGAAGATTCCGATGAAGGATCAGCGCAGAATGTTGAAGGCCTGGTGGTGGAGATAGTGGTCGGAGATGGCGGTGGCCAGCTGGTAGGTTTTGGCTGTCAGATCATCGATGAGCCGTCCGATCGACTGACCGCCGCGTCCGCCCGGTGCGGGCTGGAGCAGGGGTTCGAGATCGACGAAGGCGACCTCGCCGCAGAGGCGGGAACATTGTTTGAGCGGCGTCTGACCCGGGTCGCGGAGGGATTCGCCGAAGGAACTGCGGAGACTTTTTTCGATTTCGCGCAGGCAGTAGAGGACCGAGCGGGGCAGCTGCGGGTCCTGGACAAGCATCATGGCCACCGGCAGGGCTGCGGGACGGGACTGGTAGAGACTGCGGTAGGCGTAGAGACTTGAGAGCATGCGCAGGAGCGTGTCGAGATTGGCGTCCAGACGCTGGGTGGGGTTTGTTTCGCCCTGGCGCTTGATAAAAACCTGGCGGGTGACCAGCAGTGTCGTCACCGCCCGTTCGAGCTGGACCCCGATCTGCCAGAAATGCCAGCCATCGTCGTGGAGCATGGTTTTGGTGACCGCCCCCGAGAGGGCGTCGAGCTGGTTGAGCAGTTTGTCCTGCACCTCCTGAATCTGGTGGATCTCGTACTGGTCGGAGAATTTTCCGGAGAAGGCCGCCCGCTCGATGATCCCGTGGAGGCGGGAGAGGACCACCCACACTTCCGGCGGGATGGATTCGCGGGTGGCCTGGGCGTTGAAGCGGGAGCGTTCCAGACAGTTGTAAACCGAGGAGGGATTGTTCTGGTCGAGGAGGATGTAGTGGGAGACATTCTGGTTTTTGATCAGCCCCGAGCGTTTGAAGAAGTGGGTGGGGTGGCCCGTGGCACTGGCCAGGGCCTCCCAGAGTGGGGCCCAGCGGAGGGGGTCGTGCCGGGCCGACTGGTCCTCGAGCTGGATTTGTTGGAGGACCCGGAGAATGCGGGTGGTATTTTCGGCGCGTTCCGCGTAGCGACCGATCCAGAAAAGGTTATCCGCCACGCGACTGCCCATGCGCAGACGGCGCTGGGCCGAGGAGACGATGGCCGGCGCCTCCGGGGCAGACTGGTCCGTGCCGGTGAGAATCCAGGTATCCTTGATGCCCCCGCCCAGGCCCGAGGAGATGACTGCGGAATCGGGCCCCAATGCGAAGCGGGTGAGGGTGCAGGGGGAGACATGGGTGGTGCGGCCCGCGAGGGCAAACAGGCGCAGACCCGCGTGGCGACCCGGCAGGGAGGCCTCCTGTGTGGTGGGCAGCAGACTGAGAGGCAGTTTCTGTTCGCCCACAAATTTCCCCGGGTGTTCCCGGAGCTGTTCCCGGAGCTGCTTGCGCTCCGGTTCCGACATTTCCGAGGGAATCCACTGGCTCCGGTTGGAGCGCTCCGTGGTGGCGAGAATGGTGAGGTTGTCAAAATCCTCCAGCACATGGTCGAGCTGATCCGGGTCGTGGCAGACAAACCGTTTGACCGTGGGCAGGAGAAGACGGTCGCCCAGGTAAAATTTTGCCATGCGCGGCAGGTAGGCCATCAGGGCGCGGTTGTCCCCCAGGCCCGTGCCCAGGGCGTTGGCGATGGTGACCGTTCCCTTGCGCACACAGGTCATCAGACCGGGAATGCCCAGCTGACTGTCCTCCTGAAAGGCCAGGGGGTCCATGTAGCGGTCATCCATGCGGCGGTAGATGACGTCGATGGGCTCGAGGCCGCCGATGGTTTTGATGTACACGCGGCTGTTGAGGACGATGAGGTCATTGCCCCGGACCAGGGGAATGCCCATTTGACGGGCGAGATAGCTGTGTTCAAAATAGGCCACGTTGTAGGAGCCCGGCGAGAGCAGGACCACGCGGGGTTCCGAGGAGGCACTGGAGGAAAAGCCGCGGAGGTGCTCGACCAGCTCTGTCGGGTAACCGCCGATGGGCTGGACATTGGCGAGGTCAAAAAGTTCCGGACAGATCTGCCCCAGAACATGGCGGCTTTGAAGGGCGTAGATCGCCCCCGTGGGATTGGAGACAAAGTCCTCCACCGCCATCCACTGACCCTGGGCATTGCGGGCGAGATCGACCGCCCCCACGTGGACAAAGGTATCCGTTGGGACGCGGACCCCCATGCAGGCGCGCTGGTAATGGGGATCGTCGTAGATGATCTCGAAGGGGATGATCCCCGCCTTGAGAATTTCCTGTCCGTCGTAGATGTCCCGGAAAAAGGCGTTCCAGATCGCGATCCGCTGGGCGACACCCTTGGAGAGATACTGCCAGTCCTCCGGGGTGATGACCCGGGGAAAGGGATCGAAGGAGATGATGTGGTCGCGTCCGGTTCCATCCCGGTAGAGGTTGAAAGTGACGCCCAGTTCCTCCAGAAGACGGCGGGCCTGGAGCTGGATGCGTTCGACCGAGGCCGGTTCCTGTTTTTGGAGAAACCGGATCAGCGCCGAGTAGGTATCCCGGGCCGGGCCGGAGGAAAGATCCACCTCATGGTGGGGGCCTGCACGCCGGGCGCGCTGGGGGGCGGAAGGGATCATGTCGGCAGCGTTCATGGAGACAATCCCCATACAAAACCAATCCGGGCGGGAGAGCAAAAGACTTTTTCAGGCCAATTTGCGGGGGTTCCCTTTTTTGACGCTTTTGGGAAGGTCCGTCCACAGGGGCGGGAGGGTGGGAGCATCCGTTATTCCAGATACGAGATGAGCGGTTTGGCGTCCTCGGCCCGGAGTGTGACCTCGTTGGCTGACTTGAGCTTGAGCGTGAAGGGTTTGATCCAGACCTGACCGCCCTGATCCGAGTCCTGAAAGAGGTAGACGAGGTAGGGGCCCGGTTTGAGAGTCACGTCCTCGAAGGAGGAGGAGCCGGAGGAGCCGGCGGCATGGTTGAGGATCATCCGGGCCTCCAGGGTGGTGCGGAGACGCGGGAGGAAATCGGCGTTGAGGGAGCGGGCCTGTTCCTCGTGGAGCGTCTGCTCCCGTTTGAGGCGGGAGAGCTGGGCTTCGAGAGGGGCGCGACGGGTATCCGTGACTGGTTTGGAGACCGAGAGTGTGGCCACCGCCGCCGCACGTTTGTCGTCAATGGCGCGGCTTTTTTGCATCGCGAGATTCAGCCGGTTGTTCCATTCCGTGTCGTATTTGTGCCATTTGTCGAGAAGGTCATCGGCCCACTGGCGTTCGAGTGCCGTATTGACCTCCTTGGGCACGTCGTAGAGGGCGAGGCGGTAGGCATTGAGCCAGGCTTCCGGGGTATTGACCGGGATGACCTTTTCGTAGTTGAGCTTGAGTTTTTTGACCCGTTCCTGGACCGTGTTGTAGAGATCGGTTTTTTGTTTGTCGTATTCGGCCTGGAGTTTTTTCTGTTCCTCCTCCCAGATTTTTTTGGCTTCATCCTCAAACCTGAGGGTGGTGTTGCGTATATCCCCATCCACATCCACCGCCCTGGTTTCGAGGTCGGCGAGTTGGCGTTCGACCGCCGCCTGCTGTTTTTTGAGATCGGCGATGATTCTGGCATGTTTGGCCGTTGAGTCCCTGTATGCCGCGCGGAGCCTGTCGAGATCCGCCGGACTTTCGAGCGAGATGAAGACCGGGGTGGCCGGGGCGGGGGAAAAGCCCTGAAAACGGACCGTCACCGAGGTGGGGAGGTGGTGCCAGCGGTAATAGTGCCACGCCCCTGCCATCAGCAGGGCCAGAAGGGCGATCCAGAAGAGCTTTTTCCACATAGTATTCATTGTATCCGGCCCAAGGGGGGGAGACTCCTTCCCTTGGTTTGTGAAGGGGGCATTTTGTTCAAAAAAGGCCGTTTGTCGAGACCGGAACGCGGGACGGGGGTCCGCTCACGAAACCCATTTTCTGGAGTGTTTCAGAGCGGAGGCGGGGACGCCTCCTGATGCACGCGAGGGCGCGTGCGCTCCCCGGGCAGTTCTGAAAGAATCCCCTTTTGTGTGTTTTGAGCTTTGAAGTTTACCCCGGATTGATCGGGGCGGCAAAAATGCGGCGGCCTGTTGGGCCTCGCAGAGTGGAGGCGGGGACGCCTCCTGGTGCACGCGGGGGCGCGTGCGCTCCCCGGGCGGTTCTGAAACAGCACCCTTCGTGTGTTTTGTGATTTTTTGTGGCCAAAATGCGGTGGTCCGTTGG
>JANRIZ010000117.1:0-22670 GCA_033764445.1 Verrucomicrobiia bacterium | reverse complement strand
CCCGATTCAAGCTCAGACAGGACGGAAGCCCTCGCTCTTTGACCAGCGGGGGTTTTTTGTCGGTTCCGACTGGGTTTGATCCCGAACATGCCCGAAGAACTGTCATACGCCATCATCACCCCGACCTCCATCTTCAAATCACGGACCGGTGGTGTGATCAACCGTCTGCTGACCCGCACCTCCCTCGAACTGGTGGCGGCGCGGATGTTTGCGCCCTCTGCGGAACTGGTGCGGGAATTCGCCTCACACCTGAAAGTGACGCGGGAGGGGGAGCAGGGCCGGATTCAATCCGTCCTCCGGGATTACATCCTCAGCCAACTCGGTCCGGATCCCAAAACCGGCCAGAAACGCCGGGTGTTGGTTCTGGTTTTCAAGGGCCCGGAGGCGGTTGCCAAGGTCCGTGCCGTGGTGGGGTCCATCCGCCACATGTCCACCAGCGGGGACACCATTCGCGGTTCGTATGGCGACTACGTGACCGACCCCGCCGGGCAGGTCATTTATTTTGAGCCGGCGGTCCTGTGTCCGACCTCCGCGGCGGAATCGGCGGCGGATCTTCAGGTATGGGCACGCCATTCGGAGCGCGACGGCGGGGTCCTTGAGAACGTGATTTCCTATCCCTCCGGTGTTTCCCCCGAACGGACGCTGGTGCTGATCAAGCCCGACAATTTCCGTTTTCCCACGGGACGCCCCGGCAACATCATCGACATGTTTTCGCGGACCGGTCTCTACATTGTGGGTTTTAAGATCCTGCAGATGAGCGTGGCGCAGGCCGAGGCGTTTTATGAGCCGGTCAGACAGGTTTTGGCCGAAAAACTGGCCGAGCCCGTGGGCAAACGGGCCCGACTGGCCCTGGAGGAGGCCTTCGACTTTCCGATTCCCGAGGAATTGGGCACGCGTCTGGGGGCGCTGCTGGCACCGGTCAATGCCGCCCACCAGTTTGAAAACATTGTGGAATTCATGTCCGGGGGCCGTCCCGGCACCTGTCCGCCCTCCGAAAAAAACAGGCCGGGTCGCAGTGTCTGCATCGCCCTGATGTACGAGGGCCCCGGGGCCGTGCAAAAAATCCGTGAGGTGCTCGGGCCCACGGACCCCGCCAAGGCCCCGCCCGGGTCGATCCGACGGGAGTTTGGCTCCAGCATCATGGTCAATGCCGCCCACGCCTCGGATTCCGCGGAAAATGCGCAGCGGGAATTCAGGATCGTGAACATTTCCGAAAATACATTCAAACCCGTGATCGAAGAGTTTTACAAAACCACCGGCATCCGGTAGAACCATCCACCCACCCCCAAGAAGAAATAAGGAGCCCCCTATGAGCATACCCGATTTGGCCAACCGAGGAAAAATCCTCAGTCCCTCCATGACCCTGGCCATTGACAGCAAGGCCAAGGCCATGAAGGCCGAAGGCATCGACGTCTGCAGTTTCAGTGCCGGTGAACCTGATTTTGACACGCCCCCGCACATCAAGGAGGCCGCGGCCGAGGCCCTGAAATCGGGGTTCACCAAGTACACCCCCTCCAGCGGGCTGCCCGAGTTGCGCCAGGCCATTGCCGAAAAATTCAAGGCGGATAACGGGGTCGATTACAAACCCAGCCAGGTGATTGTCAGCAGCGGTGCCAAACACTCCTGCTTTAATGCCATTTTTGCGGCCATCCAGGAGGGTGATGAGGTCATCATCCCCGCGCCGTACTGGCTTTCCTACCCCGAAATGGTCAAGCTCGCCGGAGGCGAGGCCTACATCATCCAGACCAAGGAGGAAAACGGTTTCAAACTGACCCCCGACGAACTGCGTGAGGCCATTTCGCCCAAGAGCAAAATGCTCGTCCTGAACACCCCCGGCAACCCGACAGGCGCCGTGTACACCCGCGACGAACTCGAACAGCTCGTGGAAGTGGCCCTGGAGGATGATCTGCTGATCCTTTCGGATGAAATCTATGAGAAGCTTGTTTATGACGATGCCAAACACCACTCCATCGCCAGTTTCAGCAGGGAGGCCTACGAACACACCATCACGATCAATGGTTTCTCAAAATCCTATGCGATGACCGGATGGCGCCTGGGCTACATGGCCGCCTCCGAAACCATCACCAAGACCATTGACGCGATGCAGAGCCACATGACCAGCAACGCCACTTCCTTTGCCCAGAAGGGTGCGATTGCCGCCCTGCGCGGACCCCAGACAGCCGTTGAGGAAATGCTCGCCGAGTTCAAAAAGCGCCGCCACTACATGTTTGAGCGCATCAGTGCCATCGAAGGACTGACCGCCGTCAAGCCCGAGGGGGCCTTCTATATGCTGGTGAATATTTCCAAGTCCGGACTGACCTCGACGGATTTTGCGACGCGTCTTTTGGAAAAGGCGAAAGTGGCCACGGTCCCGGGCATTGCCTTCGGCGACGACAAATACATCCGCCTTTCCTATGCCACGAGCATGGAAATCATCGGCGACGGGTTGGAACGTCTGGACGAATTTGTCCAGGGTCTCAAGTAGTCTCCGCCTCTCGGTTCTTTCAAGGCCGGCTCCAAAAAATGGGACCGGCCTTTTTTCTGCACGCCCAACGGAATATTGAGCCACCCCGATCAATCCGGGGTAAACTCCAATGCACAAAAGACACAAAGGGGAGGGGGGAATGTCTAATTTCTGATGTCTAATGACTATGGGCCGACTCCGCACGCTCAACGCCCAACGTGAGGCAGAGCCACGGATGCACACGGATCAAACACGGATACTTTTTTGAGAGACCGGCAACCGACTCGGCCAACGGAACATTTAGCCACCCCGATCAATCCGGGGTAAACTCCAATGCACAAAAGACACAAAAGGGGAGGGGGGAATGTCAAATTTCTGATGTCTAATGACTATGGGCCGACTCCGCACGCTCAACGCCCAACGTGAGGCAGAGCCACGGATGCACACGGATCAAACACAGATACTTTTTTGAGAGACCGGCAACCGGCAACCGAGAACCGGCAACTTTCTGCACGCTCAACAAGCAGACTTGATGCCCGGCGCGGTTTCTGCCCAGGATGAATCCCATGAAGCGCATTTTGTTTCCCGCACTCGGATGTCTTTTGATGACCAGCCTGTTTTTCTCCGGTTTTGCACAGACGGCGGAAGTCCCCAAACATGCCGTTTTTAAGAAATTCGCCAAAAATGCCGTTGTCTTTGCGGAGGGCGACAAGGGCGACGGTTATTATGTGATCAAGTCCGGCGAGGTGCTGGTTTTTAAAGTCGTCAACAAACAGGAAAAAGTCCTGACCGTTCTGGGGCCTGGGGAAATTTTTGGTGAAATGGCCTTGGTGGACGATTCTCCGCGCAGCGCCGGGGTTCGCTGCCGGACCGAGGTGGAGGTATGGTTTGTGAGCCGGGAGGTTTTCCGCAGGGAATTGGAATTGCTTCCCCCCTGGGCGCGACAGATGATGGAGACGCTGACAATCCGTCTGCGACAGACCAGCCGACAGGCCGTGGCCGACAAGACGTCCCCTCTGCCCACTCCCAAAAAACACTGAGGGCCGGGGTCGTCCCTACTTCCCCAGCTTTTTGCTGGCCTTGTCCAAAATGCGCCGTTCCTCAGCCGTGAGGCTCTGCATGCCGTGGTTGGAGATTTTGTCGAGGATCGGGTCCACGTCCTCGCTGATGAAGGATGTTTCCGCCTCCTTTTGATTCTGATACCGCTGGGGGCGGTATGGGGCCGGACCGCGTTTTTTCGCCCGAAAGGGATTGAATCGCGTCAGCCAGGCGAGGCTGAAGGAATCCGAGGTCAGGGAACGGACATAGAGGTGTCCGGCGGCCATGGCACCAAGAAGCGCAAGGCTCTGGGGGTTGCGCGAGACCAGGAGGAACCAGGTGGTGATGGCCACGGAAATCCACGCCCAGTACTTGGCCCGGATTCCAAAGAAAAAATCAACCTCCGGGTAGAGAGTGACAAAGGCGATAAACAAGGCGGAGGCCGCACAGGAAGCCCCGAAGAGGAGGGCATTCCCGTTGCCCGTCAGAAGGGACATTGAGACAAACAGTGCCGCCCCCAAAAGACTGCCGGCAATATAGATTCCGTACACATGGGGCTTGCCGATATGCGAATCCAGCGAGGGGACAAAAAGCCAGAATGTCAGAAAATTGAAGAGCAGGGTCAGGATGTTGTTCTGATAGAGGGGGAAAGTCACCAGTTCCCAGAAACGCCAGGCCATCAGATCCGCCGGGACCAGAACCATCGCATCGGCCATCAGCGGGGAACGGAAAATCAGAAAAATTGTTGAAACAACAAAAAACACCAGATGGAACACTATCAGGGTGAACGCCGAGGATTGTTGAAAATAACTCCAGCCCGATGAAGGAGGTGAGCTGCCTGGTTGCCACATATAAGATGCCTTATTATGGTTTCAAAGCGAACGTTTTTCCACGAAAATCTTGTAAATTTTTGGGGATCAACACGGGGTCGTCCGTCCGGGTTGCGGAAAAAATTTCGGGCGTGTCCTATATCGGCGAATCCTTCAGCAGCTCCCGCAGTTGGCGGATCGGGAATTTGGTGCCCGGGCAGGCGGTGTGGCGGGGATTGATCTCGCGGTGCATCAGCACCTCCGGGTAGGGTTTGCCACAGCGCCGGTCCAGCTGGCGGATCAGTTCGATCAGGGCGATCATCTGGGCCCGGCTGGGCGGGGTTTTGTCGTAGTTGCCCACCAGGCAGATGCCGATGGAAACCTGGTTGAGATCGTCGCCGCGGATGTGCCCGCCCTGAAGCTGTTTGTCCCAACGTCCGCCCACCTCCACCTCGCCGTCACCGGAGTCCACCCCGTTGCCGATGACAAAATGGTAGGCCAGTCCGTTCTCCCATCCGCGCACGGTCCGGTGAAAATAGTCAAAGTATCGTGCGTTTCCCTCGGTGGTCGCACTGTGGTGAATGACGATGTACTTCCAGCGGCCCTTGGCGATTTTTGGTGCGTCGATCCGTTTGAGGATGCGGGCGGTCAGGTACTGGTAGTCCGGCTCCTCCTCGTCCTCGGCGAGGTCCGGGTTGAGGGAGGGCCGGAAGACCCCGGGAGTCGGTTCGGGTTCCCCAGACCGGACCGGACCGGACTTTGTGCCTGCCACGAGAACCAGTTTTTGCCCCACCCGCAGTTTGCGGGGGTTGATCGAGGGATTGAGATGCTGGAGGGTTTTGAGGCTCATGCCATGCTTTCGGGCGATCGCCGAAAAGGTTTCACCCCGGGCCACCACATGGATTCTGGGAGGGGTGGGGCGGCTCGGTTCGGGGGGGGGCGGCGGGGCGGCGGTCTCGTCCGGATCATCGGCGGTGGGGATGTCCAGTCTCATGCCCGTCTGCAGCCCCCGGGTGCGCAGCACGGGATTCGCATCGACCAGCTCATTGACGCGCAGGCCGTGCTGACGGGATATTTTGTAGAGCGTGTCGCCTTTCCGGACCGTGTAGGTTTCCCCGGCGCGGGCGCACAGACCCGGAGCCAGAAGCCAGATAATGAGGAGAAGTCCGCTGATCCGCCGCACGATGGAAGGACACAATGCAGAATCCGCCCCGGGGAATCCAGCAGGAAAAACACATGCGAGTTTCATTGAGAATTCCCGCCGGGCCGTGCATTGTGGCGGCACACATCATGGACCGACAGCAACTGATCCAGACCATGCAGCAGATGGGCGTGCATTCCCGCAAGGGGATGGGGCAGAACTTTCTCTACGATGATGCCGTCCTGACACAGATTGCGGCGGCGGGGTTTCCGGAACCCGCGGACCACATCCTCGAGATCGGACCCGGGCTGGGGACGCTGACCGGGGCGCTGATGAAGCTTGGGACGCGGGTGACGGTCATGGAGCTGGACCCGCGTTTTGCCCAGCGTCTGGGCGATCTGTACGGACAAAACCCGAATTTCACCCTCATCCAGGGGGACGCCCTTCAAAAGCTCCCCGCCTTTCTTGCGGAGAATGGTCCGGTCAAAATCATCGCCAACATCCCGTACAACATCTCCTCGCCGCTGGTGGAGATTTTCTGCGAACACAGTGACCGGCTCAGACTGGTGGTGCTGACCATCCAGAAGGAAATGGCGCAGCGCCTGTGTGCCAAGACCCGGACCAAGGAATACGGGGCGCTCAGTGTGCTGGTGCAGTTGCGGTTTCGGACCGAATACGTGGCGGACATTTTGCGGGACAAGTTTTTCCCGTCCCCGGCCGTGGACTCCGCCATCGCCCGGCTGACCCCGCAGGGGCCCGACGCCCCGCGGGTGCGGGATATGAGGAGATTCCGGAGCCTGGTGCGTCAGGGTTTCACCGAACGGCGCAAAATGCTCAAGAACCGGCTGGCGGTCCCGGAGGGCTTTGACCTGGCGGGGGCACTGACGGCAATCGGAGCCACGCCCATGGCCCGGGCGGAGGAACTTTCGGTGGGGCAGTGGGTGGAGCTTTGCAAGTTGTTGGATGGCTGACTATTGGAGGTTTTCAAAATTGGCACTTCCGCAACATGCGCCGTGTCTGTTAGATTGATGATCTGCCATGGAAATATTCGACGTTGTTGATGAGCATGACCAGGTCATCGGCCAGGCCCCGCGCCAGGAGGTGCATGCGAAAAAATGGCATCACCGGGCCATCCACGTTTTTGTGTTCAATGCCAAGGGGGAGATTTTTCTCCAGTTCCGTTCCCGGAAAAAAAACAATCATCCGCTGACGTGGGACAGTTCCTGCAGCGGCCACGTCGATACGGGGGAAACCTACCGGGAGGCGGCCGTGCGCGAACTGGGCGAGGAGATCGGCATACAGGCCGCGGAGGCCCGGGCCCTGCAGGAGGTCATGAAAATCGGCACCTGTCCGGAAACCGGCTTTGAACATTGCTGGCTGTACACGCTCCGTCACAACGGACCGTTTGTATTGCATCCGGAGGAAATCGAGGACGGACGCTGGTTTGAAACGGAGGAGATTGACCGGACCATTGAAAAGACCCCTGAAAAGATGGCGCCGCCTTTCATTTACATTTGGGACAAATGGAGGCAGGGTGCGGGGGCATGATTGAATTTGTTCTCAGCCATTTTACCCTGACCTTCCTGGTCCTGGGCCTGCTCGCCTCCGGGATCGCCGCGGCGGCAGGGCCCCGTCCCGTTGACGCACGCCGGGTGGTGGAGGTGCTCTTTTCGTGGTACCTGTTTTTTTCGGTGGGCGTGTCGTTTTTCTACAATTTTGTGATGCATGTGTTTTTTGGCGAGATGGCCGCCCGGTTCATCGGCTGGCAGCAAAGCCCCTTTCAGGAGGAGGTGGGGATGGCCAGCCTGGGATTTGCCGTGGTGGGATTTCTCGCCTTCCGCGGAGGGTTTGGGCTGAGACTGGCCGCCGTGGTCGGGCCCGCCTGTTTTTTATGGGGGGCCGGTGCGGGCCACATTTACCAGATGATTGTCGCGGGCAATTTTGCCCCGGGAAATGCCGGGGCGATGTTTGTCACCGACATCATTCTTCCGGTCATCAGCCTGTCTCTTTTATGGCTGGAGTCCCGGTACAAAAACAGGCCTCCCACCTCCACCCGCACTTAGCCCACTGCCTCTCAGCCGGAAACAGCCCGCAGGGATTGGATCAGTTCCTCCGGACGGTCCACGGTCAGCAGCAGGGCGGGTTCCCCCTCGACCGGCAGGTAGACCACACGGGTGGGGTCGGTCACGCAGGCAAAAACCCTTTCCCTGTTGCCCATCAAAAACCATCCGGCGTTGTAGTAGAAAAGCCCCGTGCCGCCCACCCGGAGTCCCAGCGCATACTCCCGGTCCTGGTGGAGGTTGAGGATTTTTGCCTCACCGGCTCTGATTTTTCCACGGGGCACGGTCCTTGTGAAAAAGGCATCCCCGGCCACCCGGAGATGCTCGCCAGTGACCGTATAGGTGACCTTGTCGGATCCGTCGATCCACATCAGAAAATATTGCGCCAAGGCCAGAAGAATGATGACCGAGGCCCCGACCGCCATCACCGGTTTGGACCAGCCGGAGGAAAGGACGGCCACCGGAAGGGCGGCCATCATCAACAGAAGGATACCCAGGAGGGCATTGATGATTTTCTTCCGGCCCTGCGGCACCGGGACGATTTTGAAGGTTGCATTCATGGTGGGGATTTTTTGAGGAGGCGGGGCATTCTGGCACGTGGGGTTTTGAGTTCAAGGCCAATGACCTGCGGATGGTGTCGGATGTAATGGAAGAGATACTGCTGGACGTACCCCCCGTTGGGCCCGAAGGCGGTGGCGGCGAATTTTTCAAGGCGTTCGCGGGTCATTTTGCGGGCCTTTGGAAAGTAGAGCCGGTGGAGGACGCGCTCGATCCAGACGTCGATGGGAAAGGCCTCCTGTTTCCCGTACGCAAAAAGCAGGACACAGTCGGCGATTTTTTTGCCCACCCCGTGCAGCCGGCACAGTTCCGTCACCGCCTCCGGATAGGACAGCGGTTCCAACGCCGCCAGGTCCACCTCCCCCGCCGCAATTTGCGCCGCGGTTCTTTGAAGGTTGCGGGCGCGGAACCCCATTTTGCACGCGCGCAAAATTTTCTCACCCGCCTGGGCGACCCGTCCCGGGGAGGGAAACGTGTACAGAGTGTGCCCCTGGAACTCAACGGACTCGCCCAGGGATTGTTTCAGGGTGGCGACCACCTGGCGGATCTGGACAATCTGTTTGAGCGGGGAGAGCAAAAACGAGGCGAGGCATTCCCAGGGGTCCTGACGCAGCAGCCGCATGCCTCTGCAAAACCTCACCGCATTCTGCACGTGGGGGTCGTTGGCGGGGAAGGAGCGGGTGAGAGACTCAAAATCAACATCCGTCTGGAAATAGTGGCGCAGGACCGCCGGGTCCAGGGGGCGGGAGGCCAGCCACTCCAGACCCCCGGGCCGTTGGGTGACCCGGACCGCGGTTGTCCCGATGACCCCGACATGGGAGTCGCCGCCGCAGGGTTCCCAGGCAAAGGCCTGACCGCAATTGAGCGTGAGCCAAAGACTGTAATTTGTGACAGGCAAAAAGTTTGACGGGGTGGAGGGCATGACGTAACACTAATGAAACCTTGGCGCCCCCTATGAACAATCTTTTTCGCCTCCCCCTCCTTTCCGCCGGTGCCGCTGTCATCCTTTTTTCGGGCTGCGAGAGCACCCGCGACAGCAGTGCCCCCGGAACCATGACCGACCGGACGGCGACTGCCGGTAGCCTGTCCGGGGCCCCGGCCGAAAGCCGTTCCGGTGGCGCGGGAAGTGTGCGCATCAGTGCCCCCGAACCCGAATCCGTGCGGACGATCGGGCGGGCGGATGTGATTCTCAAGACGGAAAACTTTGATCTGACGGTGCCCGGCCAGTCGATCCGGGTCATCGTCAACAACCAGACCCCGCGGCTGCACCGTCACCGCAATGCGCCGGTGGTCCTGCAGAACCTGCCCGATGGCGGGCACACCGTCCGGGCGGTTCTGGTGGGGGCGGATGGGACGATGGTCCGCAACGAGACGGCCTATGCGGAGTTGCATTTTTATGTCCGCCGCAAGGATTTCCAGAATTACATCCCGCCGGGCACCCCCTCGATCTTCGTCAACCAGCCCATGGGCCGGTACGAGGGCGCGAGGGTCGATGACGTGATGCTTGATTTTCTCGTGCGTAATTCCTCCGGCCACAAGGTGCGTTACACCCTCAACGGGGTGAGCACGGTCACCACCGATTTTTCGCGTCCGATCTCCTTTCGCGGACTGCCCCAGGGCAGTTACCGGCTGAGCGTGGAGCTGCTGGATGCCAACGAGCAGCCTGTGCCGGGGGCCTTTAACCGGGTTGAGCGTCAGTTTGAGGTCGTGCGTCCCGCCGCCCCCGTGGAACCCTCTCCCGTCCCCGCCGCCACGGTCTCCGTTCCTGAGTCCACGCCGGCTCCGGCACCTGTTCCGGAAACCAACAGCGTGAGCCCCCCGCAATTGGAGCCGTTTAAAAAGGAATAGGGGCTGCAGTTTGATCGGGGTCACCTTTTTCTCTGTTCACGTGGTGTTTGAGGCTGTTTACTGCCCGCCATGAAATCAATGACCGGATACGGACGCGGTGAAGCCCGCACGCCCCAATGGCAGATCATCTGTGAGGTCAGTGCCGTCAACAGCAAGGGACGCGAGGTGGCCGTGAGGCTGCCGCGGGAGCTGGAGGAGTTGGAGGCCCGCATCAAGGAGGCCATCGGCGGGAAAACGGCCCGGGGAAAATTTTCGGTCTCTGTCTCGTTCCATGTGCTCGACAGCCAGGCTTCGGCGCGTCCGGTCATCAATCGTCCGGTCGCCCAGGCGCATCTGACGGCACTGCGTCAGCTCAAAAAGGATATGAAGCTATCGGGCGAGGTATCGCTGGAACTGCTGGCGCGTCAGCCCGGCGTCTTTCAGACCGCCTCGGAGAGTTACGATGCCGACAAGGTCTGGCCGCTGGTCAGCAAGGCCCTTGGGGTGGCCCTGATGGCCCTGATCAAAATGCGCCAGAAGGAGGGCGCCCATCTGCGCAAGGACATTGCCGACCGCCTCAAGAATCTCCGGTCCCTGCGCGGGGCGATCGCCGCCCGGGCCCCGGAGGTGGTCAACCAGCACCGCCGCAATTTGCACGAGCGCATTAAAAACGCCGGGGTGGATTTGCCTCAGGATGACGACCGGCTCATCAAGGAAATCGTCTTTTTTGCCGATCGCTCGGATATTTCCGAGGAGTTGACCCGGTTGGACAGCCATTTCAAGCAGCTCTCCGGCGCACTAGAGGAGGGGGAGCCCGTCGGGCGTCAGCTCGACTTTCTCATCCAGGAGATGAACCGGGAGGTCAATACGATCGGGTCAAAGGCCAATGACATCGAAATCAGCAAACGCGTGGTCGAGATGAAGGCCGAGCTGGAAAAAATCCGCGAGCAGATACAGAACATTGAGTAGTGCCGGGGGAGTTCCAACCGCAGACTTGTCCCGGATGGTTCGGGAGGACACAGAGAGGCGCAGGGGGAATGTCCGATTTCTGATGACGGATGACTCCTGCGGAATTCTGCACGCTCAACCGACCTCCCGCCCCTCACTTTCTTCTGGTTTCCCGGGGCGTCATGCGTAGAAACAGGAACACATGTTATTTTCGAAGGTCGCCATTTTGGGAGGAGGACTTCTGGGCGGATCCCTCGCCCTGGCCGTGCAGGAGCGGAAGGTCGCCGGCTCGGTGGCCGTCTGGGCGCGACGTGCGGAGACGGTTGCTGAAATGGAATCCCGCCAAATGGCCGAGCTGGTCACGACCGATCTGGCCCGGGCGGTCGAAGAAGCCGAGATGGTGGTTTTGTGTACGCCCATCGGGGCGATGGCCGGAGTGGTGGAGCGGGCGTTGCCGTATCTTTCGCCGTTTGCCGTGGTCACCGATGTGGGGAGTGTCAAGACCCCGGTGGTGCGGGATGTGATCGCGGTTCTGGGGGGGAAAAACGAATTTGTGGGCAGTCACCCCATGGCCGGGGGTGAAAACGCCGGGGTGGCCCATGCCAAGGCGGATTTGTTTGAAGGGGCCGTCTGCATCCTGACCCCCGTTGGGGAAACCGCCCCTGCGGCGCTGGAACAGGTGCGGAAATTCTGGATCGCCCTGGGCATGGTTTTGCGGGAGCTTTCCCCCGGGGAACATGATGCCGTGGTGGCGCGGGTCAGCCACCTGCCGCATCTGCTGGCCTCCGCCCTGGTCAATTTTGCCACGAGTCCGGACGCGACCTCGCTGGCCTTTTGCGGCAACGGATTCCGGGATTCCACCCGGGTGGCCGCCGGTCACAGCGGTCTGTGGGGTGAAATATTGATGACCAACCGCGACGAGGTGCTGCAGGCGCTCAAAGGTCTCCAGGGGGAACTTTCCCGGGTCGGCCAGCTGCTTGAAAACGGGGACACCCCGGCCCTGTTGAGTTTTCTTGCACGCGCGGCCCGTGCGCGGCAGACTCTTTCTCCCCGGTCCAAGACCGAGGAATGAAACCGCAGGTCTTCCCCCCCGGAAGGACCGCCCGAAAAAGAGATATGAGCCGCACCATCCACGTCAGAAAAGCCGATTTTATCGAGGGAACCCTCACCGTGCCCGGGGACAAGAGTGTGTCCCACCGCGCCGCCATCCTGCTGGGTCTGGCCGGGGGTGGTCAGACCGCCGAGGTGCGGAATTTTCTCCACAGCGAGGATTGTCTGAATACCGTCAAGGCCATGCAGGGGCTGGGGGTGAGCATCCAGCGCCCGGATTTGACCACCCTCCACATCGAGGGGGCCGGGGACCGTTTGATCGAACCGCGCAAGGTCATTGACTGCGGAAATTCCGGCACGGCGATGCGTCTGCTGGCCGGGGTGCTGGCCGGGCAGGGTTTCAAATCGCAACTGACCGGGGATGCCTCTCTGTGCAGCCGCCCCATGGGCCGGGTCATGAAGCCGCTGACCCAAATGGGCGCAAAACTCGTCAGCGACAAGGGCAACGACTGTGCCCCCCTGACCATTCATGGGACCCCGCTCAAGGCCATCCATTACGAATCCCCCGTGGCCAGCGCCCAGATCAAGTCCTGCATTTTGCTGGCAGGCCTGTATGCCGGAGGGGTCACCTCCCTGACCGAGCCGGTCCAAAGCCGGGACCATACGGAGCGGATGTTCCGGTATCTGGAGCTGCCCCTGGTGGTCGAGGGGTTGAAGTATTCGATCCGCCCGGGCGTATTGCCCAAGTCAAAAAACATCATGGTTCCCGGGGACATCTCGTCGGCCGCCTTCTGGCTGGTGGCCGCGGGGGCCAAACCCGGGGCGTCCCTGCGCATTGAGCATCTGGGGTTGAACCCCACGCGCACGGGGATTCTGAATGTGCTGATCCGGATGGGGGCAAAGATCACCGAGAAACTCGGGGCGGATACGGGACACGAACCCATGGGTTCGGTCGAGGTCGATGGGGCCGCACTCAAGGGAGTGACCATTGAGGGGAAGGAAATTCCCAATGTCATTGATGAATTGCCCATCCTGGCGGTGGCCGGGGCCCTCGCGCACGAGGGGGTGACCGTGATCAAGGACGCGCGCGAATTGCGTGTGAAAGAGACCGACCGGATTGCCGTGATGGCCGCCAACCTGCGGGCCGTCGGGGTGGAAGTCGAGGATTACGAGGATGGCATGGCCATCCGTGCCGGTGCGAAACTGAGGGGGGCGAAGGTCAAAAGCCACGGGGACCACCGGATTGCCATGGCCATGGCCGTGGCCGGACTTTTCTGCGAGGGGGAAATGATCGTTGAGGACTGTGATTGCATTGACACTTCCTATCCAGGTTTCGAGGCGGATATGAACAAAATTGTCATCCGGAAGTGATTTTTGAATGTATTACAAACAAAACTTGATCTTTTATGTTTGGTAGCCATATTATCCTATTAATCCGCTACGCCGGTAGGCCGGCAAATATTCCTGCCCGTATGCTGCCGCAAGGCAGCATGCGGGTTTTTTTATGAAAAAAGCAGCGCTATTGATTGATGGGGGTTGGTTTGCAAAAGGTCTTGGGAAGCAGTTAAAACTGCCCATGAATTGGCCATCCGCGAAGCAGTTGTTGGATTGTGCAAAGTCCGTACTGGAGGACCGGGAGGAAATTTTCAGGATTTTTTACTATGACTGTGAGCCTTTTGATAAAAAAGTGACCAACCCCATAGATCAAAGTGAGGTTGATTATCAGGCAACGCCCTCATTCAAGGCCCGGAAAAATTTTTTTAACGAGTTAAGCCAGATGGAATATGTCGCGATGCGCCGGGGGGAGTTGAAAGCGCGGGGTTGGGAACTTTCTGACCGATACAAAAAGAGATTGCTGGATCAAAGTCTGCCACATGCCGCACCCAATGCGGGAGATGTCTATCCTGGTTTCCAGCAAAAGGGAGTCGATATGAGGATTGGAATCGATGTGGCGATACTTTCGCTGAAAAGACTTGTGGATAGAATCATTCTTTTTTCAGGTGACACAGATATGATTCCTGCCATGAAGCTGGCCCGAAGGGAAGGAGTTCAGGTTTATTTGGTCAAGCTGGGTAGCTGGCCTCTCAAACAAAATTTGATTGAAGATTCAGATGGCGTCCGAATTTTAAAAATTTAAAAAACATGTCGTCGAAAATCATTATTGCCATTGATGGACCTGCCGCTTCGGGGAAGAGCACCCTTTCCCGAACCCTTGCCCGGGAATTGGGCATTCTCTACGTGGATACCGGGGCGATGTACAGGGCCTTTACATGGAGAGCCCTGCAGGACGGAGTGAATCTATCCGAGCCCGAGGCAATCCAGGCATGGTTGTCGGGGGTCACAATGGAGACCCGTCCGAAGGAGGGGGCGGTTGTTCTGTTCATCAATGGCGTGGAAATCGAGGATGCCTGGTTGCGCAGTGATGAGGTGAACGCGCATGTTTCGAAAATTGCCGCCGTACCCGCGATCCGGGATATAGCCGTGGCCGCCCAGCGCCAGATTGGCGACGAACAGAGTGCGGTTTTTGAAGGGCGCGACATGGGGACGGTTGTTTTTCCCGGGACCCCGTACAAATTTTACATCGATGTGTCCCCGGATGTCCGTGCCGCCCGCCGTGCGGCACAGGGTCAGAATGATGCCATCGCCGAGCGGGACCGGCAGGATTCAAGCCGGGCCACCGCTCCGCTGAAAATGGCAGGGGATGCGGTGGTCATTGACAATTCAGGTCCCATTGCGCCGACCGTGACGCGCATGCTGGAGATGATCCGGACTGGGAAATAGGGGGAGTCTCATCCGCAGACTTGCTCGCGATCCCTCGGAGCTGACGCAGATTTATATGAGGTGGGGTGATCAAAGCGCATGACGGTCCGCGAAGGATTGAAGCAGTTCCTTTTCGTGTCGGGCCTGGTAGGCCGGAGTATTGCGGCAAGCCGCCAACGGATTGTTTTGGATGGCAAATTCGATGGCGTCCTGAAGCTGCCGCCACTCGGTCACCGGATCCTGCATCCGGTTTCTTTTCGTTTCTTCCGTGTCTTTGAGGTTCATGGATGCTCCAGTGCTGCTTTGAGGATTGAAACCCTCTCAGCCTTGCGCAGGTGTTCCGGCAGGGCCAGCTGGCATTGTAACATATGATAATCTGAAATTCCGCGATAGGTGATTCCTCCGGATGTCCGGCCCTGAACGCATTGTCGGACACAATCCTCATATTGATTCTCCAAGCCGTCAACTTGCCGGAAGACATCCAAAGGTCCGTGTTTTGTCGTCAGACAGAAAAGAATCTGCCGATTAAGCCAGTCGGAGTTCAAGGGAACCTTTTCCCATGCACGGTCGTTGGGGCCCCATTTGGCCTCCAGATCACAGAGAGCAAGGTTGAGCCTCGACAGATTGTTTTTTTCATCCCGGACCAAGATGTCGATGTCGAAGGTGAGATAGGGTTTGTGCCGCAATAAAAAGTTGATGCCTCCGATCAGCAAATAATCCACCTGATGCCGATTGAGGGTGTCCAGAATCAGGTCGATATTCACAGGCCCAATCTATCGTTGTGATCAGCATCCTTGCAAGGTCGAATTATGTTCCTCCGTCTGATCAGTATATGACTTTATGGAGAATGCTCCATCCAATCATAAACAGTCCTGCACCAGGCCGACTCATTCGAGGACCAACATCCGAAAAACCAGTCGTTGCCAAGAGTGTCCTGAATATTCATCCGGCTGCCATCACTCCAGATGTTTTCTTTTTTGGCACCGGCCCTGATGGCCTCGTCGGCCAGGGAAGTGGTGAGGCGCAATCCGTATTGGGTCCCGATGCCGAGGGCGAGAATGACCCCGCTTTTGGGGTGCGCGAGCGCGGGGGTGCCATGGATGAGGCAACGGCCATTTTTGGGCAGGGCCGGACCGATCCGGTCCCACAGCCGTTCCACGATGTCCGGATGACAGCCGCAGCCATAATAAGGGTCCGGGACGCTGTTCCATGCCGCGAATGCTGGCATTCCGGTTTTTGTTCCGGAAAGGTACTGCAATACCTTTGAGTTTTGGGGAATATTGATATGCATTGTGACCGTGCAGGCTGATACCGAAAAATAGTAAGCGGCTTTGAATTGAGAATAAATCGATTTTTTATACGACGCATTCCAAAATAATCGGTGTCAATCCGTGGAAACTGTGGTTAAAAACTCGGTGTGATTCCGCACAATCTATACACGATCGGGACGCGCGGGAGTGCGCTGGCGCTGGCGCAGGCGTATCAGATCAAGGAACTTCTCGAAAAGGCCCACCGAACCTGCCGCTTTGAAATCAAGATCATCAAAACCACCGGGGATAAGCGTCAGGACCTCTCACTGACAAAGGTCACCCAAAGCACCAAGGGACTTTTCACGAAGGAACTCGAAGTGGCCCTCCTGCGTCGCAAAATCGATCTGGCCGTGCACAGTCTCAAGGATTTGCCGACGGACTTGCCTGGTGGGCTGATTCTCGGCGCCGTCACCAAGCGGGAGGATGCGGGTGACTATCTCATCACCAAAAGCCCCGGTGGATTGAAGGCCCTGCCCTCCGGGTCGACCGTCGCCACCAGCAGTTTGCGGCGGAAGGTCCAGTTGCAATTTGCGCGGCCGGACCTGCAGATTGTCGAGATTCGCGGCAATGTGGAAACGCGTTTGGAAAAGCTGTGTGAAAACCCCGAAATCCACGCGCTGATGCTCGCCTGTGCAGGAATGAACCGGCTCGGATACAGGTTTGTCGACGGCAAATTGGACGCCACAAAAATACAGCGGTCGCAGAGTGAAATTTCCCGCATTCAGAATCCGTGGGTGGCCGCCGGTGGTCCCGGAATGCCCCCCGCCCGGGCCGAGGTTTTATACGGGGAACGGTTGCCCGTGGAAATGATGTTGCCTGCCGTCGGTCAGGCCGCCATCGGCATTGAAACCCGGGATGGCGATGAACGGGTGGCCGGGCTGATGGAAAAGATCAGCCACTTTGCCACGTTGCACGCAGTGATGGCAGAACGGTCCTTTTTGAGGGCACTGGGCGGCGGGTGTCAGGTTCCCCTGGCCGCGCATGCACAATGTGCGGAAGGAAAACTGCATCTTCAGGCCGTGGTCTTTGATCCCGATGGCACCCATCGCCGCGCGGGTGAAAAGAACGGCGACGCGAAGGAAGGGGAAACCCTGGGGGCCGAATTAGCGACCGAGTTGAAGTAGGGCTTGGAGATGGCCTACTCACGGGTCCGGATTTGGCGAATTTGTGTCCGGGACTCAAATCAGGCTCGATGCTATCATAGGCCCAGCACCGGCAATTCCGCCAAGTGCCCAAACTATAAGGAGAAAATATGAAAGGTAAAATGAACGCGCAAGCTTCCGCTCGTATCCAAAGTGCAACAGCAAAATCCGGAGGCAATGTGGGTAAGGGCAGTTTCCCTGCCCGTGCCCAATCGTCCGCCGCGAAATCCACGCCCGCATCAGCGCAAGGAGCCAAAAGTCATGGCCAAGGCCAAACTGCATCAAATTAAGCTTCAGCGTGGAGATGACGCCGCCCATCCGCCGTTCCCCGGCGGATGGGTAGCGACAATTTTTGAGGCGCTGAATTCCTTCAATCCCGCGCTGGCGAACAAGCATCAGTTGCCGATTAGCCCGAGGACGCAAGATCGGATCAAAGCCGCAGAAGAAATAAAACGGAGCAGCTACGACGAGATCGAAGAAAAACTCGTGGAACTAATTGCGGAACTCTTTCCCAATGTCTCCACCGTCAATGGGTTTGTGAAAAAGTATGTGGATGAATACTTCTGCCTTTGGAAACGGGCCGCTGAAATCGCACCGATACGGGCGAAGAACATTGGCTTCAAACCCGGCGAATCTTATATGCTTGGACGCGCCCTCTTTCGGGATTTGGTATTGCGTCTCTGTTATCTCGAAAGCTGTGAAAGGGTCTTAAACAATCAAAATTTCTGCGAAGAGGAGATAGGTTTTCTGCGGTACGATTCTCCCAATCAGCTTTATCAAGCGCTGATTTCCAACCGAGTACAGTCTGAGAATATTTCGCAGGAGAAACTGGCAGGGCAGTTGGGGGTTAACGACAGGATGCTGCGTCGAATCAAACAGGGCCAAAAGATTCCCGAATGCAGACTTCTTCTTAAATTAAAGCCGCTGAAAGTCAGCCAGCGTTTACTCGCGGGCGTCGGTTTTGTTGACCGTTTGCTCAAAGAACTTGGATTTAAAAAAAGCATTTTGCGAAATGAATTTCTTGCGATCGCCAGCGTGTTTTTTCGAAATCATCCGGCGGCCCTGGAAACTTTCATCGGCAGCATACCGCGCAAGAAAAAAAGAGGAGCAACCGTTTTTAAAGCTTGCGGCTTCGAGGACTTTGTTGCTTTTGGTGATCAGATGTTGCTGCATTGCGGTTTTGATAAACTGTATTCGGCCATGCTGGATTCACTGTGGCGAGCCCATCTTTATACACTTCAATTTGCCCGCATCACGGACTTGACAGAAGCTTATATTCAGCATGCAAACAACGATAGTGATGAGCCACTTGAAAATTTTCTCGATCAAGCTGAGTGCGAATCCAATGACTGTTCTTATAATTGGATGCAGCAATTGCATCACACGAAAAAAGACAATCCAAGTTTTATCAGGAAAAAGCGTAAAGAACAATGGGGTACTTGTTTGAAGGAGAAAGTGTTGATCAAACCCTGCGGGGTGCCTGGTGAATGATTGACATGCATGTATCAATGTATATGATGGATACATGAAAAAGATTCAGCTTTTGTTTCCGGATCCCATGATGGACCGCCTGCGGGACCTCGCCAAGAGGGAGGATGTGCCCCTGAGCGAAATCATCCGAAAGGCCACGGCCCAGTGGCTGGACCGTTATCCTCCGCATGAGGGGCCGAGTCAACAGGTGCCCGTGGTCAATGCGGGCCGTTGTCTGCTGAACGCGCAAGACATGAAGGCGGCGCTGCATGAATAGCCTGGATACCAATGTTCTCATTTACGCCGTCAATCGCGGCTGTGTGGAACATCCCAAGGCAAAAGCCGTTTACGAGTCGATGTTGGCGCGTCCCCGCGAATGGATTGTGAGTGATCAGGTGCTCTTTGAGTTTTACCGGGGGCTCCGGCATCCGAAAATTCTGGAACGCCCTCTGTCACATCAGGCCGCCATGGATCAGATCATTTTTCTGCGTGAACGAAGCGGTGTGCTTCACTGCAGTTATGAAACGTCATTTTGGGAAAGAATCAAAAAATCCGGAACCCAAAAAAATCCCTCCGCCATCCATATTTTTGACACCGTGCTGGCCGTGACATTGCTCCAAAATGGAGTGAAATGTTTTTACACGCGTAACATGGCTGATTTTCGGCCGTTTTCCTTTGAGAGATTGGTCAACCCGATTGATTGAAAACCCTTGCTGGGGGATTCGACTTTTGCGTGGAGGCTGGGGGGTGGAACCACACAACAAATGTATTGCCATGGGGGGAGGAAACGGGATATGACTTCACGCCCTCTATGAAATACGTTCTTCTTTTTGCGGGCCAGGGCGCCCAGGTCCCCGGCATGGGTCGGGATTTGTGTGAAAAATATGCGGAAGCGAGGCAGGTATTCGAGACCGCAGATAAAGTTCTGGGCCGGTCCCTCTCCCAGGTGTGCTTTGAAGGCACGGAAGCCGCACTGACCGATACCTCCAACTGCCAGCCCGGAATATTTGTCCACAGTCTCGCCGCTCTGGCCGTACTCAAGGCCCATCGCCCTTCACTGGAATTGGCCGCCTGTGCCGGGCTCTCCCTCGGGGAATTTTCCGCGCATACCGCCGCCGGGACCTTTTCCTTTGACGAGGGACTGAAGATCGTGCAGCAACGCGGGACTTTCATGCAGGAGGCCTGTGCCGCCACCCACGGAAGTATGGCCGCCCTGATCGGGGCCGATGAGGTGCAGGCTGTGGAAATCGCGCGGGAAGCCGATGTGGATGTGGCCAATTACAACAGCCCCGGCCAGATCATCCTTTCCGGTGCAGCCGAAAACATCGCCCGCGCGGTTGAGATTGCCAAGACGAAGGGAATCAAAAAGGCCATACCGTTGACCGTGGCCGGCGCGTATCATTCCCGCCTGATGAAATCCGCCCAGGACAAACTGGCCGCCGCCCTGGCTCCCGTGGAAGTCCGTATCCCCACCGTTCCCGTGGTTTCCAATTTTACGGCGCAAAGGGCGGCCACACCGGGGGAAATCCGCAATGATCTGATTTCGCAGGTGACCGGGTCGGTCCGGTGGGAGCAGTCGATGCGGCTGCTTTTGTCCCTTGGCCACACGCATTTTATCGAGCTGGGACCCGGCAACGTCCTTTCGGGACTGATGTGGCGGATTGACAAGGCCGCCGTGGTCCACACGGTTTCGGATGTCGCCACTCTGGAGACGACACTTGCGGCCCTTTAGGCCCGTACATTATTTGCAAAAAACAAGTTGGCAAACCTCTGCGGACCCTGTTTAAGGAGGAACCCTTTTTTATGAACCAGACCCTTGCAAACAAGATTGCCGTTGTCACCGGAGCCGGGCGCGGCATTGGCCGGGCCATCGCCCTGAAGCTCGCCCGCGAGGGGGCGCTGGTGGTGGCCGTCAGTCAGAGCGATTCCGCCGCGAAGGTGGCGGAGGAGATCCGGGCCGAGGGCGGACGCGCCGAGGCGTATGAGGTGGATGTTTCCAGCACGGGGGCCGTGGCTGAATGGGCGGAAAAACTGTGGGCGGCCCACGGGCGGGTGGACATCATTGTCAACAACGCGGGGATCACCCGCGACCAGTTGCTGATGAAAATGACCGAGGCGGATTGGGACGCCGTCCTGGATGTCAATCTCAAGAGCGCCTTCAACGTGACCAAGGCCTTCACCCGCAATCTGCTCAAGCAGCGGTCGGGGCGGATCATCAACATTTCGAGCATCGTCGGCCAGATCGGCAATGCCGGGCAGTGCAACTATGCCGCCTCCAAGGCCGGGCTGATCGGTTTCACGCAATCCGCCGCGCGGGAATTTGCGTCGCGCGGGATTCTGGTCAACGCGATCTGCCCCGGGTTTATCGAGACGGATATGACCGCCAAACTCAGTCCGGAAATACGCGAAAATTTACTTGCAAAGATACCGCTAAACCGTTTTGGTGACGGTCAGGATGTCGCCAATGCCGTGTGGTTTCTGGCCAGCGACCTCTCCGGATACATGACCGGACAGGCACTGACCATAGACGGCGGAATGGTGATGTAACAAACGATTTTACAACAAGACAGAAGGAGAAATATGGCTGAAAAAACCGTCGAAGAACGCGTCAAAGAAATCATCGTCGAACAACTCGGCGTGACCCCCGAACAGGTCAAGCCCGAGGCGAGCTTCATTGATGATTTGAGCGCGGATTCGCTTGATACCGTCGAACTCGTCATGGCCTTCGAGGAGGAATTTGGCGTGGAAGTGCCCGATGAAGATGCCGAGAAGCTGCAATCCGTCGGCGACGTCATCAAGTACATTGAGGAAAAGACCGAGAAGTAGTCTGTCTTTTGAATCCCCGGGGCCGGAGGAACACGTTTCTCCCGCCCCGATTTCCATTTGAATTATGAGCCAGCGGCGCGTTGTCATCACCGGCATCGGGGTCATCACTTCCCTGGGCTTTGACCTGGAAACCTTCTGGAAAAACCTTCTGACGGGTGTTTCGGGGGTGAGCCGCATCGAGGCGTTTGACCCCACGGCCTTTGACTGCCAGTTTGCCGCGGAAATCAAGAACTGGGAACCCGCCCCGTATTTCAAGGAGCCCAAGAACGCCAAGCGCAACGACCGTTACTGTCAGTTTGCCGTGGCCGCCGCCAAAAAGTGTGTGGAGGATTCAGGCATCAATTTCGATAATTTTGACCGGACACGCTTTGGTGTTTATGTCGGTTCGGGTGTGGGCGGGCTGACCTCTCTTGAGGAAGGGTATCGCGTTCTGCACACCAAGGGCCCCGGTCGGATGTCCCCCTTTGTCATTCCCATGCTCATCTCAAACATGGGGACAGGAGTCATCGGGATTGAATACGGTTTGCAGGGGCCGAGTTTTGCTGCTGTTTCCGCCTGTGCAACCGGGAATCACTCCATTGGAGAGGCCTTTCTTTCAATCCGCCGCGGTGATGCCGACGCGTTTCTGGCCGGTGGCGCCGAGGCTGCGATCAATGGATTGGGCATTGGCGGGTTTGCCGCCATGCGGGCCTTGAGCACCCGCAACGATGCGCCGCAAAAAGCCAGCCGTCCGTTTGACAAGGACCGCGACGGCTTTGTCATGGGCGAGGGAGCGTGTGTCGTTCTCATGGAAGAGCTCGGGCAGGCCCAGAAACGGGGAGCTAAAATTTACGCGGAAATTGTTGGGTACGGAAACACCACCGATGCGCATCATATCACGTTGCCTGCGCCCGAGGGGGCCGGAGCCGCACGATGCCTGCGCAATGCATTGGCCCTTGCCGGATTGAACACAACCGATGTGGACTATATCAACGCGCATGGAACCTCCACGCCGCAGGGAGATATCTGCGAGACCCAGGCGATCAAGAGTGTCTTTGGCGATCACGCCCGCAAGCTTTCTGTCAGCTCCACCAAGTCCATGACCGGCCATTTGCTTGGCGCGGCGGGGGCCTTGGAGACGGCGATTTGTCTGAAGACCATCCAGACCGGGATCATCCCTCCGACGATCAATCTCGAAAATCAGGATCCCGCCTGCAATCTCGATTACACGGCCAACACCCCGCGCGAACGCGAGGTCAATGTGGCCGTCAACGACTCCTTCGGCTTC
>JANRIZ010000116.1:0-7318 GCA_033764445.1 Verrucomicrobiia bacterium | reverse complement strand
TGCGCCCGGCCTTGGCCAGATAACACGCGCACACCAGGCCATTATGACCCGCACCCACCACTATGACATCATACTTTTTGGGGAACACAGATGGGCACAGATTGGCACAGATTTTTTTTATGAGAAGAGAGAATTTTGTTTGGCACCAGATATTTCTCCGCACCCGATGAGTCGCTTGTATTCGAGGGACTGAGCCCCGAAATTCAGGAGCAATCCAATCTTCATTTTTGTGATTTTCATGTAATTGAGCAATTGTGCCGCCTCAGGATCACCGATTGACACCATTGCCTTGATTTCCACAATCACGTTTTGGAAGCAGACGAAGTCCGCCTTGTAGGAACTGGGAAGCTTGAACTTCTTGTAAAAGACAGGCAACAACACCTCTCTTGTAAAATCAATTTTCCGTCCTGAAAACTCCACCGCCAGAGCGTCCTGATATACCGCCTCCAAAAAGCCGCGTTTCAAGTGCCGATGAACCTCCATGGCGGCACCGACAATCCCATATGTCTGAGGGTCTCTATTCATTCCCATAAAGACGATTTATCTCAAAAAAAATTACAAAAAATCTGTGCTCATCTGTGCCCATCTGTGTTCTAAAAAAGTCGGGGACTCAGAGTTTAGATTGCAACCACGTCACCATCTGTTCCTTCGCCAACGGAATTTCCTCGCGGGTGGAGAGGTTTTTGAGTTTCACGTTGCCGGCGACCCATTCCTCCGGGGCGATCACCACCGCGCATTTTGCGCCGCGCTCCTCGGCGGCTTGGAATTGTTTGCCGACCTTGGCGGCGGCGAGACTGTAATCGGTCCGGTACCCCGCCCGGCGAAGGTCACTGACCACACCCAGGGCCGCCCCGCGCAGGGATTCGTCAACGATCACCACATACACCTGCAGCGCATTGAGATTGGCCGGCAGAAGATTGCGTTCACGCAGCAGGTCCCCAAGGACGACATCCCCCATGCCAAATCCGATGGCCGGCAGTTTCACCCCGCCGACCTTTTCAATGAGATCATCGTAACGTCCGCCTCCGGCCAGCGCGCGCCCCGTGAAGCCGCCCTCCGCATTCTGCGCCAGCTCAAAGGTTTCAAAGGTGGTGGAGGTGTAATAGGCGAGCCCCCGGACGATGCATCCGTCGAGTTTGATGAAACGGCCGACCGACCCCATGTCCCCGAGTTTTTGGAGATATTGGTCGCGGAGGCGGGTCATGTCGTCCTGCGCCCGGGTGTCCTGCAGGGCCGAGGTCATCCATCCATGTGTGCACAAATCGCGGATACGCTCAAATTGCGCCGGGACCAGACCCGTTTCGGCCAGGGCCTTGTTCAGGGCTTCGCCTTCCAGACGTTCGATCTTGTCGATGAGCGCCAGGACAGCGGGGATTTTGTCGGGCTCCACCGAAAGATCGGTGCTGGTGAGAAACAGACGCCAGAAATCGCGGCTGAAGAACCGGACCTGGAAATCCCGGTCGGTCAGTCCGAATTCCCGCAGCAGATCCACCAGCAGGGCGAGAATCTCGACCTCGGCGGCAAAGCTGCCTTCACCCATCACGTCACAATTGAGCTGGAAAAACTCGCGCAAACGACCTTTCTGTGTCCTTTCGTACCGGAAACATTGTGATGTCGAAAACCATTTCATCGGCTTTTTGTACTGCCTCTCACGGGCGGCGGCCATGCGGGCCAGGGTCGGGGTCAGCTCGGGACGGAGCGCCACCTCGCGACCGCCCTTGTCGGTGAAATTGAAGAGTTGGCGGACAATTTCCTCGCCGGATTTCTGGGTGTAGAGTTCCAGGGGTTCCAGGACGGGTCCGTCGTACTCGACAAACCCGTATCGCTGGCAGACCTCGCGCCAGCGGCTGATGATGAATTGTTTGACCGCATAGTCCTCCGGATAAAAATCGCGGAAACCGGGAAGTGTCTGGAACGCCATAAGGGAAGAACACTTAAGCAGAGCCGGGCGGCGAGTCACCCAGATTTTTTTGCAAGCCACTGGGCGCATGATTCGGTCGGACCGATTTCCTGTGCGATATCCATTCGGTCCGATAAAAAACCCGCTCCGTTGCCGGAGCGGGTCACACACACTACAGGAGAACTAACTGAAGAGTCGTTTAGGCGGTCGGCGGAGTCCCGGCGGCGCCACCGGAGGCCGAGGGCATTGATTTTTTGCCGAAATCCAAAACCCGCTTGCGCATCTCTTTGCCGGCCTTGAACTTGACCACGGCACGTGCGGGAATCTGCACATCCGTTTCCGGGGCGTTGGGATTGCGGCCAACCCTTGGTTTGCGGATTTTGACCTCAAAGACACCGAAATTGCGAAGCTCCACGTTGCGACCCTCGGCAAGGTAGTCGGTGACGTGGTCGAGACACTTTTGAATCACAGCCAGAACGTCCTGTTGGATCAAACCAGTTTCATTGCTGATTTTGATGACCAGATCCCGTTTTGTCACGTTAGCCATATGTTTTCTTTTGTTTGAGCAGGTTTCGTTTTTGAAACAAATCCTTGATTCTTCTTAGATGTTATGTGGCTTACTCTTACAGAAGGTCAGAAGAATTGCAAGAGAATTTACGTGATTTTAAATAAAATCTCAAAAGGCAAGCACTTACATTAAAAAACTAGGCATAAAAACAGGGTTTAAATCAGTTTAATTGATTCATCAAGAACATGATACAGAGAATTCATTGAATCCTCTGTTTCATCGCCCATATTGGAGATTCGGAAGGTCGTCCCCTTGATTTTCCCGTAACCACCGTCGATTAAATAACCTGCTTCTTTGACCAACTTCTGAAATTTGGCCACGTCGATCGTGCGTCCGCCGGGTTTGGCGCCATTATTGACACAGGTCAGCGTTTGGGATTCATAACCTGCTTCCGCAAAAAGAGTAAAGCCGTGCCGGGCCGCCCAGGCGCGGGTCAGACCGGCCAGCTTCGCATGACGTGCATAACGGGTCTCAAGTCCTTCATTGAAAATATCATCCAGTTTGGAATTGAGGGCATACACATGGGAAATGCTCGGCGTGCTGGGGGTCATGTTTTCCGCCGCATTTTTTTGAAACTCCACAAAATCAAAGTAATAGCCACGGTCCCTGAGCGTGGCCGCCTTTTGGAGGGCGGCGGGACTGCAGGTGAAAACGGTCAGTCCGGGAGGCATGGCAAAAGCCTTCTGGACCCCCGCCAGAAGCACGTCAATGCCCAGGGCGTCGAACTCAATGGGGACGGCCGTCAGGGAACTGACCGCGTCAATGATGAACATGACCTCCGGAAACCTCGCCTTGAGGGCGGCAATCTCCCGGAGCGGACTCATGGTGCCGGTGCTGGTTTCATTGTGGATCAGGGTCAGTGCATCGAACTGACCCGTTGCCAGCCTCGCCTCAATTTGCTCCGGAAGAATCGGGCTGCCCCAGGGGACCTGCAAAGCCTCGGCCTCCTTGCCACAACGTTTGGACACATCCAGCCACTTGTCGGAAAAGGCGCCGCACATGCAGTTGAGGACCTTTTTGGAGACGAGATTGCGGAGGGCCCCCTCCATGACCCCCCAGGCACTGCTGGTGGAAAGAAACACGAGTTGTTTTGTACCCAGCAGTGTCTGAAGCCGTGGCTGGGCGACCGCGTACTGGTCCTTAAATCCCTGGCTTCGATGCCCGATCATGGGCGTGCAAAAGGCCTGAAAGGTTTTGGGACTGACCTCCACGGGTCCTGGGATGTATAATTTGACGTGTGCCATAAAAATGAGCCTTTTGGAAAACCGCGCCCGATTGCCGTGGGTGGATCGGAGCGAAGCATTCCACAATTGATGAAAGCCTTGCAAACTAGGACAAATTAGGGTTGTTTGCAACGGTCATGACGAAATACTTTCCGTTTCTGACCCTGTTTATTTTCATCACGGGGGTGCCCCTGGCGGGTGCCAGCCTGGAAGAGATCCTCAAGGCGTCCCTGGCGGCGGATCAGCGGAATGAGGAGAAGCTCAAAAATCTCATTTTTCACGAAAAAATCCTCGTACAGCGGCTGGACAAGACCGGGAAGGTGATCAAGGAAACCACCTCGAACTATCTGGTCATCACCGAACGGGGCCTTTCCTATCAGCTGGCCAAGGATGATCATTCCGGGGAACAGGTTCTGGTCACCGGCCGGGTTTTCGATTTTTCCCCGACACCGACCTCGACCAAACACGTCAAATCCAACCCCGAAAAAGGGGCACCCAAACAGGTGGTCAACCAGCCCCAGCTTTATTCGGAATCCATGGACATGACCGAGCTGGTGGAGCGGTACGACCTCAGACTGACAGGCCGGGAATCCGTCGATGGACGGATGGCATGGATCCTGGAGTTTGAACCCCGCAAAAACATCAGACACCATTCCCGTGTCCAGAAGATTCTCAACAACATGAAGGGGCGTTTGTGGCTGGATCAGGAATCCCATGCCATACTCAGATGCGAGGCCTCGCTTGCAAAGGCCATCAGTCTTGCCTGGCCTTTTGCGACCCTTCGCAGTGCGACCCTCTCCTACCGGGCCCAACGCCTGCCTTCGGGCGCCTGGGTCCCTGAAAAACTGGTTCTGACCACGACCGCCCGCTCGTTCCTGAATACCACCACCCAGCGTCAGACCGCCACCATGTACAACTTTCGGAAGTTGAAACCGGCCGCCAGGGAGTGACCCCGCCGGACGCGGGCGGTTTATTCACCCGATACGGGTCGGACGGTTCTGCCGGTCGAGATTGAGTTTTTTTGGCTTGAAGGATTTTGCCCTTTTCGGGTCCACGGAGGCAAAGGACATGATCGTCAGCCGGTCCCCTTTTTTGCCCAGGTGTGCACAGGCGCCATTGAGGCAAATATCACGTTTGCCGCGGGGGCCCGGAATCGCATAAGTCTCAAACCGGTTCCCGTTTTTCATGTTGCCGATGAGGATCCGTTCGTAGGGCAGCATCCCCACTTTTTCCATCAGGGCGATGTCAATGGTCAGGCTGCCCTCATAATCGACGTTTCCGTCGGTCACGGTGGCAAGGTGAATTTTTGATTTCAGAATATTTACAAACACGGCGGCAATCTATTGAATGTGGCGATTCAATCAACTTCTTTTTCTGAGCACAACCTAACCTCCAACCCAAAACCTGCAAGGAAACACTCCCTATGGCCAAGACACTGAACGTGGGCATGATCGGCTACAACTTCATGGGCAAGGCCCACTCCAACGCCTGGCGTCAGGTGGACAAATTTTTCTCACCCAAGGCGCGCCCGGTCCTCAGGACCATCTGCGGCCGCAACGAGGAAAAAGTCAAGGCCGCCGCCGACAAACTGGGCTGGGCGGGGTACGCGACGGATTGGCGGAAGGTGGTCAATGATCCCGCCATCGACATTGTCGACATCACCACCCCCAACGACTCCCACGCCGAAATCGCCATTGCCGCGGCCAAAGCCGGCAAGGCGATCCTGTGCGAAAAACCCCTGGGCATGAATCAGAAGGAATGCAAACAGATGGTCGACGCGGTCAAAAAAGCCGGTGTGGTCAACATGGTCTGCCACAACTACCGCCGCATCCCGGCCATTGCCCTGGCCAAAAAGATGATTGATAACGGCGAGCTGGGCGACCGCATTTTCCATTTCCGCGCCCGTTATGCACAGGACTGGATTGTTGATCCGAATTTCCCACTGGTCTGGCGTCTGCAAAAACACATTGCCGGCAGCGGCACCCATGGGGACATCGACGCCCACATCATCGATCTGGGCCGTTATCTGGTCGGCGATATCGCCGAGGTCAGTGCCCTGATGGAAACCTTCATCAGGGAACGTCCCATCCTCGACGACGCGGGTGGCGGACTTGCCGGGGCCAAGGCCAGCAAAAAAATGGGCCAGGTGACGGTCGATGATACGGTCAGCTGGATTGGCCGCTTCAAAAACGGCGCCATTGCCAATCTCGAAGCCACCCGGTTCGCCCTGGGCCGCAAAAACCACATCACTCTGGAGGTCAACGGTTCAAAAGGTTCCCTCTTCTTCGACTTCGAGGATATGAACCGCCTGAAGTTCTTCAATGACTCGGACCCCGCCCACGCCAAGGGTTTCCGCGACATCATCGTCACCAACGGGGT
This sequence comes from Verrucomicrobiia bacterium, assembly GCA_033764445.1. Classification (GTDB taxonomy): domain Bacteria; phylum Verrucomicrobiota; class Verrucomicrobiia; order JAWXBN01; family JAWXBN01; genus JANRIZ01. Next base: position 1,248 of record JANRIZ010000116.1, on the reverse strand, counting down.
GCATCCCTATGCCGGGGCCTGGTGGCCCGAAGGTCACATCATTGGTTATGAGCACACCTTCGTGAACACTTTCGCCGACTTCATCGATGCGGTGGTCAAAGGCAGGAGTGTCCAACCCACCTTCGAGGACGGCATGAAAAACGACGCCGTACTCGACGCGGTTGAAAAATCGGCCCTTACCCGCAAATGGGTCAGACTCTGATTCGCAGCCCTCTTTATGCAAAAAGCCCCGGAAATTTTCCGGGGCTTTTTTGTGGGTGGCAATTCCCAAGTCAGTCCCATCATGCGGCACTGAATGCCGAACCCTCATGACTTTTATCAGTGAGCGTCGGGACGACAGGCACGGCCTTCTCCTGGAACACCATCCCCCATCTGTATCCCCCATAAAAAATCAATGAATTTATTGCATGTAATTTAATTGCAATACTTTATGAAATATAAAAACATCCCAAGATATGTCATGAGTAATTTTTACGGGACCCCTTGTGCAATTCTGCAAATAGGCTAAGTTTCCAAACACTATGAAAAAACACCTCCTCATCCTCGTCACCATCCTTTGCGCGCTTTCACTGGGTCTGACCCACGTCAATGCCGGCAACTGTGGTGGTTGTTCCAAGAAAAAATCCGAATCCACTCAAAAGGACGGCAAGACCTCCAAGGATGCAGAGTCCAAGGAAAAGGATTCCAAAGAAAAGTCTGCGGACAACAAGTCCTGATCGATTTGCGGAATCTTCGACGGACTACCGAGCCGTCACTGAAAATACAAAGGGCCCTGTTTGAGACAGGGCCCTTTTTTATTGAAGATCAGCGAACTACTTCCTGTTCTGACGGCGCCGCAGGACAAAGGCCGCCATCGCTCCGCCCAGCGCCATCAACGCATACGTCGAGGGCTCGGGAATGGCCGCCGTATAGGTCAGCACCAGGTTGTTCCCGGACTGGGTGATGCCGAAGGTACCCGAGTACGGGTTCTGGAACCCGGCCGCGTTCAGATTGAACTTGTCGGCCATAAACCCGGTGATCGACCCCGCACTGAGGATCGTCCAGCTTTGGTTGATGCTGCCGTCCCAGTTGACCGCCAGGCCCGCTGCATTGGCCAAGGTCAAGGTTGTCAGGTTGATGTTGAACGGACTGCCGCTGGTGGCGGTGATGTCAAGATTCCCCGTCACATTGATCAGGTCCCAACCGGGGTCGGCCCCCATCGTCCCGGTAAAGTTGTTGATCTCCCACAGGTAATTGCCGCCACCGCCC
>JANRIZ010000104.1:0-6901 GCA_033764445.1 Verrucomicrobiia bacterium | reverse complement strand
CGAGCCAACAGGGATAACGGATGTTTGCAGGTCCTCCGGGGATCGCACCATTTTGGACGGGTGGAACATGGCACCGTGGGCAACCAGGCCGGTGCGAATCCGGACCGTGTGGAGGCGATCAAAAAGCGGTGTGAGCTCGTGTATGTCGAGCTGGAACCGGGTGACACCTGTTTTTTCCATTGCAACACGTTGCATGCCTCCGCCGCCAACGAGTCTCCCAACCCCCGCTGGAGCATGATTTGTTGCTATAATCAGGTCGGGAACGAACCCTTTGACGGACAGCACCGGCATGGAGGGAATTTTGCCCCTGTCAGCAAAGTCCCGGATTCACGCATTTTGGAAGTCGGTGCCAAAAGCGATTTTGCCCCCGCAAACTAGGCATCAGCCTTGCCGTCAGATTTTTTCCGCCGGGCGGATTCCCTGTTCCCTGAGTTCGATGGCGGCATTCCAGAGCGTGGGCCAGGCCTCGATGAGGTCCGCGTAGCGGCGGAGAAACGTGTGCAGCACCCCGGGGGCATTTTCGGAGCCGAAACGATGGATGATTTCCGGGGGGATGAACCAGTTTTGTTTCAGGGTGTTTTGGATCAGTCCGTCGACAAATGCGGCGTGTTGGGCATTCCAGCTTTCCGGATGATCCATGGAATCGGCCATGTTCGCTTCCATGTTTGAGATCATGTCCCCCAGATATTTCAGGGAGCATTCGTCCAGACGGGCCATGGTCTCATCGACGGATCCCGGGCAGAGGGTCCGCAATTTCCCTGCCAGATACGGGAAGGCGGATTCCCGGGAGTGGAAGTGATGGATGGGGATCGACCGGAGCAGTGCCGTCAGGAGTTGGGACACCTCGTAAAAGGGGTGGGGTCCGTACAGTTCCAGGTCAAAGAGCGGATGACGGGCGGTGGGGGAGTGCTGGACGGCCACCGGCATTTTGGTGCTCCAGGCGGCGGGATCGGCATGCCCCAGAAGTGCGCCAAAAAAATTGTCCTCCAGATGAAAGCCGGGCATGAAGGGCGGGCAGAGGCCCCGTGCATCCAGGCCAAAAAACATTCCCGCCATGAGAGAGGAAGGGGAGAGGATGTTGCCATCGGCCATGGAGGCGATATGGGGACTGGTCAGGAACAGATCCAGGGAGGATCCCGCCGATTGGAGGGAGGAAAAAAAAGTCGCACTGTCCTGGTAACGGAAGAGCATCTGATGGAACGGGAGAAACCCGTAATAGGAGGCATACATGACCCGGATACGGGGGGCCATGCAGGGCAGATCATCCATGAGGCCGGGGGGAATATGGGCCTGGGAATGGATTTTCAGCTGAGGGGGCGGGGCAGCACCCAGATGTTTTTGAAAATGAGCCCAGGAGTCAAATTCGGTGGATTCCAGTTTGTCGGTGACGGATTGAGGCGTGTGACCCACAAGATGGGGCCATTGGTTGACCCCGGCGATCCCGGTGAAATGCCAATCCTGCCGGGGCAGACTCCTGAGATTCATCATGATGTCATCATCCACGCTGGCCAGACAGGATCCGGCGGATTGGAGCAGCAGCGCGTTGCGGGACGCCCCGCAGGTAAAACCGATCCCCATGGGGTCGAGCAGTGCAAAATCGGTTGTTTGGATCGGCACCCCCGATTTTTCGGCCAGGGCCTTTGCATAGGCGCCCAGGGAGTGTGGAGTGGCATGCCAGACGGCCAGGTTGTAGGTTTGGGAAAGTTTCCCGAGCCGATCGCGGTAGCGGGAGTTTGTGTCCGGTGAGGGGGAGTTGTCCGCCAGGGCCAGGGAGGGAGAAGGGTGTCCCCATTGGCGGATGGATTCGATCAGGGGGGAAAGGGTGGAAAATGCCTGATCCGGATTGTTGCGGGAGGGGCAGCAAAGCCATCCGATTTCGGCACGGTTTTCGGAGGTTTGTCGCGGACCAATCCGCGTTAGCAGGCGTTCCGGACTGAGAATGATGTCGTTTTCATAAAGCGTCCTGAAGATTCGCGCAAATTCATCCCGCTGAATGGCCGCCTCCTCCGGTTCGAGATTCTGGCATTCGATGAGTTCCGGCAGGGTGGAAAATTCGGATTTTTGGTTCAGGGTTTTCCACAGGGCGGCGGAAAGGGTGAGGGAGATGCCGCCTTGGCGGGGGGTGATGACGACATGATGAGGCCCCGAATCCGTCCGGAGACAGGATCCTCTCAGAAAAGGTGATGATGCGGTGGGCATGAAGACTCAGGCGGCGGAAAGTTTTTCCCAGTGGGAGACGAGCTTTCCGGAGTGGTTTGCGAGTGATTGAAGCGTGGAAAGGAACAGGGGATTTTCAAGGGCGGGGTGGCCTCCCAGGCGTTGCTCAATCCCAACCCTTAAATTCAGGGCGTGATCCGATCCGCCCCCTGTGGAAGGGCATGTGTTCAGATAACGGGTCAGCGCCTTGAGATGTTCCTCATCGGTCGAAAAGGCAATGTCGCGGCAAAGAGTCCTGAGATGGGTGGGATGCAGGGTGGTGATGGTTCTCAGGGCCGAGCCGAGGTGGGCGGGAGTCAGGGGTTCTGCCATCCTGCGGGTTGCCGCCGATCCGGCAAAATGGGCAAAGGAGACCGTGGTTTCTTTCAGGAAATGAAACACCAGCTCCACCAGCATGCGTTCGGGTGACCACACCGGGGAGGATTCCTCATGGGGCGTGGAGGCGGGCCGATGTGAGAAGGGAAGGGTCAGGACCGAGAGGGTGGGATCCAGGAGACGGCCCAGGAACAGGTCGGACGGGATTGAGTACCGGTTGGATGGCAGGAAGGGAATGGTTTGGAGCGGGGGAAGCAGGGCCAGGGAGCCGTATTCCATCCACTCCGGCGGGTGCAGAAAAAGCCCCTCGGTCAGCATGTGATCACCGGGCGAATCCCCTCCGGAAACCATCCAGGGGTGGCACTGGAGGGCGTGCCCCAGGGAGATGGAGGCGGGAATGGCGGTGGCTGCCACCCGGGGGGGGCAGGAGAGGGCCTGTTGCAAAAGCCCGGCGGGCCCCCTGCGGAGATTCAGACGGCCCGCATCGCGGAAGTGCAGGAGTCCGGAAATGTTTTTCCCAAGAAGCCTTTTGTGGAGAGACAGGGGATCGGAGGTTGCATCTTGCACGCGGACGGGAGGAACATGTCTGGGAAACGGATGGGGGGCCAGGGACAGGCTTGACGAGCGAAGTTCGGAGGTCTGCAGATCGGGATTGAACCGGGGGTCGAGGATCAGCCAGGGGGCCGGACTTTTAAGCCGGAGCAGATTGTACAGGGAGCCCAGAGTGACGTGTCCGTCGGGCATGAGGGCTGATTGAAGTTCCGCATCCGGAATCCCGGTTTTACGCTGCCAATCGGGAAGGTTTTTTTCCAGCGTGGCACGACCGATCCTTTCGATGACATGATCCTGTTCGTTATTCTGTAAAAAACCGGACAGGTCATCCGGTCCCCTGGCTCCGTCGGGGATCAGGAAGGAGATGTGCAGGCGGGAGTCATGGCGGCAGAGCCATGCCGACACATGTCCCAGCCAGGCCGGGGACGGAGGCAGGAGGACGGGGATGACGATCCGGGAAATCGGAGGGGAGGTCTGGGGTTCGGGGGCGGAAAGTTCCCGGATGATATCCGCCTCAAGCCGTAACAGCCCGGAGTCGATCAGGGTGGGGATTTTTTTGAAAAAATCCCTCCGCAGGCCCTCCTCCATATTGTGATAGGTCGGACTCTTGGAGGAGTGATATTCCAGCGGGTGAAGGCCGTCGCAGTCGGAGGCGAAATCCGCCCATACGGCGGGCACCAGTTGACGTGAGCCAGAGGGAGGGGAAGTCAGGAGGGAAAACTCACCATTGATGGGGAAAAGAGGGTGGTGAGAAAAAACAAGATTCGGCAGACCGTTCCGGACCCGGTCCTCTGTCGCCCGGAAGAGTGTTTTTTTCTGGAGCAGGGAAAAGCCGTGGCGGTGCGTATGGGTGGTGTGCAGGAGGATGTGTTGGAATTCGGGATGGGTTTCCTGAAGCCAGTTGATGAACATCCTTTCACCGGGCTGGTGGAGGATGATGTCCCCGTGGGCCGCAAAATGCGACCCCCACAACATGTCATGGAGTTTCACAGGCATCGTGTCCCTGTGCCAGGTTCCCGTGTCATGCACCGCGATGATCGCGTGGGGGGCGAGCGAGGGGAGGATCCGTTCAAAGGCTTCCTGATTGATCAGCAGGTCGTGGGGTCCGTCGATGAAGAGAAAATCCACGGGTTTGTGGCCGATATCGGAGGGGTCAAAATCGGTCATGGATTTTTCAAAATGGCGGAAGGTTTTGTTCCGGTCCCTGTACTGCGAAATGACCCGGGGAGAGGGGAGATATGGGTCGTAGGAATACAGAGAGGCACCCGGTGGCATGGCCTCGTAGAAATTGCGGGTGCTGTGCCCCATGAACATGCCGAATTCCACAATGCACAGGGGGCGGATCGTGCAGATGATGCCGTGGAGGGCCAATGCCTCATCCGGCTGAGCCGGTCCGAGGGTTTCATTGGAGTAAAGGGCAAGATGGTCGAGGGAGTAGCGGGTGGACCTGTGGAAGAGGCGGGAGAAGAAGGCGGCGCAGGCCCTCATCGGACGGGGGAGATGAATCCAGAATGGGGAGGGTTGGTATGGCTGTTTCAAACGAGGGTCTAAAGCAAAAGGGTTGGGATCCGGAATGGATACGGGGACGATCGTACCCGTGATTCATTTGAAATACAACCGGGGAGACGGGAAGAGGGGGGCGGAGGCGGGGGCAGTGCGGGCAGGCAACGGTCAAAAGGCGATGGACATTGAGGAACCCGCGCCGGCGGAGATATTCTGATATTCAAAAAGCGCAGAATTGGAGTCGTTGTCGGCGAAGCTGGAGGTGACGCGGACACTCAGCCAGTCGTAAGGTTTGTAATTAAGCCCCCAGGCCAGGATGTTGCGCGTGTCTTCGCGGACGACCTTTGAGTACTCGGCGTTTTCAAAGATGTAGGTGATCTGGGTGTTCCACTTTGAGTTGATCTCGTACGAGAACCCCAGGATGCCGCGATGATTGGTGGAGTTGTTGATATTCGGGGCAGAGTGGATCTGTGCGAAACGGTAACCGTAAATCATGCTCAAGCCCTGAACCGGGAGGGAGATTCCATGGTCAAATCCCGTGATAAAATTGACGGCCCGGGTGATTTCCTGGCCGGAATTCAAGGCCTCGTAGCGGTAAAGCTCCGAGCCGACATACAGCGTGGGCCATTTGTCCTTGTAGGTGTAATCCAATGAAAACCGGGAGAAGGTACCCCACATATTCAGGGCCGTGTTGTCTTGGTAAAGGAAGGTATCGTGACGCAGGTAGGCATTGGCGGCAAACCCGGAACCCAGTGTCTTGTAAAAGGAGACATCCACCGCAGGGAGATAAACGGCATCCCCCTTTTTGGCTCCATTTTTGATGAGCGTGGCGTTGGAGTACCACATGAGGTCCTGGTGGAAGCCGACCTTGAACAGCTTTGCAGACTGGGAGGAATCATCCGCCGGGACAATGGTGCCGGAATCGGAGGCGAAATGGGAGGGGACCGCATTGACGGCGGTGACCTCCTGGCGGAGGCGGGCGGCTTCCGTGGAGGCGGTCTTATTGTTCTGGCCCTGTGCCAGAGGGGAGAACAAAACAAGCAACAGCAGCGTGGTGAGGGGGTGAAATCGAAGAATCATGCGGGGGTGCCGGTTAAGTTCCAACATTTGGTTTTCCAAAACCCTGATTTTCCGAAGCGTCTTTGCCGATGCGCAGATTGCGGGGGAGCGTGGCATCGGGGGAGTTGCCGTTATAGCCGCTGCCACCCTGATTGCTGCCGGACTTCTGGGCTTCGGCAATGGCCTTGATTTTATCGGCATCCGGCAGCTCGCCGAATTCGGAAAACAGGCTGGAGGATTCCATGGCCTTGTTAATGTCAAAATTGATGACGTTGATCACCCCGTTGATGATGGTAAAGCCCTGGCCGGGGACGAGGTTTTGTCCATTGATGTTGATCGAGCCTTCGTAAACGTAACAGGCGTAGTAGCCCGAGCCATCCGTCTGGATCAGCCCCGTTGTCCCCGTGATCGCCGCCGTCACCGCCGCCGTGCGGATGTTGGTTTTGCCCTGGCCCTTGGGAACGTCAAAAAGAAGCGAACCTTTTTCCAGTGTGACATCCCGGCTGCCGGCCTTGAATGAAAAAACGGTCAACTGACCCAGACGTGCCACGGTTTTATCGCTGAAAATCAGCTCCGCGCGGGAATTGGCTCCGGTCACGATCACTTCCGGGGGAGTGACACGGTCCTTGACCTTGGCGACACGGTCCGAGGTTCCGGCCTTGATGCGGACATCCTTCTGGATGATGCTGATCTCCGCGTAGTCCATTGTGGCCGAGTAAAGAGCCGACGACTGACCCAGGAGGAGCCAGCCAAGACCAATGAGGAGAGAGTTGCGCATCACGGTTCTGATCAAATTGCATCGGGGCAGACAAGTCAAACGCAAAGATGTCAATTTATTAATTTTAATTGGTTGACTCCATGTATTTCAAGTTGATACAACAAAAATCCTGGCCATTCCACAGACACAGACGACTCCGGTCTGTTTCCTTCACATATTGGGATGTTGCATGAGGAGACTGTTTTTTTGCAAGTCCATACAAGTTCAAAGGGGGATTGATTGACGCCCCCTTTTTGTTATGGTGCGGCAAACGCGCAACCCCTTGAGGAAGGCACCATGACACCATTTTCAAAGAATTTTTTATGGGGGACGGCCACGGCCTCCCACCAGGTCGAAGGTGCGTGGAATGAGGATGGGAAGGGTCCGTCTTTGTGGGACGTGTACGGTCACACACCTGGGAAGATCAAGGACGGGTCCAATGCTGACGTGGCCTGCGACCAGTATCACCTGTATGCACAGGATGTCGCCCTCATGAAA
>JANRIZ010000097.1:0-8511 GCA_033764445.1 Verrucomicrobiia bacterium | reverse complement strand
CCCATGGCCAGCCAGGGTTCGCGGGCCTCGATGGTTCCGTCGTTCCAGATGACCCCGGAAAACCGGGCCAGAAGCGGGTCCGCCCCCCCGGTGACCATGATGTTGAGCAGCTTCCGGTATTCGGTCAGATCAATCCATGGTGACGGGGCCTGATTTCCCTGCAGGACCATCAGCGAATTCCGGCCCCGGACCGTGTTGGGATTGCCCAGCACCCCCAGGACATCCCAACCGTCCTCGACGGTCTGGGGGGAGCGTTCAAACGCCTGAGCGGTTCCCTGGCCCATCATTTTCCCCGCGGAGGAGTAACCCTTGTTGCCGGTGACCTTTGCCATGAGATCGCCCACGAGGGAGTAGCCCCCCTCCACGCCGTCGCGGATCCAGTTGTCCCAGCGGTCATTGAGATGGCCTCCGCCGAAGAAGCGGTCCTGATGGCCGATTTCGTGAGGGGCGACCAGGCCCGAGGCGGACTGGTTGATGCCGATCATATGGACCGTTCCGCTGGTGACCGGGGTGAAACCCTCGTATTCCACCCCCGCCCATCCGACCGTCCAGGGTGTGAAATTGTTCGGAGCCACAAAAATGATCGCATCGGCGTCGGGGTACCGTTCCATGTAGAATTCGCAGGTGCCGGAGAAAACCGTGCCATCGTCGACACCCCAGAGCATGAAGGCATAGGAATAAAGGATCCGGATGCGGAAGCGGGACAGAGGGACCGGGTAGAGGGCGGCGATTTCCCTTTTGTACTGTTTCGCCTTGCGGCTCCACATGTTGGCGTCGTTGATTTCCTTGATCTCATTGTCGTTGAGGATATCCGTGACCACCCCGCCCACGGTCAGGTGAAAGTTGCCGTCGTGAAACGTGAAAGGTTTGATTTTGAATTCCGTCCCGGAGCGTTCCTTTCGTTTGGCCACACTCACCCCGTTGACCAGGAGTTCGGCCTCCAGTTCGAGAGAGGCCGGGGCACGGCCCTCTTCGGGAAGGGAGGCACTTTGAAAATTGAAGGCCCAGTGCCGGTCGCGGTCACCCTGGTTGTTGAGAATGCGATCGGCCGCGGCTGCATTGCCGTCAGCCAGTTGGGATTTGATGGCCGCGGTTTTTTGGGCCCCCGGACTGGCCGGGTTGTCCGGATCGGTCCCCGAGGAGTCGTCCCCGTAGACATAGGTCCGTCCGCGCCGGAAAAGGGAGGCGCGTTGACGGACCTCCTGTCCGTTCCACCGGAGAATGCAGACCGCATCATCGGTGTGCTGGAGGTTGTCGGGCATTTGTACAAAGACCCGGACCATCGTGTTTTTTTCCTCAACGAGCGGAATGGATTCGGTGGGGGCTTCGTGGAAGGGGGATTGGACCACCTGCACCGGATGAATGTCGAGAATCCGCCACTGGGGCGGGGGCGGGGGTGGGCGGGGACGGACCGGTTCGGGGTCGTTGCTGATATTGACACTGCTGCCTCCAAAGGGATCCTCCTCCTTCTCGCGGCGGCCGATCGTACTCAGATCGATATTGATGCCGATGCCAACACCCCCGCCGCCGCCGCGTTCGCGGGTGCCTCCCCCGCAGACACAGGGACTGCTGCCACAGCTCGGGCAGCCGGCGTGGAGAAACTCCGCCCAGCCAAAAACAACCCCGGCGGCCAGTACCAGAAACCAAAGCCGCCATGGGAGGGGGAGGCTCATTTGGCGATGGATTTGAGAGGAACCCGGATGACAGAGTCGTCGGGCATGACCACCACCAGCTTGCGGCCGGCCACAAAATCCGTCCGTTTGAAGTCCACCTTCGAATAACTGTATTCACCATCCGGTCCGAAGAGTTTGCCAAGGTCCAGACCCACCCCCACCGAGCCGCCGGAGCCCGACTGGTAGCCTGGGGAGACGCTCAGCGGCAGCCCCGTATTTTCCTCGTTGCCGACCTTGCGGTCTTCGCGGTCCTCCGCCCCGATTTTCCCGCCGTCGCCATTTTCCAGATAGACCGCCTCGGGTTTGATGGGTTTTTTGTCGCCCGAGAGGGTGACACGGATGATGACACGGATTTCCGCCGAGGCCGGGTCCTGTTTTTTGTCGTTGACGACATTAAGGACATACTTGCCGCTTTTGACCGTTTGTCGCACCGGCTTGAGAGGTTTGGCCGTGGCCGCCTGCGTGGCGGGAATCCAGACCAGACAGGTAAGGAAGGCGCAAAGCAGTGGTCTGAGAGTGGTGTGCCCCATAAGGAAAACCCTTTCTGCTTTTGTTAAATGGGCCGCCTCCGCAAGTCAAGACAATGAGGCTGCAACGAATGTCACTTTTCTGTGAACCGTTACATCGGATCCCGCGGCGACGTGGTCCCTGCACCCCGTGGTTTGACCGCGGGGAGAGGGGGCGGGCGGGATCGGTGACAACAGGACCGGCTTCCGCGGGAATCATCCCCTCAGGGCGCGGAGCAGGAGGTGGGGGGCCCGGGGGTTGATCTGGATGAAACCCCACTCAAGGGGCAGAGCCTCGGCCGTCTCGGTCAGCTGGCGCAGAACCTCCACCAGCGAGGAGAAGGCGACCCAGTGAGCGGTTTTTTCAAAGAGGGCGTGGTCCGGGCTCCGACAATGCGCGTTGATTCGGGTGTTGAGAGCCTCAAGACAATCCCGCAGTGGCTGTGGAGACTCCGGGCGCCGACCGCTGCCCAGGTTGTGTTCCAGGTCCGCCAGCCAATCGGGCAGGGCGGCGATCAGGGAGTTGACCTCCGGGGCGAAGGTGTCCCGGTAGAGCGCCGAGTCCCGGCATTGCCGCCACAAAAAGCCCGATTCCACAATCAGCAGGGGGATGAGTTTGAGAGAGGTCTGGAGATTGCGAAAGCGGACCGGGTCCACGACCCATTGGCCCGATTCGCTGTGGACGTCGCGTGCCAGACCGGACGCCTCTGCGGAGAGGGTCAGCAGCCGGGTTTGGATCGAGAGGGAGCGGTCCCGGATCCGCCCGGGACTTTCCGCCGGGTCAAAGGCCAGGGGCAGGATTTCACGGATCAGGGAAATGATTTCGGCGAGTTTGGCGCGCATGAGCGTGCGGGCCTGGACCGGCCAGAGCAGCAGATTGACGGCCCCGCCCAGCAGGCATCCCGCCATGACACCCCCGGCGGCGTTGAAAAAATTCGTCATGTCACCGGGAGTCTGAAATCCGCCCAGCGCACAGAGCACGTAGCTGAATCCCGCCAGGATGAACAGCGCCGACTGGTTGGGCCGGGCGACGATGTTGTAGGCGATCCAGAAGGCGTAGGCCCCGAGAAAGGGCAGAAACGTCCAGGCCCCCTCCATGTGCGGGTAGATGAAAAGGAAACAGAACAGACCGAAGGCCGTGCCCATCAGTGTTCCCACCAGACGCTGCATCAGCATCCGCCAGGCACTGCCCATGGTCGGCTGCATGACCACGATGACCGTGCTCATGCACAACACCAGCCCGGGCCATGGCAGGATAAAATAGGCCAGAAACACCAGACTCATGGCCAAACCCTGTTTCAGCCCCTGCAGAAGCCGTGGTGTGTCGATCGGGGAAAAGGAGCCCAGGACCTGGCGGGCGATCTCCCGCAGCGGGTGATCGCCGCCGCCGGGGAGCGCTTGTGGCAGGCGGGAGCGGCGGAGGTGATCGGCGCACTGATCCAGAAAATGGCTCAGGTGACTGAGTTTTTCGACAAAACGAAGCACCGGGTAGGTCCGGTTGACCTCCGCCTGATGTTCCCGACGCCACTGACGGATGGTCTCGAAAAAGTCCCCGCATTCGGTGCGGGCGGCCCCCGGGAGCGGTTCCGGGACCGGAATGTTTTTTTCCAGACACCGGATCAGGGTCAGCAGCCGGGATTCGACCGAGGTGATGACCGCCTCAAAGGGTTTCCGCGCCGGTTCCGGGAGCAGGGGGGATCCGTCGGCAGGCGGGTCGATCCGGATCGTGGAGAGTTTGATGAGCATGGAGCGCAGGGCGGTGATCGCCGCCAGTTCCTCCTGCAATTCCGTGCTGTGCCGGTTGCGGGAGGATTCCAGCCGGAGAATGATCTGCTGGAGTGTGTCGATCCGGTCCAGATTGCCGATGCTTTTTTCCGGAGACCATGGTTGCAAGGAGCACAGGGCCAGGGACTGTTCCCGGACCGTGGACAGGACCGTCCGCAGGTGTTCGAGGCACAGATGGCGGATATCCTTCCGGAAGGCCTCCGGCAGAAGCAGGCGGGAGCAGACCCACAGCAGCAAAATGCCCAGCAGCACATCCAGCGGACGGAAGACGGAAAGGTAAAAAATATTGGCCGGGGTTTTCCATCCCAGTGCGACGATAAAAGCCAGGGTGATCGAGGCGATCAGAAAGGCGTAGGGATAGACCTTGCCGGAGGCACCGTAGCCGCACAGCGTGAAGCAGACAAACAGGGAGAAGACCAGGAGCAGCGGGTGCTGGATGAACAGACAGAGCAGCCCCACGCCCGTGAAGGCCGCGGCCAACGTCCCCACCATTCTCAGGGCCGCCTTGGTCCAGACCGCCGAGGCGTCGGCATTGATGAGGATGAAAATGGTGACCAGAATCCAATAGGAATTGAAAAGGTGGGTGGACTGACCCAGAAGGAACGCGGCCATGACCGCCACACTCGTGCGCAGGGCGATTTTGGCCGGGATAGGGTCGAGCAGGGGCGTCACCCGGCCAATTTACCCGAGAGTCACGGGAGGGGGGAATGTTTTTCATGGCCAATTTCGTGGTCAAACCGTGAGGGCCGCCTGGGTTTCGAACCGCGGAGACCAGGACGATGCGGCTCTCGCCAAACAAAAAACCCCACGCCGGGGGGCGTGGGGTTTTTTGCGGGGAAAACGGGGGGGAGGTTACTGAAGCTTTGAGAGACACTCCTTGATTTTGTCGAAGCTCGGAAGGTCTTTCGGGGTCGGGGTCTGTTCGCTGTATTGGATGACCCCGGCCTTGTCGACGACAAAGGCCGCACGGGCACTGACGCTGCCCAGACCGATCAGATCATCGAGAAGAACCCCGTAGGCCTTGGCAACCGTCTTGTTCAGGTCGCTGAGGACGGGGATCGTGATTTTTTCCTTGGCCGCCCAGGCTTCCTGCGCGAAGGGACTGTCCACACTGATGGCCAGCACCTCGGCATTGAGCCCGGAGTAGGCGCCGAAGCCTGCGGAAATTTCGCACATTTCCTGGGTGCAGACACTGGTGAACGCCAGCGGGAAGAAAAGAATGACGGTGTTTTTTTTGCCGACCGTGTCACTGAGTTTGACATCGGAAAGACCTTCGGCGGTCTTGCGTTTGAGGGTGAAGTCCGGGGCTTTGGTGCCGACAGCGATGGCCATGGTGAGTATCTCCTGTGAGGGGGGTTGGGGGATGGTGAAAACGGCCCGACCATAACCGGAGGAGGGAAAAGGTCAAGAGGTCAAAATTGTCCTGTGGTGCAAAGTTTGTAACCATCGCAAGAATCGGGGCTTAGGAGTGACGGTCAAGATTTTGCATTGCGGCCCGGGGGAGGCGGTGCTAGCTTCAGGGCTCGATTCACATTTAAAAAAAGAACCCCCATTGAAATCTGACACCATGCCCTCAGACCCCCCCATCAGCCCCGGGAATCACGCGGGAACTCCCGCCGCCAAAAGCTCCGACCCCGTTGATCCCAAGTCCGCCCAGGAAAAAATGCAGGTCAAGGAGGCCAACCGCCAGGCCAAAATCCAGAAGATCAACGATGCGGTCATCCGGATTGCGGGCAATTCGCAGGATGGCATCCAGGCTGTGGGAGCGATCATGGCCCGGCTGGCCGGGCGCAGCGAGCAGGATGTGATGACGTACATGACCATTCCCTCGACCATTTCAGGGGGGCCTTCCATTTTCCAGGTCCGGATTGGTTCCGGCGAGATTGTCTCCTCCGGGGATCAGGCGGATTTTCTGGTGGCCTTTTACCAGCACTCCTACAACGACCACATCGGCAGCCTCAAAAAGGGCGGGATCGTCCTGTTTGATTCCGACCACGTCAAGCCCGACACGGAGAACAAAAGTTTCAATTATGTCGGTGTCCCGATGACCGGTTTGACCGTTGAGGCCATTGGGGGAACGGCGAGGGACAAGGGCAAGAACATGTTTTTGCTCGGGCTGCTGATCAAAATTTTTGATCTGGATGTGGCCAAGGTCGAAAAACTGCTCGGGGAGAGATTCGGCACCAAGGATGCCAGCATTTTGAACAACGCCCTGGCCGCCTTTCATGCCGGGTACAGTTTCCCCGTGGGCAACGTGATGGATATCTACCAGTTCGACAACATGGTGGGAGCCTCCGGCCTGCCGCGTGTGACCATGAATGGAAATGAGGCCATTGCCATCGGTGCGATCGCCGCCGGGGTGCGGTTCGGGTCCGGATACCCCATCACCCCGTGGTCGGACATCATGGAGTATCTGCGCCGCGAACTGCCCAAGTACGGCGGGCTCTTCATCCAGGCGGAGGACGAGATTGCCGCCGTGTCCATGGCCATCGGGGCGTCGTATGCCGGGCACCTCGCACTCACCGGCAGTTCCGGTCCGGGCATTTCGCTCAAGACGGAGGCCATCGGGTATGCCGTGATGGCCGAGATACCTCTGATCATCATCGACGTGCAGCGGGGCGGACCTTCCACCGGGCTGCCGACCAATGTGGAGCAGAGTGATCTGTACATCGCCTGTTTTGGCGGGCACGGCGACAGCCCCCGTGTGGTCATTGCCCCGAATTCCGTCGAGGACTGTTTTTACACGGTCATTGAGGCGGTGAATATCGCCCGCAAATTCAGTGTGCCGGTCATTGTCCTGACCGATCAGGCCCTGGCCACGCGCATCGAGGCCTTTGACGAACCCGATCTGGCGAAATATGTCCAGAATATCATGCCCGATTTCAAACCCAAACCCGCCGGGTGGACTCCCTACCCGGTGGAGAGTGTGACCCATCATGCGCCTCCGGGAACCTACATGAGCGACGGGAAATATCCGCTGGTCACCGGGCTGGAGCATGACGAATACGGGCATCCCACCGGAAAGCCGGCACTCCACAAGGCCATGACAGCCAAGCGTCGGAACAAATTGCGGAAGATTGCCGAGGAATATGCGGCGCCGAAGGTGTACGGTCCCGGCGAAGGCAACATTCTGCTGGTGGGCTGGGGCTCGACATGGGGTCCGATTCGCGAGGCCGTGGACAAGGCCCGGGCCGCCGGGGACAGTGTTTCCGGCCTGAATATCCGGCACATCAATCCGCTGCCCAACGGATTGGAGGAGATTTTTGACGGGTTCAACCACATCTACGTGGCCGAACTCAATGACGAGGGAGTGTACGGGTACGGCCAGCTGGCCACAATTCTGCGGGCGCGGTATTGTGATCCGAAGATCACCTCCATCAGCAAGTCCGACGGATTGAACTTCAAGGTGGCCGACATCCTCAATTCCGCCAAGGAAACCCTCTCCCGGGAAATCTCCCGTCTGTAACTGTCAACGATACGATCCACCCTTTAAAAACGAAAAACACCATGAGCAACGCCATCAGCGAGGAAAAAACGGTTGTCAATCTGGAGGCGGCCCCCGCCCAGGACGCCCGTGCGAAGTACACCAAAAAGGACCTGACCGCCGACCACCCGACATGGTGTCCGGGCTGCGGGGATTTTGCGGTGCTTGCCCTGTACTACAAGATGCTTGAGAAAAAGCAGTACCCCGTCGAGAACATCACGACCATCGCCGGGATCGGTTGTTCGAGCCGTTTCCCGTATTTTGTCAACGGACACGGGGCGCACTACATTCATGGACGCGCGATCCCCTTTGCCACCGGCGTAAGCCTGGCCCGGCCCGACCTGCACGTGTTTGTGTTTGGCGGGGACGGGGATGCCTTTTCCATTGGCGGGAACCATCTTGACCATGCCGCCCGCAAGAACATCAATCTCACCTATGTGATCATGGATAACAACGTCTATGGGCTGACCAAGAAGCAGACCTCGCCAACCTCGCCGCTGGGCTTCAAGAGCAAGACCGACGTGACCGGCTCCGTTGACTATCCGATCAACCCCGTCAAAAAACTCATTGCCGCCGGGGCCACCTTTGTGGCGCGGACCACCACCACCAACCCCAACCACCTGCTCAAGATGATGGAACGGGCGACCGACCACGAGGGGTTTTCGGTCATTGAGTGCCTGTCGGAGTGTGTGGAATTTTATCCCGGGGCCTTTGATGCCGCCAACCCGCGCAAGGGCGGGGTTTTCAATGAGATTGACGAGACCAAACACAATGTCACCGACGAGTTGGCCGCCATCAAACTCGCCGGGGCCGAGGCGCCCGGATATTTCGGGGTCTTCTATGAGGTCAGCCGCGCCACCAAAAACGGGATGGAGCACAAAAGCATTGAGAACGCCCGGGCCAAGACCAAGGGCGCGAGCGATCTGGAATTGATCCGGGCCACCTTCACCCGGATGAAGTAGTTCGAATCAAACACCTCAATTTCCCCGGCCAGACAGGGCCGTTGCGGGGTGAGGGCGTGGGCGAGGACATTGAGGCTGAAGGTGCCTCCCGCGGTCACGAG
>JANRIZ010000086.1:0-9839 GCA_033764445.1 Verrucomicrobiia bacterium | reverse complement strand
GAAAAGATCGAGGCGGAAGGGTGTGTCAAAACTCTCTCTCTGTGTCCCTCTACGACCTCCCGAACCATCCGGGACAAGTCTGTGGTGAAAACGGGGGCTCAGCGGTCCTGTGATTCCGACGCCCTGACAGGGCTTTTTCGTGGAATCCCCATTTCCTGGGGCGTTGCCCCTGGCTTCGCATGTATCGGCCCGCTGGGCCTCGCAGAGCGGAGGCGAGGGCGTCTCCTGATGCACGCGCGTGCGCGTGCGTTCCCTGGGCCGTTCAGAAAGAATCCCCCTTTGTGTGTTTTGAGCTTTTTCATGGCAAAAATGCGACGGCCCGTTGGGCGTCGCAGAGCGGAGGCGGGGACGCCTCCTGATGCACGCGGGGGCGCGTGCGCTCCCCGGGCCGTTCTGAAAAAATCCCCCTTTTGGGTGTTTTGCGCCTTGAAGTTTACCCCGGATTGATCGGGGCGGCCAAAATGTGGCGGCCCGTTGGACCTCTCCCAATGGCGACACAGTTGTCTTCAATGATCTAGGTGATGCGACAGGATTGTCGGCATCTGTCGAGCAGGTAAATATTTATCAATCAAATTGATATGAATGATAAACAAATTGATGGATTGTAAATTATAAAATACATACTATTTCAATGTCTTTTTTCTTGCATATTCATGATGTGTTTTTGAAATTTTTAATATTTACTATAAATTATTTAAATATTTTTATATTATGTATTTATAAAATAATAATTAATTTAATCACGGTAAAATAGCTTCTGAAAAAAATTTAATAGATAGTGCAAAGGCATTATGGAACTTTTTTATTGCCATGTCTAACCTGATAGGAGTTTTTTAAGAAAATTGATTTTCTGTGTCGCACCCAAAATCATCCATGGGGTTTACCCTCATTGAAACAATTGCCGCATTGGTAATTGTGAGCGTGTTGTTTTCCCTCGCGTATCCCGTGTATCGGAACGCACAGATGCAGACCTCCAAGGCGGTTGCTGCTGCCAATCTCCGTGATTTCCAGCTTGCCGGAGTCATGTACCAGGATGATCATGAGGGTAATTTCTGGCAGTACCGGCAGAACGATCCCGGAAACCAGGTCAACTGGTGGTTTGGTTCGGAGCCGTGGAATAGCAATCAATCCGCCGCCAACGGGAACCGTCAGCTCGATGAAAGCAATGGCACCCTGGGGTCGTACATGGGCAAAGGGCACAAGGTCAAGGGGGATGCCGCCTTCAAGATGACAGGAAAAACCAAGAAGGCCGTTTTTGTCGATACCTCCTATATTCCCTATGCCTACAACGTAACTTTGGGTGGAGGTTGGAATGGGAACGGCGACGTATTGAATCGGGATACCCTTTCAAACCCCTCCAAAATTGCGGTTTTCGCGACCGGTGCACAGGTGGACACGAGCAGTCCGGCCAGTCCGTTCAATCCCATGATCGAGGATGCCCAGGGATTTGATGACAAACCCACCAATAAGACGATCCATTTCCGTCTCTCTGGCAAAGCCTTGGTGATTTTTGCGGATGGGCATCTGGAGTATGTCGCTCCCGACCCTGAAAGTTTGGATGCCCGGATGCCCAAGGCAAGGATTGGTTATCTCCCTGTCGAACTCGTGACAGGCGAGTCTGAGAACGGCAATGGCAATGGTGGTGGCAATGGTGGTGGTAACAGTGGTGGTAACGGCAATGGCAATGGCGGTGGAAATTAACCCGTAGCGGTCTTGGTTTACCGTGTTGTCAGCAATATTTTGGCCTGTTTGATTGAGGTTCTCTTTCCGCTGGGGCCCGCCCATTTCGGAATGGCCCAGCGGGCCGTTGGGCCTCATGAGGGAACGTTGTTCTGAGATTTCATCCGAGAGTCCGTTGGGTTTCGTGAGGGGGGTGCTGCCACGGGATTCAGCTTCGGTGGCTCGTGGACGGCTCAAGGATTGGATGGAGCTGATTTCCGGGGACGTGACTTCTTTTTTTCCGGGGAGGGTGGGGGGGATACGGGGGTGGAGACTTGGGGGTTTTGAGCGGATTTCAGTTCGAAAATCTGGTCGCGGAGAAGCGTCGCCCGTTCGAATTCCAGGTTGGCGGCTGCCTGCTCCATCTGTTGCTGGAGTTCCAGCAGGAGGGAGGCGATTTCGAGGTTGCCCCCTTCCTTTTGAAGGACCGATTCCTCGATTTTTCGCGCTTCCTTGACGATGTTCTGAAGACTTTTTTGCGCGGCACGGATGACCCCCTGGGGAACAATTCCGTGTTCCTTGTTGTAGGCCATCTGCCGCTCACGCCTGTAATTGGAGATTTTGATCAGGCCCCTGATGGAATCGGTCATTTTATCCGCGTACAGAATGGCCCTGCCGTTGATGTGCCGTGCCGCGCGGCCCGTCGTCTGGATCAGGGAGGTTTCCGACCGCAGAAAGCCCTCCTTATCCGCGTCCAGGATCGCCACCAGGGAAACCTCCGGAAGGTCCAATCCCTCGCGCAAAAGATTGATCCCCACCAGGACATCAAAATTCCCCTCGCGCAGGGCCCGGAGGATCTCGACCCGTTCAATCGCGTCAATATCCGAGTGCAGGTAGCGGACTTTCACCCCGATCTCGCGCAGGTAATCCGAAAGGTCCTCCGCCGTCTTTTTGGTCAGGGTCAGAATCAGGACCCGTTCCCCCTTTTCGACCGTTTTGCGGATTTCACCGATCACATCGTCAATCTGTGTGGCCAGCGGACGGATTTCCAGCGGCGGGTCGATGAGTCCCGTGGGACGGATGATCTGTTCGACCACCCGCCCGCCGGTCTGGAGCAGCTCATATTTTCCCGGAGTGGCCGAGACATGGATGGCCTGGTTGATGAGACTCTCGAACTCCGGGAAATTCAGCGGACGGTTGTCCAGGGCGCTGCGCAGGCGGAAGCCATGCTCGACCAGGACATTTTTGCGGGAGCGGTCCCCCTCGTACATGCCGCCGACCTGGGGCACGGTCACGTGGGATTCGTCGATGACCAACAGGAAGTCCTTCGGGAAAAAGTCGAAGAGGGTGAAGGGCCGCGAGCCGGGCGGGCGTCCGGTCAGGTGTCGGGAATAATTTTCGATCCCGCTGCAAAAACCCATTTCCTGGAGCATTTCCAGGTCGTAGGAGGTGCGCTGTTTGATGCGCTGGGCCTCGAGCAGTTTTTCGACCGACTCGAGTTCCGTGACCCGTTCCCGCATTTCCACACCGATGGTGCCGATCGCCTTGCGCAATTTGTCCGCCGGGGTCACATAGGCCTTGGCCGGAAAGACGACGAATTTTTCAAAGGCATTGATTTTGTGTCCGGTGAGCGGATCGATCTCGGAAATCCGCTCGATTTCATCCCCGAAAAATTCCACGCGCAGGGCGTTTTCGTGGTAGGCCAGGCAGATTTCGACCGTGTCCCCGCGGACGCGGAATTTTCCCCGGGTGAAGGCCACATCGTTGCGGTCGTACATGGACTCGACCAGCCGGGAGAGCAGCGCATCCCGTCCGATCCTTTGACCGACCTCCAGGGGGATGATCATGTTGTAGTAGTCCTCCGGGCTGGCCAGACCGTAGATGCAGGAGACACTGGAAACGACGATGACGTCGCGGCGGGAGAGCAGGCTGGCGGTGGTCGAAAGCCGCATGCGTTCGATGTCCTCATTGATGCTGGAGTCCTTTTCAATGTAGGTATCCGTCCGGGGGATGTAGGCCTCGGGCTGGTAGTAATCGAAGTAACTGACAAAATACTCCACCGCATTTTTCGGAAAGAACTGCTTGAATTCCGAATACAGTTGGGCGGCGAGGGTTTTGTTGTGGGAGATGACCAGCGTGGGCCGGTCGAGGTTCCGGATCACATTGGCGACAGTGAAGGTTTTACCCGATCCGGTCACTCCCATGAGCACCTGATGTTTCTGGCCTTCCGAAAGATTCCGGGTCAGCTCTTGAATGGCCCGGGGCTGGTCGCCATTGGGCGGGTAATCGGAGACAAGCTCAAAGGGCATGGTCCCCGAAGTTAGCAGGAGTGCCCCGGATGGAAAGTCCCAAAGCGGCGGGACCGTGGATGACACGGATAGGGGGGTGAATTTTTAATGCCTAATGCCTAATGCCTAATTCCTAATTCCTAATGACTAATGTCTAAAGGCGAATTCCGCTCGCATAACGTTCAATGGATTGATGGCCGCCCCGATCAATCCGGGGTGAACTCCAAGGCACAAAATGCACAAAAGGGGGGATTCTTTCAGGACGGCCTGGGGAGCGCACGCGTCCCGCGTGCATCAGGAGGCGTCCCCGCCTCCACTCTGGGAATCCCCACGGGAGGGTTGATGTGAAGCCCTGTCAGGGCGCTAAATGCGGTGGGCCCAATCGTCGATCCAGTACACCTCAAAGATCATCCACACCCAGAAGGCCAGGGGAAGGAACAGTCCCAGACCGAAGGTGCACAGGGCCAGGACGACCCCGCTGACCATGGCCACGGGAATCCCGAGGAACATGATGAGCAGTCCCGTGAGGATATGGCCCTTGTAGAGATGCCCCAGCCCGGGGACGATTTCGAGGATGCTCGCCGTCAGATTGTGATCCGGAGGGTTCAGAGGGGGTGTCGGGGTTGCCTTCATGCCGTTTCTCCTTTCAGGAAAAAGGTTTCACTGCGTTGTGGGTAACATACGATGAAAGCCGCACAATCTCAAACGGCCCCGGCTATTTTCATTTTTTCTGAAATTCCAAAAAACTCCGAATGGGTGAAAACTTTCACATGCGGCTGGCCGTATTCACACGCGAGCCCGTTTCCATCCCACGACCATGATCAGGAGCTGGACCAGGCAGAAACCGGCCAGCCCCCAAAAAGCCGCGTCCATGAAGCCGTAGGAATGCAGGCCGATCCCGAGCATGTTCGTCCCAAACCAGCTGAAGGCGGTGACGATATTCCCGAATACCGCCATTTGGGCCAGTCCGAAGGACCGGATCAGGCCGCCCCAACGCGCGTGCAGGATCAGCGCATTCCAGAGAATGATCAGCAGCGCCCCGTTTTCCTTCGGGTCCCAACCCCAGAACCGCCCCCAGGACTGATCGGCCCACAGTCCGCCCAGAACCGTTCCGACAAAACTCAGCAGCAGGGCCAGGCAGAGGGTCACGTACAGGCCCGACTCCAGATGCTGACGTTGCACGGGGGAGAAGTGGGTTTCAAACCGGGCGCGCATCAGATAAAGAATCCCAAAGAAGCCCGCCAGGAAAGTCGCGGCGTAACCCAGGGTGATGACCACCACGTGTGTGGACAGCCAGAGATTCGTATCCAGAACCGCCTGCAGCACCTCCATCGTGTCCCCCGAGGCGGCGAGGTGATGGGCGACGAGCAGGGAGCCAAGCCCCAGGGCCGCGCCGCCGATCAGGGCCATCCCATCGCGGGCCCAACGTTCGAGCGGCAGCGCGAGCAGAACCCCCGCCCACGCCACAAAAATCGCCGAGGAATAAAGGTTGGTCACCGGAGGCCGGTCCATGATCCACATGCGCAGGCCCAGCCCGGCGGTGTGGCAGACCAGACCGGTGACCATCAGCCAGAAAGCCAGGCCCAGGCATGGGGGTCGGTAACGGGACGGGGCGGCCAGTGCCAGCACCAGGGCGGCACCGTAAAACCACAGGGCCATGCCGAAGGGATTGATCGTGTACAGGGCCGTTTCCCACCAGACCTTCTGTGACGCGCGGGGCTCGGCCCGGGAAGCCATTTCCCGGAGGCGATCCGCCGCACGGTCAAAAGCCGGTCCGTCGTTTTTGGTGTAGGCGGCTTCCAGGGCGGCGTATTCGAGGGTCGCCGCCGGTATGACCCCCGTTTCCACGCTGTTGAGCAGACTCTGGCCGATGGGATGCCAGTGTTTCTGGCGTGGCCGCGCCGGCCAGACCGGGGCCGCGTAGGATTGTTCCGCGGACTCCCGCAAAATGCGGCCCAGGTCGGCGAAGCGTTTGAGCAGGGCCGGATCGTAGGCCCGGCCTTCGTTCCAGGCCGCCATCGCGCGGCTCCCGGGTTCGAGGATCGCCCCGTAGGCCCGCACCATTTCGCTGAGCGGAACCGCCCCGCCGGGGTTCCAGCTCTGGCGGAGCTTTGCGTAGAGACCCAGACTGTGGTCCAGATGCAGGATGGCCCGTTGAAAGGCGTTTCGTGCCGGGGCCTCGGTCTTTTCGGCCGCCTTGGCCTGTTGGATGATTTCCAGGAAAAGTGGTTCCAGTTGTTTGAAGGTAAAGACCCCCTTCGGACCCGCAGGCAGCCCCAGGGAATCGAGCACTTCGGGATTGCGGATGAGGAAGACCGGATTTTCATCCGCCTGCTCCGGTCGAAAGATCACCTCCAGAAACCATTCCGTGGCGGAAAGAGTCGGTTTGCCCGGGCGGGGCAGGTCCTCCCGTCCGCGCAACACGAGCAGGGCATGGCGTGCCGCCGAATCCACGGGCTGGACCCGGCCCCCCACCAAAACCGGCAGGGTCCGCGCGTGGGCCCACGGTTGATGGGCGGCTTTCCACAGACCGGTCAGGGTCGGAAGCAGCACGAGCAGCACGATGACAACGTATCCGATCCGCACCCGGTGAAAATCCGTGGACGGGTTGGCGGTGGTCCGTCCCACCGCCGCCGAATTTCCCGTCCGGGTCCTCCACAGACTCGACGCAAATTGCGCCAGGAGGCCGAGGGTCACCAGCAGGCAGGAGACATAGGGCAGCGGCCAGGCGGGGTTCCGCACGATCTGCAGGATCGAGGTGGTGTCGCCATTGGAAAAGCCTCCCTGGAAGAAGGTCAGTCCCTCCGCACGGAGCGGGTGGTTCATGTGAATGACCGCCTGACGCGGCGGCTCGCCCGTCCGGGTGAGTGTGACCTTGCTTTCAAACCGTTTGGGAGTCTCCGTGCCCGGATACCGTTCATGGACAAATTCCCGCAGTGTGATGGCAAAGGGCAGGACCTGTCTTTTGCCGCGCAACTGGATTTCCCAGAACCGTTCCCCATCCCAAAACCTCTGGGGCTGGGTCATTTGCCGGGAGAGCAGCCACCGTTGCGGAGTGGGATCACCCGGGAGCTGGAGGCGCAGGGCAAGTGCCGGCATGTCCACCTCGTCGAGCTTGCGCACACGCGGGAGGGGTTGGGCCTCCCATTGGAGCGCCAGGCCCCGCGCA
Source organism: Verrucomicrobiia bacterium (assembly GCA_033764445.1). Lineage (GTDB taxonomy): Bacteria > Verrucomicrobiota > Verrucomicrobiia > JAWXBN01 > JAWXBN01 > JANRIZ01. The sequence continues at coordinate 2,723 of JANRIZ010000086.1, read as the reverse complement.
TCGGAGGCCGGTGCCTTTTCGAGCCGCCTGAGGGTGGCGTTTTCATGGTAGGATTCGACCGTCAGCACCAGCGGAAGACCCGGTGCGGTCAGACTCGCCCCGGGGCGCAGGTCATTCTGGGAAAAAAGGATCTCGGTGCCGGGGGTGCCCTCGGCGGAAAGCGGACGCAGCGCCAGCTCCATGATCCGGCGGTTTTCGGAAAACGTGCGGGACTGACCCGCCTCGAAGGCAAGCTGGGTTTCCTCGGCCAGGAAAGAGGTCAGCAACTGACCCGAGAGCATCAGGATCAGACCCGAATGAATGAGGAAAATCCCCGCCTTTTTCCACGTCAGCACAAACCGCCGCGCATGGGCCGCGAGGAGATTGAGCAGGAGCAGGGAGACGATCAGGGAGCCGCCGGGGAAGACGGGCACGCTCCAATGGCTGATGGGGACACGGATCCAAAAGCTGTTGAAAAAGTTCTCCTGCGCGAGGTAGAGCCCCTGGCTGACCTGGGCCAGGGTTCCGGCCAGGACCACAATCATGGCCAGGGCCAGCAGAACGACCGTCAGTTGCAGGGAGCAAAAGAGATCGATCAGCCTCCTGCAAAACCGGGCGAGGGAGGGAGGTGCCATGCAAGGGGAGGTAACCACAGATTGCGCCGAATTTCACAGGAATTTTGTTGGAAAATAGTCGGCGACATCCACTTCCCACCCTCATGACCTGCAAAGCAGAAAAAATCAAAACCCAACGGTGTCCCCTGCACCGCATACGATCAAAGCATTGATTTTATGGCATGGCCCGGTTATGTTTGGGATATGAAATTCATGGCGACCCTGGACAGGGATGAGGATGGGGTTTGGGTGGCTGAGTGCCCGGCGATTCCCGGCTGTGTCAGCCAGGGTGCCACGCAGGAAGAGGCGATCGAGAATCTCAAGGAAGCCATCGCCTTATGTCTGGAGGTGCGAGCCGAAAGGGGGATGCCCCTGACCATTCAAACCCGTCAGGTTGAGGTTCCGGTTTAATGCCGTCGCTGCCAATTCTCAGCGGCCGTGAAGTGGTCCGGGCTTTTGAACGCGACGGCTGGCAGATGGTGCGCCAGAGGGGAAGCCACATGATTCTTGTCAAAGAGGGGCACATTGCCACCCTTTCCGTTCCCGATCACCGGGAAGTGGCCAAAGGCACATTACGGACAATCATCCGTTCCAGCGGACTTTCCATAGAGCAATTTCTTTCCCTTCTCCCATGAGAAAAAAGGGAAACAATGAGTGATCCCCGGGGAAGACGGGAACACCCCAATGGCTGACGGGGGCACGGATCCAAAAACTATTGAAAAATTTCTCCTATGCAAGGGGAGGTAACCACAGATTGCGCCGAATTTCACAGGAATTTTGTTCCGGACAAATCCGTGACTTTTTTGGAAATCCACCGGATTTTCAGGCGTCCAGTTCCAGATCGCCCTTGGGCAGCCCCTGGCAGGTGAGAACGTATTGCGGTCCGGGGTCGGCCCCCGGGGGGGTCGGGTAGAGGATTTCGCCCTTGAGCAGGCGGACCTTGCAGGTGCCGCATCCGCCACCGCGGCAGCCGAAACGGAGTTTGAGCCCGTGGCTTTCGGCAAATTGCAGAAGACTGTTCTGTCTGCCATCCCAGAGGAGTTTTTTTCCGGAGCGTTTGAAAAAAATCGTTGCCGAGGCCGCGGCCCCCGGGGTCGCGTCGCGGCGTTTGACCGTGGAAGGGCCGAATTCCTCGAAGTGAATCCGTGCCGGCGGGATGCCCCAGGCCTCGAAGCCCTCGGCCAGGTTCTGCATCATCGGTCCCGGTCCGCAAAAATAGAAATCGTACCGGTTGTGGGGCAGGGCCTCCTTGAGCAGGTCCATGGTCACCCGCTGGTTGAAGTGATAGTCGGTGCCCTGGACGGATTCCTTGTGGGGTTGGCTGTGGCAGATGCGCAATTGGCCGTTGGGCAATCTGGCGATGGCCGCCTCCATTTCCTTCTGCATTGCCGCCTCCCCCTTGTTACGGACACCGTAGAAGAACCAGACCTCGCGTTTGGAGCCGAGGTCGGCCATCGCCTTGAGCATGCTCAAGACCGGGGTCAGCCCGATGCCGCTGCCGATGAGGACCACCGGGTTTTTGCCGCGGGGATTGAGGTGAAAACTGCCCGAGGGTGCGCGGACATTGAGCAGGTCGCCCACATTCACATGGTCGTGGAAAAAATTCGAGCCCAGACCCGGAGGCACCTCCGGTTTGTCCTTCGGGGCCGGAACCCGTTTGATCGAGGCGCGGTAATGCTTCGGATGGGGCGCGTCGGAGAGACTGTAACAGCGGACCACCGGTTCCGGATGCCCCGGAATCTCCAGTTCATAGGTGAGGAACTGTCCCGGCTTGAAGGGTTTGAGTTTTCTGCCATCGACCGGCTCCAGATAGAAGGAGGTGATGTCGTCGCATTCCGCCTCCTTCCGGGTCACACGGAATTTTCGGACCCCCTCGAAGGCCGGGTGTTCGGCCCGCATGTGATGGACCAGACCCGCGAGGAAGTTGTACATCTGGCGCAGGACCCGGAGGATCTCGAGCAGGAGCAGCGGGGCAAAAAGAGCCAGCGTGCTGCCCAGCATGTCGTCATGGGTCCCGAAGCCGCGATGGATGAAGAGGGCGATGGCCGCGACGTAGGCCAGACGGTGGATCAATTTCCAGAGAGGGTAGGAGAGGATGCGGACAACCAGGTCATTGCTCGTGAGGGCCAG
>JANRIZ010000080.1:0-10598 GCA_033764445.1 Verrucomicrobiia bacterium | reverse complement strand
TACGCTGTTGCCACCATCAAATGATGGAAAAAGTGAATACTGACAATTCCGTTGCCCCCCATGCGGAAAACACCTTTCCAAAAGCGCGCAAAAGCCACTGTGCCGGTCAATCATTTGATGCCGAAATGAAACGTCTGCGGGCCATGACCATTGAGCAAAGAGTCCTCGAAGCACTGGGCATGAATGAACGTTTCGCCTGGATCACTCCGGTCTCCAAGGATTGAGTGCCGATGGAAAAGCCCGAAGAGCTATTACGAGCGGCTGAACAAGTCGTGCAGATTCTTGAGGATCACAAGGTCGCTTCTGTGGTCATTGGTGCCGTTGCCATGGCCGCCTACCATTATGTGCGTATGACCCGCGATATTGATCTGGGGGTCAATACAGACGTGCAAACCCTTCAAACGATTGCAACCTCCCTCCGACATAAGGGATTCAACGCAGAATTGCGCGAGCCGGATGAATCCGATCCGCTCGGCGGCGTGATTGATGTCACGGGTCCGTTCGGCCTCATTCAGATTGTGAGCTTTGCAAATCGATTTCCCGCAGTGATTGAAGATGCTCTCCATACGAAACCGGTCGAACTGCGTCCCGGCAGCCTTTTAAGGCTCGCACCACTGCCGCAGCTTGTGGCCATGAAACTCTATGCCGGAGGACTGAAATCCAAAGTGGACATTACAGAATTGCTGACAAGAAATCCCGGGACGGACCTTGAAGAAATTCGCACCGTATGCAACCGCTACCGTTTAAGCGGCCTGGACGAGATACTGCGCGAAATTTAACGCCGTACCTTCCAATATATTTTATGGTAGCGGGAGCATCTTGCTCCCATTTCAGAGGTCAACAGGACGGAACGACCCCACTCTGAATATCAAACGGTCAATGAAGCTGAGATTTGATGGATCGCCATGATTTTAAGTAATATCGCACCTCCTCCATTTCCCTCACTCCACCGGGGGAGTTGCCGTCAAAACCTAATTCTGGAACTCATTCTATTCCTAATCTTGGACTAATTGCATGTCCCTTTTTGGCCCGTTTCCTCTGGACCATATCATCCGCCACGCAGAAATCGATGACCTGCCTCGCTGGCCGTGCATCTCTTCAAATACCGTATTCATCTGGCTTAATGCCACGACAGCCAACACCATCGGCCTTCGGTGGAGCACTGGGATGGGGCTCTTTCTGCAAGTCAGCGGCACCTTCGTTGTCTCGGATATCCAGTCGAACGTGAAGCCAATGAGCCAAAACGGCAATGCAACAACAGAGCAAGACACCAAGCCAATCCAATATCTTCAGAATTTCTACAGTATCTCGGCTAAACTCTCCGTCTGATTTTGGAGCACTGTTGTACACATGGGGATGAAGCCAGCCAAAAAAGAACAGTCCAATCAGGGACATCCCCACTAGAGTTCGGAAATGGTTAAAACGAAGTGAGCCTAGTTTCATGGAAAGGGAGTCTCAAATTATATTCCTGCCTATCCAAAAAACAGGGATTGGTGATAACGGCTTGATAGGAAATTGATTACAGATCAATCTAGTAAATCGTGTTGAAAAGTAAATGCGGAAGTCGGATTTCCAGGTTTGCTGCAAGGTGTGGCAGAACCCGATCTCTCAGCGGGTCTCTGCCGGGGCGGATGAAGGCGACGAGGCTGTCCGCCCTACAGAAATTCAATCCCCCATCCGTGTGGTTCCGTGTTTGATCCGTGGCTCATAAAATTCTGCGCTTTCTGTGTGATTCTGTGGCCACTATTCCGTTGAGCGTTCCGGCAACTCCGATATACATCGCAAGCAGGCCGAGCACCCTCCCCCTCCTAAGTAAACTCATCAAACGCAATCTGGTTGGGGCTGACATTCAGGCTCTTGAGCATTTCGTTGCCCGCCTTGATCATGGGCGGGGGGCCGCAGAGATAAAACTCCACTTCAGAGAGGTTCTGATGGTTGGCCAAGTATTGACTCCGCAGCACGTCATGAATAAAGCCCGTATGCGAGGTCCACTTGTCTTCGGGCTGCGGTTCTGAGAGTGCCAAATGGAATGTGAAGTTCGGGAACCGCGCGGCCAGTCCTTCAAAGTAGTCCTGATAAAAAACCTCCTGCAGCGAACGCGCCCCATACCAATAGGAAACTTTGCGGTTTGTTTTGAGGGTCTCAAAGAGATGGGAAATATGGGAACGCAAGGGCGCCATCCCGGCTCCCCCGCCCAGGTACACCATTTCCTTCTGCGTATTCTTGATATGGAAATCCCCAAAGGGTCCGATCGCCGTGACCTTGTCACCGGGCTTGAGATTGAAGACATAGGTTGAACCCAGCCCCGCATTGCAGGCCTGGCCGCGGGGAGGCGTGGAAATGCGCACATTGAACCGGAGCAATCTGTCCGTCTCAGGGTTGGTCGCCAGTGAATAGTTGCGGCGAAGGGCGATGTCATTGACGGCACTCAAGCTGTAAACATTATGCGCTTTCCAAATGCTGGCATAGGGTTCGTTGATATCCATCTGACTGAATTTGATTTCACCATAGGCCGGAATATCAAGCTGAAGATAATCGCCGGGGGTGTATCGAAGGCTGGAATCCTCGGGCTCCAGAACGAGTTCCTTGATATAGGTGGCCACATTTTTATTGCTCACCACTTTGAAGGAATATGTTTTGACCGACTCGGCAGCGGTGACGGTGGAGAGATTGAGAAAAATCCGGCCGTCATTGACCCGGACCTTGTACGTTTTGAGGGCCACGCAGGCGGGGGCCCGCTGGGCGGAACCGTCAGTGATGTCAAAACGTCCATTATGCTTCGGGCACTCGATGAGCCGACCTTTGACAAATCCATCCACCAGATGCGTGTTCCCATGGGTGCAGATCCCATCGGTCGCAAAATACTCATCCTGCGCGGTCCGGTAAATGGCGTAGGTCCGTTTCTGGTGGTCGAAACGGATCACGTCCTCGGCATCGACCCGGTCACTTTCACACACCTCGATCCATCCCTCGGCATCGGCGGCGGAGGTGGTGGTGATGGCCTTGGAGGAATGATGATGGGCGGCATCGTGTCGGGGCTCGGGCAGCGGACGGCGCACATAATAGCCCGGATCGGTCCTCTGACGCCAGACCGCGGGGATGATTTCCTGGAAGGCGTGGAAAATGCTCCGGTACGGGGTGGGCATGTCGGACTTGACGATCTCGTGGAGTTTGGGCAGCGCGTGGTAGGGCACGAGCGGGAACATGTGGTGCTCCACATGGTAATTCATGTTCCAGTACAGGAACCGGTTGATGAAGTTCATGTACACAGTGCGGCAGTTGAGCCGGTGATCCAGCACATCCTCGGCCAGACCGGCATGCTGGGTGAATCCGTAGATGGGCATGAGCCAGCAACCAAAGAGACTGGGCAACCCGATGTAGAGCAGGGGCAGAATGCTTTGGGTGTACACAACCAGCCCGACCACACTGGCGTAGATGACGACATAAATCCGGGCCTTGAAAAAAACCTTCCCGTGTTCCTCCTTCGGGATAAAGGTGGCCTCCGCAGGCGTGAGGCGCCCGGTACAGTGAAGCAGCATCGTGCGGAAATACGCCGGGGCCGCCCCAATATTAAAAAAGGCGAATATCATGTTTTTGATGTTGGCGGGTCTCGGAACTGCAATCTCCGGATCGCGCCCCACGACAATGGTGTCACTGTGGTGCCGCATGTGGCTCCATCGCCAGACGGTGGATTCGCGCAGGACCATGAATGAGGCGATTTCGTAAAGTGCATTGTTCATCCAGTCCGTCTTGAAGGCGGTCCCATGCAGTGCCTCATGCCAGTGGGAATCGGAGCTGGAGGCATAGATGACGCTGTAAATCAAAAAGGGAATCACCGTCCACCAGCTCGGCCATAAATAATAAACCGCCACGCCGGAGGCGATGAGCAACCCGAACCAGATGATCGTGTCGCGGATCGCCGGTCCGTCCTTGCGGGTGAGCAATTCCCGCATTTTGTCCTTGGGCACCGGACACGTATACCAATCCGCACCGGCCAGCCCCTGCTCGACGGCTGTCTTGGCATTTTTCCCCAGCAAACTGTAGTCCTTGATGATCAACTCGTCCATTCTCTGCATATAAAGTCGGCGATCCCCTGAATCAATCCTCATTTGTCTCAGGCCCGGACCGCCGGGACATGCGTTTTTTTTGACCGCAAGAATCGGGTGGGCGCAGTCCGGGACGGATGTTACGCTCACCGGCATGAACGAATATGAGCGTATCGCGAAGGTCATCCGTTTCCTGGACCGGTCACGGTCCGATCAGCCCGACCTTGCCGCCCTGGCCCGGGTGGCGGGGCTGGGTCCCTCCCACTTTCACCGGCTTTTTTCCGCCTGGGCGGGGGTCACTCCCAAGGATTTCCTCCAATGTCTGACCCTCTCTGACGCCCGCCAACGGCTTCGGGCCGGGCAAAACATTCTGGAAGCTTCGCTCGAATCCGGCCTTTCCGGTCCGGGCCGTCTTCACGATCTCTGCGTCACGCTGGAGGCGGCCAGTCCGGGTGAAATCAAAAGCGGCGGCGCAGGTTGGAATATCCATGCCGGCTTTGCGGAGAGTCCGTTTGGATCGGTTCTTATCGCGGAAGGTCCCCGCGGTATCTGCCACATCAGTTTCACTGTGACGGATGCAAAGAATGCCGACTGGAAAAAACTGCAGGATGACTGGCCCCGCGCCCACCTCTCCCGCCACGACGGCTTCGCCGCAAAATGCGCCGGAAAAATTTTCCGGACCGGCGCGGATCCCACGGCCCCCCTCAGGGCCTTTGTGCGGGGCACGGAGTTCCAGGTCCGCGTCTGGCGCGCCCTGTTACGGGTCCCACCCGGGACGCTGGTCAGCTACGGAACCCTGGCCCGCTCCGTCAAAAACCCTTCCGCAAACCGCGCCGTGGGCTCGGCGGTCGGGGCCAATCCTCTCGCCTATCTGATCCCCTGCCACCGGGTCATCCGTGAAACGGGGGTGCTGGGCGATTACCGCTGGGACCCGGTGCGCAAACGCGCGCTCATTGCGTGGGAGGGGAGTCAGGATTCCGTCAGAACCCGGCGGTAGGCCCTCGGCGGCAGTCCGGTCTTGTGTCGGATGAATTTGTTGAACTGTTGCAGGGATTGCATCCCGCATTCCTCGGCGACGGCCTGGATGGGGATGGACTCCGACCGCAGCAGCTCCGTCGCACGGGACAGACGCCGGGCATGGATGTAGGCCTGGGGATGAATGTTCAGATGCCGGTTGAAAAGGTGGATCAGCTGATTGCGTGAAATCCCCACCCGGCGGGCCAATACGCCCACCCGCAGGGTTTCGCGGATTTCATTGTCGATGATGATCACCGCCGTGTTCAGGACCGGGGGCAGTCTCCGGTCCGGGGCGGACCGCGCCTCCCCGGCATCGGCCAGCCCCAGCAGCACATCCCAGAGACGGACCTCCGCCCGCAGCGGATGGGAGCCGTGCCTGCCGGTGATCCATTCCATCTCCCGCCACAATGCTTCAAATTTTGACCCCGGCTTCTGCACAATGGGAATCCCGCTTTTTGCCTGACCGGAGACTGTCGGCACCCGGAAATGGGCATAATAATGGACGCAGGGTTTGGGGGGGAATTTCCACCGCAGCCGCCGATACGGCGGGGTCAGGCTCACGGTCCCGGGGCTGATGGCATATTCGCGCCCGGAAAAGGTGACACTGCCCCTCCACCGGTAGAGATGCAGGCTCCAGGTCCCGTCCATGACAAACTCCTCCTCCGCCCGGCGCCCATGCACGTTCAGGCCGACACTCACGATGTGGGGCTTTTCATCGAGTCCCAAGGGCAGCCGGTCCGGGGAGGCATCTGTTTGCACTGTGCAATTTGACCACCAATGACGACATCCGTCCAATTGATATTTTGGTCCCGGTCCCGCTACTGTGAAGGCCATGAACGACACTCCTGCCCGCGGCATCCGCAATTCCCGTGGGGAATGGCGCCCCTCCGATCCGATCCGTTATGCCCCCGTCTTCCAATGGCCTCCCCGGCTGACGGCCTTTCTCAAATGGCTCTTCGGATGGCCGGGCTATCTCTGGCCGTGGAATGTCATGTACGCGGTCATCGCCCTGATCACCTGGAAATATCTGACCCCCTCACTGGAAACCTGTGCCACGCTGCAATGGCAGTGGATCGCCTTTGTCTTCCTGCGCAATCTGGCCCTGATCTGGCTGATGGCCGGCACCTGGCATCTGTTGCTGTACATCCTCAAGCTGCAGGGCACGGAAAAGAAGTACGACCCCCGCTGGCAAAGCACCGGCAACCCCTCCTTCCTGTTTCGGAACCAGGTCTATGACAATATTTTCTGGAGCTGTGCCAGTGGCGTGGGGTTCTGGACAGCCTACGAGGTCCTCTTTCTGTGGGCCTGGGGCAACCACCTGATCCCCTTTTTGGATTGGAGAACCCACCCGCTGTATGCGGTGGTCCTTCTCTTCCTGATTCCGTTCTGGCGGGAATTCCATTTCTACTGGATCCACCGTCTGATCCACTGGAAGCCGCTCTACAAATCGGTTCATTATCTGCATCACAAAAATGTGAATCCCGGTCCCTGGTCGGGTCTGGCGATGCATCCGGTCGAGCACCTGCTGTATTTCAGCGTGGTCCTCATCCACTGGATCATCCCCTCCCATCCGTTTCACTTCATCTTCAATCTCCAACACACGGCCCTGACCCCCGCCCCGTCCCATCACGGCTTCGACGGACCGGTTTTCCGGGACAGGGTGCCCACGGGTTCCTATTTTCATTACCTGCACCACCGGTATTTTGAATGCAACTACGGCGAGTCCACGATTCCCTTCGACAAATGGTTCGGCACCTTTCGCGACGGGCTGCCCGATGGGGCGGGGGCGAAACTGACGGAACACGAGCAGAAATAGGGGGCCCGGCGCATCACTTCCCGGACTTCTGCAATACGGCCACCAGCTCCTCCCCAAAACGCCGGGCGGAATTGTAGTTCTGGGCGGTGACGATTCTTCCATCCACGACCACATCATCGGCATCCGTGGAGGGATCCCCCACCGAGTTGGCCGGCAGCCAGTTCCCGCCATTTTCCGTGATGTGCCAGCGGGTCGGCTGCTGGTTGTCCGCAAAATCCTTCCCGGCCAATGTATACCCGGGGCCTCCGCCCTGATAGCCTACCACCTTGCGCCCTTTGAGGGGACTGACTCCCCCCACCCGGCACCAAGCGAGACTGGCGCTGCCGTGACAAATGGCGGAGACGATTTTGTCCTCTGCCACAAAGGCGGCAATCAGGTCGTTGAACGCCTTGCGATCCGCCTCCGATAGGTTGTACTCACCATTCTGATACTTTCCTGTAAACGCGGGCTGGAACATGGAGGCCCCCCAACCCCCAACAATCACCACGGCCCTGTAATCCGCCGCTTTGGCGTCCTTGAGCAAAACATCGGTCTTGAGAATCCCGTCGTGGTCGCCCTGCCCCGAATTCGCGTGCGGCACACACTGCCCCTGGGTGGAGGTGACGACCGTCTGGTACCCGGCCGTTTCCAGGGCCCGGCGCGGATCCTCGTATTCCTGAAAATAGAAGTCCTTGTGGGCGACGACAAACAAAACCTTCCCGGGGGCCGACCCGGCACCCTGGACCGGAAAAGTCAGGGCGAGTGTGGAACAAAGGAGCAGGGCGATGAGAATGTGTTTCATGGGGGGGCCGTCAGCCTTTCTCTCCAGACAGTAGCCCATCCCCGCCTTTCCGCAAACATCGGAATTTTCCGTCTCTACAGTCCCAGGGCTTTGTATTTTTCCATAACGCCCAGATGCGTCACCAACCCGCAACGGGGGGTGGCGGCCGCATTGCCGGAAGTGTAGTGGAGGGTCCGACTGTGATGAAAGGACACGTCCCCGGGGCTCATGGTCACCTTCACGGCACGTTGGGAATCCACCACGGCTTCCAAGGCGTCACGGATTTCCGAGCGTTTCGAGGCATCCTCGTGCACGGCGAGTCCTTCCAGATGACTTCCCGGAATAAATTCCATGCAACCGTGTTTGTCTGTCACTTCACTCAGGGCCAGCCAACAGGTCACCGCCGCCTCCAGTCCTTTCCAGTAGCCGGAATCCTGATGCCACGGGGTGGAGGCCGGATTCCCGGCGGGTTTCATGATGATTTGGTCGTACCAAAACCCGATTTCCGGTTCGATCAATGTACGGCCCACGGAGACGATCCGTTCCATATACGGTTTGGTGATCCACCGTTCGTCCCGGGTGGCAATCCCGGCACACTGGATCAATTTTCCCCGGAGTGCGCCGTTGTTCAACGTCTCGGTCTCTTCCACCCGGCGGTCGTACTCGGCCCGGATTTCCCGCACCTCGTCCGGCTGGATCAACCCGCGCAGGACGACGTATCCCTCCCGGTTGAATGTTTCGATCTGGGCAGGGGTCAGGGGTGAGATGTCTGTAGGCATATTTGTTTTTTATTATTTTTCCCACATTGATCAGCCCATTTAAATGGACTTAATGATAAATTGTTTGCACGATCATAACCTTATGAAGATTCACAATGTGGCAACCGGCATTGATTTTCTGGAGGGAGGTCGTTATCTCTGCACCCCGGCGTGGCAGCAGCGGTCAGGGAAGGCCCACGATCCCCATCGCCTTTACTGGTGCCTGAAGGGGACGGCCGTGGTGGAATTGGCCGGCAGGAAAACGGAGATTCGCGGAGGCCGCGTCTATCTGATTCCCGGCGGCCCGATCTTCCGCAATTGGTGCGAAAAGAGTTTGGACCTGTACTGGGCCCATTTCCGGATCCGCTCCGGCATTCTGGAACAGTGTCTTTCCCATGCCGCCCGGGTCTGGTCACGCCCCTGGAAAAAGGGCACTCCGGATTTCCACAAGGCGGAAGGAATGGGTTCCTATTTTCAAACCCCCACCCAGATATGCCGACTGCGTCTGGAATCCCTGCTTTTGGACCTGCTGGCCGGGTATTTCGAAGCCCATCCACAGGCTCTTGAGGAAAATCCGGACCGCGCAGGATTACTCCATTCGCTCGACTACATGGATGAGCATTTCCTTGAAAATCCCTCACTGGAGACCATGGCGGCCAGGGCCGGGTTGCATCCGGTCTATTTCCACCGCAAATTCACGCGGCTGATGGGGATGAGTCCCTTTCGTTATCTGGAAAGAAAGCGAATGTTTCTGGCCCGGGACCTGGTGCGAAACAGTCCGGATCAAATTCAAGCCATCGCCCTCCGGGCGGGATTCCAGGATCTCTATTATTTTTCCCGCGCCTATAAACGGTTTTTTAAAAAGTCACCCCGTGAAGAACGTCAGAACCGGGGTCAGACGGTACCGTAAATCATTTAAAACGCTGAAATCCCGGAAACCGAGAACCGGCAACGCACAACCGTTCACCGTCCCCTTCCCCCACCTACGACAGACCTGTAATCACACCGTTTCCATCAATATCCATCCCCACACTGGCGGGAATGGAAGGCAGCCCAGGCATCCGCATCATGTCGCCCAGAATGGGAATCACAAATCCGGCACCGACGGCATATTCAAATTCCCGAACGGTCACACGGAATCCATGGGGTCGTCCCCTTCGCTTCTCGTCATCACTCAGGGATTTCTGGGTCTTGGCCATGCACACGGGCAGTCCGGCCAATCCCAATCGGTCGATCATCAGGAGATCCGTCTCGGCGCGGGCTGTGTAGTCGACTCCTTCGGCCCCGTAGATTTCACGGGCAATGATCGCAATCTTCTCCTTGATGGACAGTTTCCAGTCGTACAACGGTTTGAAGGAATTTCGTCCGGAGGCGAGTTCCTCCGCAACGGCCCGCGCCAGGTCCTCGGCTCCGGCTCCGCCTTCGGCAAAACAGGAGCACACAACGGCTTTGATGCCGAGGGCGCGGCAACGATCAATGACCCACTGGGTTTCCTCGGCTGAATCAGATGGGAATCGATTCAACGCCACCACCGGATGCAGTCCGAATTTTCGGCAGTTCTCAATGTGTTTCTCAAGATTTTCAAAACCGCCTTTCACCCGGTCCGGTGCAGGGGTGTTGTACGCAGCCGCCTCCGCACCGCCATGGTGCCGCAAAGCCCGGATCGTGGCGACAAGCACCATGGCCTGGGGCGCGAGTCCTGCATATCCGCACTTGATATCCATGAATTTTTCCGCACCCAGATCGGCCCCGAATCCAGCCTCCGTGACCACGTAATCCGCCAGGGAAAGTCCCATTTGCGTGGCCAGGATGGTGTTGGTCCCCTGGGCGATATTCGCAAAGGGGCCGCCGTGGATGATGGCGGGGTTTCCCTCCAGGGTTTGAACGAGATTGGGCTTGATGGCATCTTTCATCAGAAGCGCCATCGCCCCCTGGGCATTCAGATCCCGGGCATAAACAGGTTTTCCCTCACGGGTCAGTCCCACAAAGATATTGCCCAGCTTGGTCTTGAGATCCTCCAGACTCCGGCTCATGCAGAGGATCGCCATGACCTCCGAGGCGGCGGTGATGTTAAATCCATCCATCCGTTCCACGCCGTTTCCATTTCCACCCAGACCGATGCGAATCGAACGCAGGGACCGGTCGTTTATATCCATGGCGCGTTTCCAAAAAATGGCCGAAGGATCGAGTCCGAGCGAATG